>JABDCI010000035.1 GCA_013288215.1 Verrucomicrobiota bacterium | reverse complement strand
AAGAGATCGTACATTTTGCCGGAGCGGAAAGTCGTATCGTTCCATTCCACGATGTCGATTTCATAGCCCAGTTCGTTGAGCACACGCGCCCAGCTCCGGGCGATTCCGGGATTGCTAAATTCTATTTTGTGATCCGGAGGAAGCCTGAAAGGCGCCTGAATATAGGATAGGAGCGCAGATTTCATACCAACGCCCTGTTAAGGAAGATTCTCACGACTTTTTCGCGGCAGTATGTGTATGAAACATGAAAGAAAGGCGGAGATCAATCCTGTGAGATTCCATCAATCAAAATCGCATTTCTTCTTTTGAATGCCATCTTTGGGTTCGGAAAACTGATTTTTCGTCTCTTTATTTATGCGCATTGTTTTTCTGGTGGTGACTACTCGCAAACATCACAACAGCCAGGTGTGAGCGATTCCGATTGACCAGTGGGATTCCCATTAATTTATGTTGTTGAAGATGTCGTTCGTTTATCAACCGACGCGCATCAAGATGGTTCTGGCTCTGATTTATATACAGAAGCGTCAGAGTGTATTTCCTCGCTCGATTGGGCGGTGGTTTATGATGACGAAATATTTGCACGGAGCGCTGCGGCTTTTAAGTACTGGTTAGTACGAAGAGGAGCCTACAACCTGCCGAAGTTTCTGCGCGCACACGCGCGCCATATTTTGCCACGTGAACTTAGACGCGCGCTCAAGCCCCCGCCGGATCATTGCCTCACGAACCCCCTGCTTGTGAAGCTGGTGGAGGCCCGCAAGGATTTCACGCGGCATGTCGGGATGCACATAAAGCACGGCATCTCCACCCACTTCGGGGAGCGAGGCAATTTTCGTAGTGATCACTGCGCAACCGGATGCCATCGCTTCCGCGACGGGAAGACCAAACCCTTCATATCTCGAAAGATAAATCAGGGCGACTGCAGACGAATAGGCGGCGCGCAATTCGTCATCCGGCAGCCACGGGAGGAGTTGTATATTGCAGAAGCTGGCGTACGGCGATTCGTCAGGCAAGAGCTTGCTGTCGCCGCCGATCATCAAAACCTGCATGCGTTCGTGTCCTGGATACACGCTGAAGGCGTGGAGAAAAGCTCGGCAACTTTTGTACAGATCCCGGTTGCCCACGATCAGGAAGTACGGCTTGGCAATACCATATTTCCTCAAGAAAGCGTCGCATTCGGGACGGCTGGCTGGACGAAAATCGGGCGATATACCGGGATAGGCAACTCCGATGCGAGAAAGGGGAATGTTGTAAACCCGCGCAAGGTCGTAGCGCGTCGATTTCGAAATGGAAAGGAATGAGTGTGCTCGGGCGATCGCACGTTCTTTTGCAATCCAGTGCTTCTGGTTCAAGTCAAAACCCATCACTTCGGGAATGAGGTCGTACATCATCAGCACATTCGGGACACCTGGCATATACGAATAATGGGTGCTTAGAAATAGAGTCGGTTTCAACTGTCTGCCGATCTCGGCGAGTATCGCGTCATTCGCGTCGAGCACGGAGGCAGAATGATCATTGTAGGCAGGAATCTCGAGTTCCTCAAATTCAGGAATCGAAATGGGAAAGCCTTCGCGACACAGCAATGTAAAGGCACAGTCGTGCATCGCATTTTTCAGCTGTGGAAGGAGGCTCGACCAGAGTCGTGAAATGCCGAGAGGATGACCCGCCTGCAATTGAAAAATCACGCCGTCAATCAAGATCCGCTGCGGAGATGAGTTGGCATCATGCGGTGTGGCAGCTTGGTGAGATGTCACGGCGTGCTCTGCCGCATGCATAGATTTGAATTTCTCCTGCAGTTCGTTCAATAGTTGGGTGCGCTGTGTGGCGAAGGGGGAGAGGGGATAGATTTGCCTCACAAATTCGTGTGCGCGTCCAAGATCGCCACGAACGATGGATGTGTGCACGAGTTCAACAAGAGCGGTGATGCATGCAGGCTCGAGTTCGTGGGCGGCTTTGTAGACGACCATCGCGGCTTTCGCATTTCCGGCCTGCTTCAACACGTTCGCTCCGCGCACGAGCGCGCCGAGATCGTTGGCATGATCTGCCAGATAGGCGGCTGTATTCACCGCTGCTTTCTGAGCAGCCTGTGCGCGTTGCGTGCGAACCTCCGGAGCCCGGATGAGGATGTTTTCAACAGCGGCCTGGAAGGTGCGGCAAAATTCTTCCTCACTGTGCCGCTGAAGGATGGCGTGCCGGGCGCGGAGCGAATGCTCGTGGTGCCATTCAACAGGGCGTTGCATCAGGTCATTCACAACGGCCGCAATTTCGTCGCTGGAACTGCGTTCTAGCATGATACCGCAATCATGGACGTCCACGTTCGATTCGCGGCTTACAATTGGGATGAGACCCTGGTTCATGCACTCAAGCACGCTTCCAGGCTGGCCTTCGGCGCATGAGGGGAAGATCACAAAGTTGCACGCGTTCATTAGTGTGTAAAAATCTGGTGATTTGAGCGTGATCCAACCCAGGGGTTTGATGTTTCGATGCTGCCGCAGTTCGAGTTCGTACACCTTGATAAAATGGGGTTCGATGTCCCCCGTGCAGAAGAGTTCTGCGTCGAGCCCTGCGAACGCCTCGATCAGCCTGTCGAGACCTTTGTGGACACTGCCCATGCCGCCGAAAAAAACGAAACGCTTCCGTCCCACCGCGTAATCCTTCGAGTTTTTCTCAAAATGGTTGTCCGAATAAACGCCATTATTGATGGCCACACACAATGGGAATTTCCTATACGTCTCCAGTACATGCTGGTTGCCAAGGCAAATAATTCCATCCGCCTCGTGGTTCGCGAATTCCTCACTGTGCGTGATCCACCGGTCGTAGGGAAGTTTGACGCCGCGGCGCGCGTGCAAGCTGTCAAAGCGCTCCTTTTCTGCGCGGTTATGTTCCTTCCAATAGGTGCCGGTCGAGAAGTAAATTTTCACCGCGTTCGGCACCACGTTGCGTGTGAGATATTCCCAATTGCGTCCGCCGTGGCCAATGAAGAGATCGTAATTCTTGTGCGAGCAGTAGCTTATGTCGCTCCACTCGCACACGTCGACTTCGTATCCCATCTTGAGGAGAACGCGGAGCATGCTGCGCGCGACGCCTGGGTTGCTGAACTGCAAGTGATAGTCCGCCGGAAAGCGAAACGGTGCGGTGACGTATGAAAGAAGCGCATATTTCATTCGGCGCTCATGATGTGCAAATGTGGAAGGCGAGCTGAGATGGTTCTGAGTTTCTAACAAAACTTATGATTTTTATTTCGACAAGCTTTGAAACATCTTCGTGCCTGCTTCAGGCGGATCCAAGGTGTCAATGGTGTTTACAGTGCAAGTCCCAATTAATTTTAAAAAGTGAAGTTAGGCACCTCATTCTTTTCTCTCCCCGATTCGATAAAGATCAATTCGATGAGGTTGATCATACAATCCATAAAACGTTTTTTGATATAATGTATGAAAATGCTGGTCCCAAAACTGTGTGACAAAGTCCTCTGAAACACGGATTGGATGTCCTGAATCAAACTGATTGGAAATTAGTATGGGGATTTCTTCTTTCCGAAAGACGTTGTCTGCAAAAATAAAAATTCCCTTTGGTGCCAGAAGCTGAAGAAGGACATTGAAAATTTTCGGAATATCATAGCAGTGTTCGAGCACATTGATCATTACGACCATATCATACGTCTGAATGGGCGAGAACTGTTCGATGCTTGACGCGATGGTCTCAATGGGACGGTTACATAAGCATTTGTTACGATAGGTGCTATGAGGATGATTGAGATATTCCTGAATCAACGGGTCGAGAAGGGTAACGTGTTGCACACTCGGAATGAGTGGTAAAATGAGCCGTAGATTTGTGAAAGGGCCGCATCCGAGCTCAATCACGCTCTTGAATGCATGACAACCGAGCGAACGATACCAGTCAAAGCGCTCCGCGTGTTCCTGGTTACGATCGTCGTCAACGTGAAGGGCCGAAACCATCCATGTCCGTTTTTCATATTTTTGGGCCATCTCCCAGCGGTCGTGATCGACCTGAATGATCCCGCGGTCGGTCACAAATCGTTTGTCGTTACAGAGTTCCAGCATGTGTTCAGCTTCCTTGCCTTCGAGAACTTGCTGCTCAGGAGTGATGAAGAGTTTGGGCATCTGAACGGGGGACGCTTTCTTCTGAGATTTAGAGGAGTGATATTTTGGATTGTTCCAGAGCGGATGTTTTGTCATTGCAGGCGGATGAGCCCCTTGGTAGACCGCCGTGCGGCCAACCGGCTTCCATGCAGGGCCGCCTCCCGGGGTGGTCCCATAACGCTGCTCCACATCTTGAGGATCTTTTTCCCAGGCAAGCCACACCTTTTGGAACCAGTCGCGCGTGGGACCGATGCGTGTTGACGTATCGCTTGTCGGGACGGTTGTTGGATCCAGATAAGTCAAAAAGAACCGTCCTTTCCAGCGCGCTTGTTCCTCTGTGAGATAGGAATAGTGATGAAAACGAATACCCCATTGTCGTGTGGCATTGACGCGCTTGATGCTGTTATAGGGAACGCCCTGGGGATTCAAAAGGATCGGTGGCTCGTGGCTCTGCCAGCGCGCTCCGGTTTCGAATTTGAAAATACGCATGAAAGGCTCATCCCAATGACCCCCAGCCGTAACCGTCTGAAAATTGTGCCAGAAATGGAGTGGATTAAATTCGAGGCAAGTGATGGAAGGATCGCTGCCAAGAATCTGGCTGATGCGCTCGAGCGATTCTCTGGACCAGATCTCGTCACTGTCGACGTGAAAGATATAATCTCCGGTTGCAGGAGCCAGATAAGCGTTGACCATTTCGTCTTTGTGTTCCCAGCTCTTCGAAGCGACGAGTCTGATCTTTTGCTTGGGATCCGGGAAGTTGCGGATGATTTCCAACGTGCGGTCGCGCGAAATCCCTTCGGCATTGGCGTCCCAGCGTCCCTGAGGACAAGATCCTTCTGCAATCAGGATCTCGTGGGCGAAATCATAGATCGATTGCAGGCACGTTTCGAGAAAGAGCTCTGCGTTGAACACGATCATGCCAACGGAAAAACGAGGACGTGAATCCTTGCGCGGTGTGGAATCTGACGCCGCATCCGGCGGATGGGAGATTGAAATGGTTGGAGAACGCGCCGCGCCGGCGGATCTGGCGACCCATGAAATGACGGAAACACGTTCGCCTAAGAGACCCCAGTTTTCCTCATTCGGGGCAAATTGCGTCGGCATGCGCTGATCATTGGGCCGACGCGGATTTTCATCCATGAGCGACCGCTTTTGCGAATTGTTATAATGTTCCAGATGATAATTGATCAGGCCCATATCCTCCCAATCGGCGAATTCGAATCCCTGTGAGCGAAAGCGATGGTAAAATTCGATATCCCACCATCCCCAGTAGATGAGCGATTCATCAAAGCCGCGCGCGCGCCAATATTCGATGCGTGGAAGGGAAAGTCCGTTTGTTGCGCCCATGAAATTGGATGTATGGATCTTTTCGTGCGCGTACGATGCGTGGTTCGCCGTAATGTGACGGTCGATTTCCTCGAGAGAAGGATTTTGGGTGTTGAATGCCTTGGGAATGTGGTAGCGCGAGGAGCCGAAGAGCGTGCGATCAAGCGCGAAGTTTCCGATGCGTCCAGCGCGCACCGTTTCAAGAAGTGTTCGCATCGTTTCTCTGGGGAGGAACGTATCTCCGTCGAAATACATCAGGTAGGAGCCTTGTGCCCGGCGCGCCGCGGCATTGGGAGCGTGCACCTGGGAATATTGTGAATCGCGGTTATATTTCGCGGCGATAAAAGGAGAAACCGTGACAATCTTGAGCACGCGTTTGGCGTCGGGCGAAAGATCCAGTGCCTGGTAAAAAGGATGTTCACTGCCCCAGTCGCACAGAATCACCTCCACGTCTTGTTCTGCGCCCAGCTCGCGAATCGCACGGCCGAATTGGTTGATGCTCGTTGCAAGGCGGTATAGGAAGTTGCCCATGTGTCCATCGTTTCGTCCCTGTTGAATGATTGAGATGAGCGGTGGCTGCAAAACAGGCCGAACCTCATGATCGATATGAATCTGGAATAGATCGGATCTCATGACAGACGTTCAGGATTTTAAGATTTCCGTGTAGAAACCTTGAAAAGCACGGGCTTGCACTTCGAGGCTGTAATCCTTCACGGCTCGTTCCCGACAGGCATGGCGGAGTTCCTGCGGCTTGGGATGCATCAGACACCAAAGGATGGCGGAGATCAACTCTTGGACGTCGCGGGACTTAGCCAGAGCTCCAATGAGCCGGTCGTCCACCATATCGGGGATTCCTCCCGTTCGAAAACCGGCAACCGGCGTTCCGCATGCAAGCGATTCGAGGACGGTATTTGGAAGATTGTCTTCAATCGACGGAATCACAAAGACATCGGCAAGGCTGTAGATCATGGCGAGTTGATGTTCATCCTGAATATGGCCCGCATTGATAATGGGGTAGGGAATTGTCGATTGGTGTTCTGTGGGAATGAGGCCGAACGTCATTAAAAGCAGGTTTCCTTCCGAATATCGCAGCTGACGCATGGTTTCGAGGAGGTAGGGATATCCTTTTCTTTCCGCATCGTGTCCTGCACCGAAGAGAATGATTTTCGTATGAGGCGGTACTTTAAAAATTTGCCGGATTTCATCCTGGTTATAAGGACGAAAAATATCCGTGGGAATGCCGTTCGGGATTACCCGCGCGCCGAAACGCGAAAGAAGGGTGCTTTGCCGGACGCGGTCCGCAAGCCAGCGGCTTGGCGTCACCGGATAAAGTTTCATCCCCGTGTAAACGTGGCGCTTGGAAAGCCATATGGTTCGCGAGAGGTCGTTTTCTTCCAAGGAACCGAGTTGGGGACATTTTCCACATTGAGCCTCATAGCCGTTGCAATTGAGCGCATAGTGGCACCCTCCGGTGAATGCGTTCATATCGTGCAACGTCCAGACGATGGGCTTGTTCCGGAAAAGATCTGCGACGTGAGCGTAATCCACCAGACCATCGATCCAGTGGAAATGAATAACATCCGCTTCTTGAATCTCCTGAAAGCTGGAGAGTTTGACGCCGCTGCGCGTATCCGTGAAGAGTTCAAGGCCTTTTGGACGTGCTGGATAATCCGCAAGAAGTTTGGTCCATCGATCCCATTCCGCAGCCCAGATGGGGGATGGGCCCGGCGTCAGAGCACGAACCGTAACGTCTTTCGATTCCTTGCTTAGCACCAGCATGTTTGAAACGATGCCAATCGACTGCAGCCCCTTGTGAAGCCGATGAGCAGCTTTGCCGGCGCCCCCTGCGTCTGAGGTCGTGAGATGGACAACTTTCAAGATAGATGTTCCTTCATGGAAAACCCGCGCTCATTTCCTATGAGCTTAATAAAGCATGGGCAGCAGGAAATCGCAAAAGATTACATTCGTCCGGAATGAAGCGCTTGCGTTGCTTCTCGCCGGGGGGATCAAGAAAGCGTGAAAGTAATTTAGGCTTGCTTTGCTTTTAAGGAGACCGGAGATAGTATGTTGTGGCTGTGACCTCAAAACGCATTCCGAATTTCAATACCCTTTCAACTTTGGTCGACCGTCTCTCGATTGAAAATGTGAAATTGGCGCATTTCGAAAATGCGTTAGAGCATGATCCCTTGAGCGATGCTCAAAGATCGGAGTTCAAGCGCAAGGTGGACGTGCAGCATGAAGTCATTTCAGGATTGAAGAAGGAACTCATCGATTTCATGACGGAAGTCTTCGTCAACGGCAACTACGACTACGTCAAGGAAGAGAGGACATTTCAGTGAGCGAAGGTCGCCAGTTTATTGAAGCATTTGTCGAAGCCATTTGCCAGCTTTCGAAAGCCAACCGTCTGACGGGCATCTGGGATAACCGGCGCTTTCAGGAATGCAAAAAAGAATTTGAAAAGGTGAACGCACCCTATCTCTACAAGACCGAAAAACTCTCGCGTAAAAACGTGGAGCTTCGAGCGGTGTATCGCACGCAAATCGATGTTGAATTTGAAAAGCTCTTGCGCATGAGACGTTCCAGTCGCGCGTGATGTCGATGCATTCTGAGTCGAAAAGGGTGATTCTTGGAGGTGGTATAACGGGGCTTGCGGCAGGCATCGCATCTGGTTTCCCTGTATTTGAGGCAGCGCAGCAACCGGGCGGGATTTGTTCCTCTTACTACATGCGGCGAGGTGATCGCAACCGGCTCACCGAATCGCCTTCGGAAGGTGACGCCTATCGTTTCGAACATGGAGGCGGCCATTGGATCTTTGGAGGCGATCCGTTGGTGTTGCAATTCATCGATTCTCTAGTGCCTTTTCGATCTTACCAGCGGCGATCTTCTGTTTTCTTCCCCGATCGTGAACTCTACGTTCCTTATCCCCTGCAGAATCACTTGTCCTGCTTGGGAAAAGAAACAGCTGTGAAGGCATTGGCGGAGATGATGTCGGGATCTCAAAAACCGCCTTCAACGATGCAGGAAGGACTCGAACAAAGTTTTGGTCCGACATTGCTCAATCTTTTTTTTGGTCCCTTTCACGATTTATACACAGCGGGCCTCTGGAAACGCATCAAACCCCAAGATGGTTACAAATCGCCTCACAATTTACAACTTGTGCTTCAAGGAGCTTTTGGTGACGCTCCTCCTGTCGGATACAATGTGACATTTGTTTATCCGGCAGATGGCTTGAATGCTTTGGCCTCGAATATGGCATCACGATGCGATCTTCGATTTGGCAAAAGCGTTGCACGGGTTGATGTAAATGCGAAGGAGATCCTTTTTGTGGATGGCGGAAAAGTTTCCTACGACAGGCTTATTTCCACACTACCCCTCAATCACATGTGCAAAATGGCGGGAATTTCGTTGGGGATGGAGCCTGATCCTTATTCTTCGGTGCTGGTCATCAATGTCGGGGGAATCAAAGGGCTGCGCTGCCCGCCCGACCATTGGATTTATGTGCCATCAAGCGAGGCGGGATTCCATCGAGTCGGTTTTTACAGCAACGTGGACGAGAGCTTTATTCCGAAAAACGGGGCGAGTTCTCGTGTGAGCATTTATGTGGAAAAAGCATATCCTGGTGGTGAACGCCCAAGCGAAACAGAAATGGCTTCAACCTGTGAAGCTACCGTTCAAGAGTTGCGGTCATGGGGATATCTTCAAGAAGCTGAGGTTGTGGATCCGACCTGGATTGATGTGGCTTATACTTGGTCTTGGCCGGGATCGACATGGGTTTCAAAGGCGATTTCTGCACTTCAAAAACATGGCATTCACCAAGTAGGCCGATATGCGCGCTGGACTTTTCAGGGAATCGCGGATTCCATTCGCGACGGTTTTATTGCGGGCACAGCATTGCGGAATTCATGACGGCTTCCGCGGACATCGCATCGGACCTGGTTCCCACTTTGGAGATCAGTTTTGTTTATGATGGAGAATTGCCCGAACCAAAGCTCCAGGCTCTTCGCGAACTGATTGAGAATAGCCCGCAATTTGTCGGTGGTTCGGAACCTTGGGTCGCGTATTTTCATCAAGGTCATTTTCTCTCGTTTAGAGGAAATCTCGTTTTTGCGGCAAAGAGTTATATGCAAGCGATCCGGCAAAAAACCGACTTTGCGGAGGCTTATTATCACTTGGGGAACATTTATTTGATTTCCTGGGAATGCTCACAAAAATTAGAAGTTCTTGTGGAAGCGGCAAAGTGCTTTCACCAGGCTGCAACTTTAAAACCGGATCTAGCTGAAGCTTTTTATCAACTTGGCAATGCAGGGGAGAGGCTTTCGTTGTCCAACGTTGCGGAGTGCTGGAATAAGGCAATTGTCTTGAAACCCGATTTTGCAGAAGCCTATCTCAAATTGGCCAATCATCTTTTCTGGCGTCATGGCAAAATCAAGGAAGGCATCGAATTTTTTGAGAAGACGTTGCAGCTCAAACCCGATTGGGTTGAGGCCTATGAGACCGTGCATTTTTACATGAAATATGCCGAAGGAAGCCTCGACCCACAGATTGATCAGCATACGAAACGCGGGAAGCAGCGCGTGTGCGAACGCGCGATCGCCCATCAATTGAATCATCTTCATCTTCGCGTGCTCAGCGGAATCACACAACACCTTGGGCATTATGCTTATTTGGATACTTTCGCGAAGGCCAAGGCTTTGGGTTGGCTTCCAGATCTTCAATTCATCATGCTTGCTCCCGAGTCGAAGATAGCCAATCCGTGCCTGTTGCGCTATTGGCAGCCTTATATCCCTACTTTTTCGGATCCTCTGGTCTTAAAATGTTTGTCGCCGCTCGCAAAATTTCTCGAAGCTGAATATTCCGAAATCCGTTCCTATCAGGAAATCTCGGGCGGGGATGATTTCAAGATGATCGCGGAAATTCAAAAACGCTGGGAGGAAGAAAAACGCCCGCCACTGCTCCAGCTGGGTGATCAAGAAAAAGAGCGAGGTTGGCAATGTTTGGAACGATTGGGCGTGCCGCGAAGAAGCTGGTTTGTGGCCCTGCACGTACGAGATGATGGTTTTAAGGGACCCGATCAAGCTCAAGGTCTTCGCAACGCGGATGTGCTTACCTACCTCCCTGCCATCGAATCCATTGTCGCCGCAGGCGGTTGGGTGATCCGGATGGGCGATCCCAAAATGAGGCCGTTGCCGGCAATGAAACAAGCAATCGACTATGCACGCAGCGAAGCTAAAAGCGATTGGATGGATGTTTTTCTTTGGTCTCAGAGCCGATTTTTTATCGGCGGCAACTCAGGTCCTTCCTGGATCCCACATACGTTTGGAGTCCCGTGCGTCCGCACCAATTGGAGTCCCATCACCCGCGTTCCTTGGAGTGGCAGTGATTTGATGATTCCGAAACTTTTCCGACGCAGGCAAGACGGTCGCTTGCTAACATTCCGTGAGATCGTGGATCCTCGGGGGGCGGTTGAGTGGACGCATAGCGCAGAAGCCCTCAAAGCTCGAGGTATTGAGCCAATCGATAACACGCCTGAAGAATTGCGCGATGTCGCCATGGAAATGCTTGAACGTCTTGAAGGAAGCCGTTTTCCTTCAAGTGAAGAAAACGAGTTGCAGGAACGTTTTGCTTCTCTCGTTCGCGATACCTGTGCGGGGTTTGGACAGAACGATCGCACGAGCCGTCTGGGGGGCAAATTTCTTCGCAATTACATCAAGCTGCTGGACTAGCGCATCCGTTTCAGTACGATCATCGAATCTCGCTGGATTAGGTTGAGGTCGCTGTAGAGAACTGTCCAACCAGCTCGCTCAGCGAGCATGGTCATAATTTTTTGCGAATTGCGAGGCCACCAAATCTCGTCGTCGGGTTTCGTGATAAATTCCTTAGGAATTTTGCCCTTGTCCCAACCGTACGCAGAGAGTTTTTCCCAGTCGGCATATTGATGGACGGCAACGCCGCCCAACTTCATTTTTTGAAGAGAATGGGTCAAAATTTCCTGAAGATGTTCGACGTTCTGATGGCAAAGCACGCCCATCGACCAAAAGAAATCGAAGGTGCCATCGGGAAGTGCGGAAAAACTATTGTCTTTCACTTGAACGCAAATCAGCCGACCACCGTACTTTTCAGGCTGGAGCCACTTTGTCACGTCCTGAAAATCCACCGTGTACAGCTTCCCATAGGGGATTTGGTCGAGAATAGGACGCGACCATGAGCCTTTCCCTGGTCCGAGTTCCATGACGACGGAGTCAGGCCGGATAAATGGAAGAATGCCCTTATAAAATACATTCCGATAAGATCCTCCTATTTTGTCCTCTTCCTCCTTGCGAACAGGATCGGGTTCGGGCGCCAGAACATCTCCGCTCTCGTATCCGTAATGAAATTCCTTTTTGAGCCAGTCAATGGTTGGCATAATAGTCGGAGGTTAAGCTTTTTTACGATAAGCGCGCACTGTGGAAAAGACGTCAGGAATGATGGGCAGGTACGCTTGCGTTTGTGTCGGATCGTTCGGGCAGAGGAGAGGGATCTCGATGGGTGTCAGCCCAAACTCTTTTTCCATCAGTTCCACACAGGCATGTCGAATTCCAGGTTCTTTGCCTGCGTGATGGCTAAGGATTGTCTTTCTGTTTTTTTCGTTTAGCTCCGGTAGAAAATCGTGAAAAATGATAAGTCCGCCAGGAGTCAGGATGGGATAATAATCGATGATATCCTGGCGAACTCCCTGATAAGCATGATCCCCATCCACAAAAATCAGAGATGGAGCAATCCCATCCTGGTGGCAAATCTCTTGTACTTTAGGCAGGGCTTGATGAGAGAACTCCCCAATATGATCGACCTCCTTTCCAAAAATCCTGGCTACGTCGAAGAACATCGATTGAGGTCCGGGATCAATGCAGATGGCATGAACGTCTCCAAAGCGTTTTTTGAGCGCAATAAAGATGAGTGCGAGGGAAGCACCGGCAAAAGACCCAATTTCGACGAAACGAACAGGACGCGCGGTTGTCTGAAGGATTTCTTTCAGCAGATAATAAATCTGGAAACGCTCGTTTCGTGACATTTGGCTCGCCACCCCATATTGAACCGGGTCGTCTTGCAGAAAGGAGTGAAACAACGTTTCAGAAATGTTGGGATTTTTTGCAAATGGGACTGCTTTCGTGAACCACATTCCGGTTGGCTCGATCGGATGAAGTTCGAAACGAAACTTTCGTTCCGCCTCAAATTCACGTATCGCCCTGCAGCCCTCTCCACCGTCGTGATCAACTTGAAGGATGCCATTGTCCATGATGCGGTCATAGAAGTTGAGCAAGATGGTCTGAGTGGATTCGTAACTGTCGGCATCCAAATGCAAAAGAGAGATCATTCCAACCTCATCGCGACTCACAGGCCAAGATTTTTCAAAACAGCCTTTTACCGTCCGGATGACGTCGCCGACAGCAAGTTTGCGATAGAGATCCAAGACGTTCGCTGCTGGAGCCAAACGGCTGCTAGCTCTCCCATGAGTGCCATTGTCCTTATGTTCGTCCTGCATGGGGTTAGGCGTTCCTTCAAAGAAATCGAATGAAAACAGGCAACGAGGCGTCCTGCTGTAATGCTTGATCACATAGGCAAGCAGAGCTTGAGATCCGGTTGTAACCGGGCTGCAGTCGATAAAATTCCCAGCAACGTTTTCGATGCAAAGCCGTTTTGCCAGAGTAAAAATAGACCAAAGGTTTTCTTTGGATGGCGTCGTGTAAGAACAGATATCCTGGAATAAACGCTCAAATTCCTCATCGCCTGATAGAAAACTCGCGGAAGTGGGATGTTGCCGCCTTAGTTTTGAGGGCGGCTCGTTTTTCTGAAGTTGCGTGACGACGGTTGATTCGGATGTGGTTGACGAGAGATGCTTCCGTATAATCTGGTCTAGTGCTCGAGCACGTCCTTCCATGCTATGCTCGGAAAGGCATCGTTCCTGTCCGCGTCGGGCAATGACTTCGCGCTCTTCTGGATGTGCCAGGTAGTAACGGATTTTTTCCAGCAACTCTTTTTCGTCGCGAAATGTTTCGATCTCCCGACCAGGCTCGAAATAATTGCGGACATTGTCAAAGTGCTCTGTGAGCAAAAAGACACCGCTGCCGGTTGCCTCCCAGAGGCGCATATTCGACGTTTCTTTTTGCGCCAGGTTTGTATCTTCGGCTGAATTGCTAAGCATCCTTATATCTCCTCGCGCATCCAACACGATTCGGCCAGTTCGCAATGCCCGATGCATTTCGATTCCAAACCGTGGCCCCAAATTCCACCGCTGCATCTCGGGAGTGAAAGCTTCCTTCGGACCGCTGACATAATAGGCACAGGAAAATCCGTTGCCATCCGCCGCGGCTCGGGCAACATGGTTAAGATACAAATTACGCTGACGATGCTGGCTGCTTGTGCACTGGCCGGAAAAGACGACGTCATATCGAGGTGCAACATCCCGCACCGATTCATAAATCCAGGAAGGAAATCCCGGGTAAAAGGGTTCCACCGCCTTTGCACCCAATTTCAACGCCGCTTTTCTGAGTCCCGTCAGCCCGGAAAGAATGACATCAAATTCTGACCAGTCTGTTCCCTCAGGAATGTCGGCGGCGCGCCAGCCTAGGATGAGCGCGGGCCGATGGCTCAAGGTTCGCATGAACTTGCTGTCGAACGTGATGGGATCGCCCGTATAGAGTATATCTGGTTTCAGAGTTTCGATCTGACGCCGCACGATCTCCAGACGCCAGTCGCCCTGCAACGTGCCGTGAAAGCCGTGCTCACGCATCCATTGAAACTGGGAAGGCTGGCAGTTGGGCACGATCAATTGCGCTTGATATCCGATCTCATGCATGGATTCTGCAAACATATGGACTGCTCCATGTGCGTCGCGTTGAAGAACTTTTAATTGTTTTTCGAAAGACAACGGGCTCAATTGTGGATGAGCTGTATAAAAATTTTTCAGATAAACGTCATAAAAGGGATGAACCTGGACAAACGTTAGTTGTTGAGAAGCCGTGCCTTGCTCGGCAGGTGTGAATGCAATACGTGATGGAGGTTTTTGCGTTTCAACATGCAGGACAGGTTGGACAGATTTTATGGAATGAGCTGCTAATCGCGCCAGCCGCAACGCCATGAGGGAAAACTTGCTGAAATGTCTTCCTTTTGAGGCATAGTGGAGTTGGCCGCCATCCGCAACGACAACACGATTCTGATCAACCCCCAACAAGGCATTTTTCCTGAAGACTGCTTCTCCGTCGCCATTCGCAACAATCAGTGTCAAAGGGGCATCGTCTGCGGAGTTTTCCTTGGTCATGAAGAAGTGCAAAAATCTGCGGCATTGCTGTTTCAAGGCTTCCACTTCATGCTTTTCTCCTTCGGAATCCTGAAGCTGTTGTTGGCGCTTGAGATTAATGTCGATCACTTGATGTCCGCGCACCACGATCTCTTCGACCGCAAGGCTTTCTTGCGGAGTTCGAAATTCAGGGAGGCCGTCAA
>JABDCI010000034.1:2612-17340 GCA_013288215.1 Verrucomicrobiota bacterium | reverse complement strand
CCATTTTGGGAGATATGACCGTGCAAAGATTCTTCTGGAGAAAGATTGTTCATGTCGTCTCGTCGGCCACGGGAAATGGCGGCGCTTCGTTCTGTGGCGCCCGCCATTCTTTTGGATGCAGGAAGTGGTGATGAAGCCAGAGTGAGAAGTAATTCGGCGGCTTGTTTCGTTTGAAGAGGATGACGAACATCAACGCGGCTCCGCTGATCGCAAGACCCAGAAGAAGATTGGGACGAGCGAGAATGCCGACGCGGTAGAGAAAGTCCGGAATCATCGACAGGCAAAGGATTGTCACCAACTCCCACGCTTCGATTCCGAGCCAGACACCGGTTCGCCGCCGCAAATTGCGGCTGCACGGAACGGAAGGATGAACATCCTGAAATTTATCCTGAGGCATGCGTCAATCTCCCCGTTCCGGTCCCTTTGATGCGCCCTTCGAAGACAAGCCCGCGGATTTGTTTTTGATCCGCTCTCGAAGCTTGCTTGGCTTGGTGGCAGCGTTTTCTTTATCCGCTGTTTTCTGTGAAGCTTCCTTTGCCGATGCTTTTCCGAGTTTCCAGGCCGCGCGATGACTTGTGGCAGCTTCAATGACTTCTTTGTCATTTTTGAAAAGCTCGAAGGCGTGATGGCGAAGGCCACCGTTCTTGCGATCCAAAAAGACGGCAACGTTTTTGAATTCCTCCATCAACAAATTCTTTTCACCCGGCTTCGCCTGGAGCGCTTTGAGAAGTGTGTCCCGAACTTCAGGAGCACGTCCGTCCATGACTCGATGATCCCGATGCACCTGACTGATGGATGCAGCTTTGACGAGTTCCTTATCGTCTTTGATAGTTTCGTAAGCCTCTTTGGTGAGACCGCCGCGCCGCCGGTCGATGAAAGGCCTCACCTGATCGAATTCCGCGCCCGTAAGGGGTTTGTCGGGAGGCTTGCTCGCAAAATACTTCATCAAGAGTTCACGCGTTTCAGGTGTGATCTTTTTGTTTTCGGCTGTGCTGTTTTGAGTTGGCATGATGTGTTTCCTTTATTTGAGTCCGTTGACGATGTCCTGGGCTTTGAAAATGAAGATCCCTCCGACGACAGCGGCAATTCCGCCATAGAGGTCTTTGACACTGATCCGCATGCCGCCGATGATGATGACAGCGACCCCAATGGGTTCGGTGGCATCGAGCATCAAGGTTTTGGCACTGTCCAGCCAGCCCGCGTAAGCGTAGCTCGTGGCCGTGAGGTAAAGTGTGCACGCCCAGAAATAAATCTGGAAACGGGCTTGGCGGAATTTTTGAAGTTTCATGGTGATGTTAAAATCCGGGTTGGTGCGAAGGAGATTTCTGACTCCTTAAAGGAAGTGTCTGACGACTCCGCTGGATCTGACTCATGAGCCGGATCATGGCTCCCAATTCAGTTCTTGGATGGCAGATGGATGAACGTCGGAGCGTCCACGCCGCCGTCCGGAGGCCGCGCGCCAGGCGGCGCAAGGGTGGTTTCGGCCTGTCCTGGTAGTCACGCGCAGAGGAATTGGACAATTCCTTTCCCGTAAAGCGTTCGTAAGCCTTTTCGACGTTCTTCTCGAAAAGTCGTTTGATGGTACGAAGCGGGTCGGGTTCGTGCTCTCGTGTCTTGTGCCCTTTGAGCGAACTCACCGACCAATCAACTTCCTTGCCGGATTCATCCCGTTTAAGAACGACAACGTGAATGTGAGGATGCCGATCGGCTCCGTCAGTCCGGACATGGGAACCTGCAATCCATCCAAGCGAATGGCCAGCGCCATGCATCTCGCGCCTCCAGTCGCTGAATTCCTTCATGGTGGAGGTCAGGACGGATCGCAAAAAACTCCGTTCATCGATGCCGGCATCTCGAAGCGAAGCCCACAATTTGGGTTCTGGAGAAAACACCAGGTGCGTCCCCACAGCTTTTCGAAGCTCAGGCCAGTTTTCCGGACGTTTTGATGTCCATTGCCGCAACCGCCGAAAATAATCGTAATGACTCTCGCGATCTCCTTTGGCCGGTAAAGTGATATTGTGATATTTTGAAAACGACTCCGTTCGCTTCATCCATTTGGTATGGGATTCCGGTCCTGCAGCTCCGTAACGGGTGAGATGATCCTGGCAAAGTCGAAGGACGAGCTTTTGCTTTTCAGGGACCGTCAATCGGGAAAGGCTCTGTCCTTGATGAGCAGCTTCCTGGGTGGCGTGAATATAAAGGAAGCCTCCGAGTTGAATATCCGCTTCCTTGGTCGCGTACCCATCCCCTTGCGGAAGTTCTGCGGAAGCTTCCAGTTTTCCGCGTCCCTTTTTTGTTTCGCGTCCATAGGCAATCATGCCCGGAAGCACTTCGGCGGAAAAATTGCCGCAGTTTTTAACGACCTGCTGAAACGTTTGCATGTTTAGGATCTTCTCTGGATGTGTTGACGGAGTTTGCTGGCGGGCCGGTTTCCGTTTACGGGTGATTCCTCACCTGGGTCTTCCAGCTTGATGGCAAGTTCGAGAAGCGCCTTGAGCGCGTTTAACAGGCGATGGGTTTCCTCCAGAATTGTCTGGGTCGCGTGACTGGTCTCATTCTGGGCTTCAAGTGAGGTCAAAATTTTGGCCTGGGATTGGTGAAGATGATCCAGTTGGATGAGCACTCTCTTGGCAGGAGGAAGTGGAACTGGATCTGATTCCGGAGATGATTTCTGAGCGAATTGGATGATCATCATTTGGAAAAATTCGTCCCAGCTCTTGCAGCCTCGTTCGCGCCGAATGAATGCGAGTCTGACAGCCGTTTCTTCGGTGACGCGCCATCTTGGTTGCCGGGGTTTCAATGCAGCATTCATCTCGAAGTCAGCTTGCTGGCGGAGATCACTGGCACGGTTGGCACAGTCAAAACCTTGTTTTGACTATCCTGCGTTTCAAAAAGTTGTGGTTTTGCCAAAATGGCGTTCATGAGGTGGGTTCGAGTTCGAGGCTACTTTTACGAGGCGCGGCAGAGTCGGCTCTGTGTTCGCTGGCTGCATGTTGACGCGCAAACCATGCAGCGATCTGAGGGCTCGCTTGGGCGATTTCTTCAGCAATTCGAGTGTCTTCGATTTGTTGACGACGGCATTCTTCCTGAAGCCGTTCGATCACCGCAGCCCAGCGTTGACCAGGCGTTTGGTCGTCACCGGAAAGCTGTTCCGCCGCGAGGGTGACGGTTAGGGCGCACGTTGCTTTTTCATGGGCGGATCGCTGGCCCCGATTGATCTCGTCGGTGGCAACGCCGTGGCAGTAGCGCAAGGCGGCGGTATAAGCGGCAACAATGCGGTTTTCGTGGTGTCCTTCGACCAATGCTCTCTCGGCATAGGCACGCGCCGGATGAAGCGAGTAGCGAATCTTGCAGTTGTCCCAATGCAGCGCTTCAAGCCGGGCCGCGATGGCGTAGGCCTTGCGTTGGAGCGGGGTTTGAGCGGAAGAATTCCGGGACAATGCAGCGTGATGGCTGGCCGTCACGCTGCCGCCCACCGTGTTATCCTTCGATGGATTACCTTCCTCTGGATTACCTTTCAGTGCCTCTTTTAGGACGGGTGGCGGTGCTCCATTTGATACCGCTCCCGTGCCATTTTTGATACGAGGGCTAAAAGAGGCACTTGTGCTTATTTTCTCACGGGTACGATTTTGAGCACCAGTGCTCGAAATAACACCCGTATCATTTGGAGCACCGGTGCCCGGAAGGACATCTGTTGCCTCGGCTCTCTTCCACTCAGAAGGAGTGGTGAGCAAATATTCATTTAGAGAGCCTGATTTTTTGATGATTTTAATGAGGCCGTACTCTTCCAGGCTCTTGATGACTCGCAACACGGTGTGTCGATTCATTCGACACGCTTCGCTCATCGAGTTGATTCCCGGATACGCTTTGTTTTTGCCATTCGCCCGACGGGCGAGGTGTGCGTAGATGCGAAATTCCTGAGCATCCAGACCGTAATCATCCAGTTCGGAATGAACGAAGAGGACATTGAACTCGCTGCGGTCCTGACGGAGGATTTTCATGCCACCGCCTGACGTTTGGTAGAGCGCTTGCTGCATAAGCAGGCGTCTGAAAATGTAACCTCTTGTGTAACCTCGGAGGTGAAAACCGGCGAGAATCTCAAAGAGTGAGAGGGAGCGCCTTCAGAGCAAATCCTCCTATGAAAATGGAGGAATTGGGACTTTGCGAGAAAACCGGAGATTCTGGGAAAAAACGCCTTTTTACGAGTGTGAAGCAAGCGCTCTACCACTGAGCTAAGCGCGCTCTAGGAGAGCGCTTCCATGAAGCCTAAGCTTCTATCCCAAATCAAGCGTGAATCGATGAAAACCCATGGCATGTTCCATCATCATTATCATTGACTCCTGCTTATCATATTAGTAAACCTAATAATATACGCCAAAAGCGGCAGCTTGTCTATTGACCCATGATGTTAATTCCCTTAGCTTGTCCTCAGACTTCAAATAAATTTGAAGACCAGTAAAACCCATCCTTAAGTAATTGAATATGAAACTCATCCACCCATTCTTAAAACGGCTTACCGCGATCCATCAGCGCGCACGGGCCTTCACCCTCATCGAACTCCTTGTCGTGATCGCGATCATTTCAATTCTGGCAGGCCTTTTAACGCCGGCATTGGGACGCGCTCGTGAATCTGCTCGTCGTTCAAGCTGCATGAACAACGTGCGTCAAATCGGACTGGCATGGAAACAATTTTCTTTGGATAACAGCGATACATTCCCTCCCGGCCTCGTCACGGCCGCCGTTAAAGCTCAGGATGTGTTTAACGTTCTGACGAACGGCAACTATCTGCAAGCTGGCCGCGTGTTCCTTTGTCCCTCGGATAAGACGCGCACCGTTGGTTCGGTGGGAACTGCCATGACTTCGGCGAACATCTCCTATATTTGCGCGGTCGACATTGGTATTACAAACGGTCTGCGAGAATCTGTCAGCAGCAATCAACCTCTGATCTTTGATCGAGGAATCACTGCTGGAGCTGCCGGCGCCAACACGGTCATCTCTGATACGAACGTTACCTGGACCGTAGCAAACGGGAGCCCTCACAATGGTGATGGTGGCAACATATTCTTCAACGGTGGCAACGCCGGATTTAACAAGACTTTTGCCACTGGCACAGATGGGACCAATGGTGTTATTGTCGATCAGTAAGGGTTTAAACTCTTTAAAAAGACCGGTTCGAAAGAACCGGTCTTTTTTTTGTCCAAAAGGGAGCCGACATTCTTATTTCAACAGGCGACGATGGAATTCTCGAGTCAGAACATCCAACCCTTTGCCTTCTTGCGCTGAAATCTCCAGAATGGGAATCTTCCACTTTCGTTTGAATTTCTTGAGATTCTGCTTGCTGGCCTGGCAATCCATTTTGTTGGCAACCACGATCCTCGGCTTCTCAAGGAGTTCCTCATTATACAATTCCAATTCCTTCAACAACTGTGCGTAGTCCTTTCTGGGGTCGCGTCCATCCACACCTGCCATGTCAAGAATGATGACGAGCAACCGACAGCGTTCGATATGGCGTAGAAAACCATGTCCAAGGCCCACGTTGAGATGGGCACCTTCTACAAGCCCTGGGATATCGGCAACCCGAATCGACTTGTAATCGTCCCGGAACTCGAGAGTGCCGAGGATGGGAGTAAGCGTCGTGAAGGGATAGGACGCGATTTTAGGCTGAGCCTGCGAAAGCTTTGAAAGAAGAGTCGACTTTCCTGCATTGGGATATCCAACCAATCCGACGTCGGCCACCGTTTTCAACTCCAACTGAAACTGACCCTCTTCCCCTTCCTGTCCCGGGGTAAACTCCCGTGGTGCTTGATGCGTGGAACTCTTGAAAGTGGAATTGCCACGCCCACCCCTGCCACCCTTGCATAAAATAAATTCTTCGCCGATCTCCACGAGATCAATGACAAGCTCGCGTTCTGGCAGACGAAAGACGCTGGTGCCGGAGGGGACTTTGATCACCAGCGACTGAGCCGATCGTCCATGCTTCTTCTTGCCATGTCCACTCTCACCCCGCTTTGCCACGATTCGTGACTGGTAGAGCAGGTCGCTGAGTTGATTCGTGTCTCGATCCACTCTTAAGATCACGTCCCCACCGTCGCCACCGTTTCCACCATCGGGACCACCCTTAGGGACATATTTTTCCCTTCGAAAGCTGACGCAGCCGCTTCCTCCATCACCCGCTTTTGCATAGATTTTAACTCGATCGACAAACATAGTTCGCTTCGTTTCATGATCGATCACGGATCAAATTCTTCCGCATTTTTGATTTCGGCGTAGCCAGCAGGCACTTCGAAAAGAGAATCGGGAAGAATAGACGTATCCAATCGCGTGATGGTTCCTTTACGGTTGATTTTACCCTGGGTTTCAATAATGCGAATGGGAACCCCTTTAAGTTCGGGATGCTTCTCAAGCAGAGAAGCTGATTGCACGAAACCAAACTGGATGAAACTTTTGAATTCCTTGAGGAAAAGATTCATATCCAGTGCGCCTTCCGAAATCCAAAGCTCCGTGGCATCTCCATTGCGCTCCTTTACAAGCACCTGGTGGGTTGCATAACCCGAAATCTCCTCCGTTTTACCGGTCGATTCGACTTCCAACCCCTCAAAATCCTCCGCTTCATGAGATTCATCACTCTCATCTAATTTTCCGTGTTTTAGTACGACATATTTTTTCGGACTGTGCATGATCGAATAGGTAAGCTTGCGGTCATTGCGTATAATGCTCGAAAGCGCCTGTCCTTGATCGATGCGAACGGCGTTTCCTTTTACAAAAATGGTCATCACTTCCTTGTCCAAAAGCTCTTCATCATTCCGCTCCTCAATCACCTGGGTCACTGTCAGATCCCCCCAAGAGGAAGAGATCGAGCCGAACATAAGGGTCGCAAATAAAAACAGGAATGAAAAACGCATCGCTATGGAAAAACTGAAATGTTCATATTAAGCATGCCCTTAATGGCATGCACTACATTTATTTCAGCAGCACTCGAGACTGTCCCGCCGTCGCTCACGATTATCTTTTTGAAAAACTCCGAGTGGCTGAATTAAAGTAGAACATGAAAAGATGCCACCGCGGCAGCAAGAACGCACTTCCATCATTCCCTTGCTGAACTCGCATCTTAAAATCATGATCGGCTCCATGCATGCGGAACAGGAAGAAAGAAGTTTTGTACGAAAACTAAGACAGCTCCTTTTCAATTTGAAGAAAAGTCCACTTTTGATTCCCTTGTGTCTGGTCCTTCTCACATCCTTTGCTTTTCACCAGGTCTTGCAGTGTGGTTTCGTCTGTCTCGATGATCCTTACTTCGTGATCGATAATCCTTATTTGAAACAGGGGTTTTCATGGAAAGCCCTTCTCTGGACATCGGGTGCAGGCTTGTTCTTTCAGAGCCCCTACGTGGATTACTGGCAACCTATGACAGTCCTCTCGCGTATTTTGGAAACATCGTGTTTCGGGTTGGACCCCAAGATGCATCATTTGACGAATCTTTTGCTACACGTGCTCAATACACTTCTTGTCTTTCACGTTTTTTCGAAACTCACACACACGAAGCGCGCGAGTTTTTTGATCGCAGCTCTTTTCGCCATTCATCCTCTTCATGTGGAATCTGTTGCCTGGGTCACGGAAAGAAAAGATGTGCTCAGCGGTTTTTTCTGGCTGGCGTCCCTATGGGCGTATTTGCGCTACGTCGCCTATCCCTCTGCAGGCCGATATATGACCGTCTTTGTTTTATTCGCGATGGGATTGATGTCCAAGCCCATGAACGTCACGTTTCCTGTAATCCTGCTGGTCCTTGATTTTCTTATACTCAAGCGTTCCCCTTCACGCAAAGTCATTTTCGAAAAGATCCCTTTTTTTCTTTTGTCCTTTGTTTTCACCTTTGTTTTGACGCTGATTTCATTAACAACGCAAGTCCACCATTTGCATACCTCCTTCGGGATCTTCATGGAAAACGCTCTGGTTTCCTATGCAAATTACCTGATCAAAACGCTTTTTCCCACTCGATTGACAGTTTGGTATTACCTCGATAAAGACTTCCTCACATTTTGGAATATCTTGGGCTCCCTTCTTCTCCTGACAACGATCACACTCTTTGCAATCGCACAACGTTTGAAGCGTCCTTATTTCCTCGCAGGCTGGCTCTGGTTCATCATCGCGTTGCTGCCTGTGATGAGCCTCAATGATATTTCATGCGCCGATCGCTTTACATATATGCCTCTCATTGGGCTTTTCTGGGTCGCCGCCTCAGGCATCGAAGAACGGGCAAGACCAGGAAAAATCTCCAGGAAAATGGTTTCCGCCGTGGAGGCGGTACTCGTCCTTGTATTAATGCTGATGACTCTCATCCAAGTCAGTTATTGGAAAACAAGCATTTCTTTGTTCGAACACGCTCTTTCCATCCATGACAACTATATTAGCCGCAACCTTCTGGGCATTGCCTATTTAAGAGAAAAGAAAATGGATCTTGCGAAATTCCACCTGCACGAATCCATCCGGCTCAATCCGGTGTACGCCAAATCCTACGCCGCCCTCGGTATGGCCTGCGAATCGCAAAACAAAACGGAAGCCCAATTTTATTTGGAACGGGCTCTTAAACTTCAACCTGATTCCGTGTTGGCGCATTATAATTTGGGGACGATTCTGATCTCCGAAAACCAATTAAGAGAAGCGGAAGAACATCTCATCCAAGCCGTGGAAATACAAAACGACTTCTTCGATGCCCGCTACAATCTGGGAAACATCTTCCTCAATGAGAACCGGATCGCTGAAGCCATTGCGCAATACGAATTGGTTCTGGAGATCAAGCCGGATTTCGCGCAGGCCCACAATAATTTGGGTATTTGCCTCGTTCGACAGAATCAAGTGGATGCCGGCATTGCGCATTATCGCGCTGCCATTCTTCTCTCACCTCACATGGCTGATCCCTACAATAATTTAGGCATTGCCTTGTTTCGCGAAAAACGAATGACGGAAGCGAGGAGATGCTTCGAAAAAGCGCTTCAAATCCAGCCTGACCTGAAACAATCCCGGCAACTGCTGGAACAAATCAAATCTGCGGGCAAATGATTGGATCAGATGAAGGCAAACCGATCCCTCCTCCTCCCATGAGCCAGAAACGGATCTGTCTCATTCTTGCGTTGATCACAACAGCCTGTTACGCCCCAATCCGACACGCGGATTTCATTAATCTCGATGATCCGCCCTATGTTTATGACAACCCCCAAGTTCAGCGGGGAGTGACTGCTGATGGGATCGCGTGGGCTTTCAAAGCAGGCCTTTTCTTCAGCACTCCGCATGTCGATTACTGGCAGCCCCTGACGGTATTGAGCCACATGCTGGACGTGACGTGCTTTGGGATGAATCCGCACGCCCAACACCTGGTCAACCTCGCTTTGCATGTCGCGAACACTCTGCTGCTGTTCGGCGTTTTCTCCAAAATTACCCATTCCAAGCGAAGAAGCGCTCTCGTTGCCCTGCTCTTCGCAGTGCATCCGCTCCATATTGAATCCGTCGCTTGGATCACGGAACGCAAAGATGTGCTCAGCGCTTTTTTCTGGATCCTGGCGCTCGGGTGTTATCCGCGTTATGCCTCATCGAAAACGTGGACGAATTATGTTCGTGTTTGTTTTCTCTTCGCCTGTTCGCTCATGGCAAAGCCGGCAGGATTAACCTTTCCCTTCATCCTGCTTCTCATGGACGTCTGGCCACTGGAACGCTTCCGGGATGAGCAAGGCATCTCATTGATCTTCGAAAAAATCCCTCTCCTCGCACTTTCTGCCGCCTCAGCCTGCATCACCTTCCTGGAGCAGGGCAAACATCTGGGAAGCGGAGCTCGTCCCTTGGCAGGTGTCCTGAATGGATATCTTCATTATTTGACGCAAACGCTCGTTCCCCTGAAACTTTCCATCTGGCATCCACCTTTCTCTGAAATCTCAACAGCCCGTGTCGTCATCGCATCAGCGCTTTTGCTCGGCGTTTCACTTTGGGTTTGCCGTGATCTGCGCACGCGACCTTTTTTATTTGTAGGCTGGTTCTGGTTTGTTGGCATGTTGATTCCAACCATCCGTCTTAAAGACATCGCGTGGGCAGAGCGTTTCACCTATCTGCCACTCATCGGCATCTTCATCATGATCAGTTGGTCCCTGCCCTCTCCTTCCATCCTCAGCCGACCGAAACGCCAACTATTGGGGCTTGGCACCGCCGGAACCGTTATTCTGTTATGCATCCTCACGTTCCAACAGGCGCACTCCTGGCAGAACAGCGTGACACTTTACCAACATGCGCTCACCATCCATCCAGACGCGCCTCTTATCCAAAACAATCTTGGCCTTGCTCTGATGCAGGCGAAACAAGAGAAAAAGGCCCGAGCGCATTTCGAACAGGCAATCCGGCTTAAACCTGAAATGGCGGAAGCGTGGGACAATCTTGGGCTCATCGCCATACAGGAAGGCAAACTCGACGAGAGTCTTCGCTGTCATACAAGAGCGGTTTTATTGAAACCTGATTTTTCCACCGCACACGAACATCTGGCTTACGCGCTCGCCCAAGAGGGAAATAAAAGTGAAGCGATGGTTCATTATCAAGAAGCTTTGAGGTTAGAACCTTCCTCCACTCTTGCTCTCTGCAACCTGGGGAGCCTGCTTTCCCAAACAGGAAAAGCGCACGATGCGATGCAGCTTTATCAGCGCGGTCTGAAACTCAACCCCGATGATCCCGATCTTCTCAATAATCTTGGCGCTCTTTTTCTCCGAGGAGGTCTCTCAAGCCAGGCACGCGACTGCTTCGACCATGCCATCCAATCGCGGCCTTCGTTCTCGGAAGCCCATGCCAGCTTGGCCACGATCCTCGCCTTGCAAGGCGAGCATGCCAAAGCGGTCGATCATTATCGAATCGCCCTTCAAACCAAGCCGGATGACATCGTGACACAATACAACCTGGCAAACTCCTTGCTCGAACTGCAGCAAGACGATGAAGCCCAAGCGCTTTTGAAGAAAGTGGCGGGTCAAGGTGCAAATCTCGAGCTCGCGCGAAGAGCATCTGATCTGCTCGCGCAAAAATCACTTTATCCGCCCAATCGGATACGCAAAGAATCGCCGTGAGCCGGCAGACTCTCGGCTTTGGAAAATGCTTCGATTTGTTTACGGGCACGCTGCAGCTCCTGCCTTGTATAGGAGATCACACTGGTGCGGCGCTTGAAGTCGACCACGCGAAGACCGGAAAAGCTTCGTCCAGCTCCCGACGTAGGCAACGTGTGGCTCGGACCCGCCGCGAAATCACCGAGCACGGTTGGAGTATTGTTTCCGAGAAAGATTCCGCCAGCGGTCGTAACGCGCGAGGCCAGCCGCTGGGCATTGGAAGTCATGATTTGCAGGTGCTCCGGCGCAAGGCGGTTGGCCACGTCGGAAAGCTGCTCGTGACGGCATGTCCGAATCCAAAAAGTTCCATTCATCAAAACTTTCTTTAAACCAGGATTCGACGCGTGTGTTTTCGCTTGGCGCAAAAGTTCGCTTCGAATCTTTTCAAGAACCCGCGCCGAAGCACTGACGCAATAAATAAGCTCCCTGCCGCTTCCATGCTCGGCTTGAGCCAGTAGATCGGCCGCAGCCCATGCAACATGAGTGGTCTCATCAGCAAGCAGCATCAATTCGCTCGGCCCGGCAAGAAGATCGATGCCCACTTTGCCGAAAACCTGGCGCTTCGCCTCGGTGACGAAAACATTTCCTGGACCAAAAATCTTATCCACCGCACGAATCATCTTCGTTCCGTACGCCATGGCCGCAATTGCTTGCGCGCCACCAAGCCGCCACACCTCCGTCGCGCCGCAAACGCGCATCGCCCATAAAAGTTCCGTTGCAACGGGCGGAGGAGTGCACACCACGATCTCGCTCACTCCGGCTTCGCGCGCTAGCGCGACGGTCATGAACACCGAGCTCACCAAAGGCACCGATCCGCCAGGGATATAAATGCCCACACGGAATAATGGATCGAATTTTTCCCCCACTTTTGCCCCATGAGCATTGCGCCTGTTCCAGTTCACTGGCAATGAGGAGCGTGCAAATGCTGTCACATCACGCAGTGTGGCGCGGGCAGCCGTTTTCAATGCCGGAGACACTTTCGATGCAACCATCTCTTTCGCAGAAACCCTCAATTCTGATTTCTTCAAAAGAACGCGGTCAAACCGCCACGTCAGATCGAGGAGAGCGTGATCCCCATTCTTCCGAACCCTTCGCACAATATCCGAAACCCGCGCGCGAATTTTCTCAGGAACTTCCTGGGAAGAAAAAGCGAGCTTCTCGAAAGAACTGGAAGGATATTCCAAAAAACGCATCGGAACATCCTATCGGAACAAGGTCGTCCCGACGACTCTATTCTTTTCAAAGCGCGCGGTCTTAGGAGAGAACGACAAGTGCCAGGTTATCGGGTTTTACCTTTGCCACTTCCTCGCGAATGTAGGAGAGAATTTCATCCCGCACTTCCGAGGAGCGCTTGCTCCAGCGCTGGCGTCCCGCCAGAAACTTCGCGCAACGACGCAAGCCGACAAGACGCAAAGCTTCGGTTGGAGAATGGATCTCGATCTCGGTGCTTTTTTTTCCCAACTGTGTCCGCTCCAGAAGGAGACGTTTGATCTCGGAGTAAAAATCGAGTTCGAAAGCGGCGTCGCTGCGGTGCGCGACTTCAAACAAATCGATTTCCTTTAATGCCCGTTTTCCAAGTTGATCATGGGCAAAATCGTGAATGAGACTCTGGGTGAGATCGAGGATCTCCGCGAATGGCACGGTTCCCCGCTCCAGCTTCTTGCGAAAATGATTCACGAGGCTTTCAAGCATGTGCTCCATGATCCAAGGTTCCACGGAAGTCACCGGAACATTTTCGTGAACGAGAAGCGCGTTCATGATGCCCCGCAAATCCAAAGGCTCCATGTGACCATCCGGATAACAAACCACCAAGGCGTGCGAGTGAAGTTGAATCATGTTTGAAGGGAGAGTGTTTGAATTTCTTTCACAAATTCACCGATGTCCCGGAACTGGCGGTAGACCGAAGCATAACGCACGTACGCCACCTCGTCTTCGCGTCGGAGATGTTCCATCACTTTCTCGCCCACAACGCGAGCCGGCACCTCGCGCTCATATTCGTTCTCAATCTCCGAGCAGATCGCGTCCACCATACGATCGATCTGTTCCATGCTGACAGGACGCTTTTCACACGCTTTCTCAAGGCCGACACGAATCTTTTGAGACAGAAACTTTTCATGACGCCCGTCCTTCTTGATCACATGAAGGTCCTCTTTATGGACTTCTTCATACGTCGTGAAGCGATAATCACATTTAAGACATTTCCGACGTCGCCGAATCGCGCCGCCTTCATGAATGAGGCGCGAATCCACTACTTGATCGCGCACGGAACTGCACTTGGGGCACCGCATCGTTAGGCTTTGCTTAACCCAACCAATAGAGCATAGTCAACAGGGAAACCACATCTAATGGTGGTGTCAGCTTGTGGCTTGCAAGCGGGCAGCCTTCAGAGTGTTCGCCATTAACATAGCAATCGTCATCGGTCCCACGCCTCCCGGCACCGGCGTGATCCAAGAAGCTTTTTCTGAAACAGGACCGAAATCGACATCGCCTTCGAGACGGTAACCCGATTTTTTAGTGGCATCCAGGATTCGTGAGATTCCCACATCGATCACCACGGCACCTTCCTGAACCATATCGGCACGGACAAATCGATGCTGTCCGAGTGCCGCGATCAAGATGTCCGCCTGGCGCGTGACCGCAGGCAGATCACGCGTCCTGGAATGGCAAACGGTCACCGTTGCGTCCGCATGCTTCCCTTTCTCCATCAAAATCAAAGACATCGGTTTTCCCACGATTCGGCTGCGGCCAAGCACGACGACATGTTTGCCCGGGATCTCGATACCGCTACGGATGAGCAATTGATGCACACCTGCAGGCGTGCAGGCCACAAATGCAGTGGGATCCCCAACGGCCAGCTTCCCCATGTTCATGGGATGAAACCCATCCACATCCTTTGCTGGATCGATGGATTCAAAAATGCAGTCCGCCTGGATTTGGGACGGAAGCGGCGATTGAACAAGAATCCCATGAATGTTTTTCTGTTGATTGAGCGTCCTCACCAGTTCGAGCACCTCTTTTTCCGATGTGCTTGCAGGAAGGACATAGGTTTGGGACTGGATTCCAAGCCGCTCGCTCATTTTAGCTTTGGATCCCACATAGACGACGGATGCAGGATCCTCACCCACTCGGACGAAGGCTACCCCCGGTGCGTATCCATATGTTTCGCGAAACTCAATTACGGCTGCTTGGGTTTCTCGCAGCACCTGTTCCGAGATTTCTTTACCGTCAATCAGCTTGGCGCTCATAGGAAACAGTGAGTTTATAACGTTGGCGGACGCTTTGCCACGTTTTACGCATCAGGTAGCCGAAACGGTGTCGGGCTAGGGTTTGCCTGAAAAGAGAGCGGCCTCGGACATGGTTAGCTCCCTCCACTCGCCGCGCTTCAAATTTCCCAAATGGAGCGGGCCGATTGCAAGACGCTCCAGGCTTCGTACAGGATGATTGAGCGCGTCGAAGATTCTTCGGATTTCACGATTTTTTCCCTCACGCAATATCAGCCGAAGTTTGCTGACATCACGCTCCTGGGAAAGAAATTGTATATCTTCGACTTTCAGCCATTCGTGTCGGCCTTGAGAAAGCGTGTGAAAAGCGTCCTGTCAGCATGG
>JABDCI010000034.1:456-2602 GCA_013288215.1 Verrucomicrobiota bacterium | reverse complement strand
TCAGCAGAAGGAAGCCCTTCCACTTCGACTTCGTAAACTTTCGGAACTTCGTGGCTCGGATGGGAAATCGCATTCAGCCAATTCCCATCATTGCTCAGAAGCACAAGCCCTTCGGAATCGATATCAAGACGGCCGGCATAGTTAAGATGCTGCCATTCCTTTGGCAACAAATCATAGATCGTTCGCTTCATGTACGGATCGCGGTGGGTGCAGGCGTATCCAGGAGGCTTGTGCAGCATCAGATAACAAAATCTCCGCAGAACAACAGGCTTTCCATCGCACAAGACAACATCCTTTTCAGGATCAACACGAAATGCCAAGTCCCGGATTTGTCTATCATTGACGGTCACGACACCGGCAAGCACCAGTTGCTCGACAGACCGGCGCGATCCAAAGCCGGCCGATGCCAGGAAAACATTGATTCGCACCTGACCAGACCGAGGGTTCAAATCCTTGAAACTGGAGTGGGAATCCGCAGCCCCAAGCGAATCAAACTTCAGGCTTAGTTTTTGGCAAGCCAAGGGCTCGGTCCGTAGCCTTCCATTTGCCTCGTTTTTTCAACAACTCGATGCGCTCGAGTCGTTTTAAAACGTTGCGTTTGGCTGCCAGAGTGCCACCTGAGCGAAGTGAACGATGACGCGACATATATTCAATCTCCAAAAATGGTTTCTTTCTGTATCCAGTCTATATATGGCCGAAATCCCTGATTTACGCGAACCGCCAGGATCTCGGGCAATTCGTAGGGGTGGAGTGTCTTAAGCGTTTGGAGTGCAGAGGGCAAGGCTTTTTTTGACGTTTTGATCGTCAGCACAAGCTCCCTAGCCTGCTCCAACTTGCCTTTCCACCGATAAATCGAGGTTCCTTGCGGCGCGATATGAACGCAGCCGGCGAGTTTTTTGAGCACTAATTCCTTTGAAATCCGTGTCGCAACAGCACGACTTGGCACGGATGTGAAGATCAGGTAAGCAGTCATGATGAAGCTTGAGTTTGGAAGGGATGCTGCAGCGTGGATCGTGACATAGGTTGCCCTTTCATGATCCAGCCACCACCCAGAATCGTGTCGCCTGAATAAAAAACCGAGGCTTGACCTGGCGTGATGGCGCGTTGCGGTTCCTCGAGTTCCACAAGCACACGTCCGCCACCCTCGGGATATAGCTTCGCCATTGCGCCCTCGTGACTGTGCCGAATTTTGGCCATCACAGAAGTTCCTGGAACAACCTCGCCATCCTTGCCCCAGGAACACCGCTCCACACGATAAGCCGAATGCCAAAGTTCCTCGTCATTGCCAACGATCACGCGCCGTGTCTCAGGTTCGATCTCAACGACATAAAGAGGCGTTGGTGATCCCACATTGATACCTTTGCGCTGGCCGACTGTAAAAAGTTCGATGCCCTGATGTTTTCCAAGAATGCGTCCATCGCGGTGCACGATTTCGCCAACATGAAACTCCGACTGGCCAAGATGTGATTTCAAAAAAGAGGCGTAATCATTTTCCGGAACGAAGCAGATGTCCTGGCTTTCATCCTTATCATGGATGCGTAAATCCATATCCTTTGCGATGGTGCGTACTTCCTCCTTCGATATCGAGCCAATCGGCATCAATATATGGGATAGCTGCTCCTGGCTGAGCGAAAACAAAAAATAGCTTTGATCCTTGCGCAGATGGAGAGAGCGACGCAGCACATAGCCGTTATTGCCGCGTTCAACGCGAGCGTAATGCCCAGTTCCGATATGCGATGCGCCCAGGCCAAGCGCTTTTTGGAGCAGATTTCCGAATTTTAACTTCTCGTTGCAAAGCACGCAGGGATTCGGGGTCCGTCCCGCTTGATATTCGGACGTAAAATAGTCGATGACGATCTTCGTGAAATCATGCGTTTCGTCGATGACATAGTGGGGAATCCCGAGCTTCGCAGCCACGTTGCGAGCATCTGCCATGGCCTGCGGCCCGCAGCATTTATCCTCGATGATGGAGGTGCAGTCCTGAGGCCACATCTTGAGGGTGACCCCAATCACTTCATATCCTTGGCGCAGCAACAAGGCAGCCGCCACGCTGGAGTCGACTCCACCGCTCATTCCCACCACCACACGTTTCTTCTCGGCCATCCCGCCATGTTAAAAGGATCGAGGCATCGAATCCAGCCGCAAA
>JABDCI010000034.1:0-446 GCA_013288215.1 Verrucomicrobiota bacterium | reverse complement strand
GAATTCCGTCCATGCCTCCCCTCTTCGTTCATGGATCCCCCACATGGTTTTTGGGGGAGCACCTGATAGACGAAGTTGGGAGGCAATGATATTCGTGGGCCATGAAAACCAACAAATACTTGCTGATGTATTTGGCGGGAAGTCTCGCGCTCCTTTCAAGCGCAAAATGGGCGATCGCAATCATCCATCATAGACATGCGAAGGCTGAAAAAAAACGAATCGAAATTGCCCTCCAAACTTGGGAAGGTGAGGGCGGCTTGGTTTTAGATTCCTCACATCAAGCAATTCATGATTGACACCCTGTATTATATACGAGTAAATAGGTCGTATATGAAAATTTCGAGAGGCCTCGATGATGCACCCAAGCCGCCGAGTACGTCACCAATTAGACAAGCCTCGATCTTGCCTACTGAAATAAGTCAGGCCTTCGGCAGGCTGAAGGGAGT
>JABDCI010000033.1:1716-17372 GCA_013288215.1 Verrucomicrobiota bacterium | reverse complement strand
AGAGATTGTGCAAAGTTTTGCGACGAACCGGTTCAACTATCTCTATGTCATCGACAACGCCGGAAATTTTTGTGGGGCCCTGGCATTGCATGATGTGAAACTCTACCTCAACGATCTCAATCTGGCCAATCTGCTCATCGCGAGCGAACTGATGATTCGGGATTTTCCGAGTGTCACTGCAGATGCGTCACTTATGGAGGCGCTTGAGAAATTTTCCCTGCGAGAAATGGAACGCCTGCCGGTCCTCGCGGATTCGGAAGATTCCAAGCTTCTCGGAACGATTTCAAAAACGGACCTGCTCCTTACCCTCGCCCATGCCAAACCGCCCCGTGCCCGGGAAACTCAACGGCTGGGATAATTTTCTCCCTAAGCTCTGAATGAGGGGGTTTGGCTTGGAATCGTGGCCTAGGCAAAAAAAGCACGCACGGAAAACCAAAAAAGAGAGATGGGGCTGGCTGTCACTTGCTCGGCTCAAACGTCATTTTGCGCGCGCGGTGCCTGTCGTCCCGAGGGCCATGTGCATGAGATCCTTCTGATGCTCATCGAGCATCGACTCCGATCCGGCCGAAAGAAAACTGCGGACGACAATCGCATAGACGCGCGAGCGCGGCACCTTGATCCGATAACGCGCGTCGAGGGGATTCATCGCCCCGCGCAAAGCGGCCATGGTTTCAAGTCCAATCCAGAGAGGCCAGATGCATGCCAGACGGACGCGGCGAACCTCTGAAGGAATGGACAAGGTATACTCCCACGCCGCGCGATAATGTGCCAGGGCATGGTCGAGATAATGATGATAAAGCCCCTCAAGCCGCGGGTAAACCGCCGGATCCTTGAGATGATAGGGGGCGAGGCCGACATCTCGCAGATCCTTTGCAGGAAGATAGCATCGCCCATTCGCCAAATCCCGCGGAAGGTCGCGTAGCACATTGGTCCATTGCAATGCCTTTCCAAACCGCACGCCGAGAGAGCGCATCTGGTCGAGCTTCACGTACCACGATTGGAACCCCAATATATGAGCGCAGCACATTTTCGTCCAAAAAAGTCCCACGCAGCCCGCAGCCGAATAAGTAAATTGCTCCAATTCCTCGAACGTTTCGAGAGAGTGCAGGCTGCCGTCTTCCGGAAAACGCTGGATATCCAGTTCCATGCCGCCAATCAATTCTTTGAGCACCTCCACGACCCGTGCCGAATCATCCGACGTGAGTAAACAAAACAATTGAAAACACTCCGGCAGACGGCGGAGCAACACTTCTTCCGCAGACGTTTCGGTGACAAATTTGTGACTTCGGATTTCGTTGAGCGTCGCCTGAATGGAACCGATCCGCTTTCCGTCACCCGTCACCAATGCATCCCGCAAAAGGGAGAGTGTTTTCAAGCGGTCCGGCGGCTTCAGGAGGTCTGTGTCGGCAATGCTGTCGGCTGCACGAGCAAGCAGGTACGTCAATCCCATTTGATCGCGAATTTCCCGAGGAAGCACCCGCAGGGTGAGGTAAAACGATCGAGAAACGTCCCTTAAAAGCCCCTGAAGCAAGTCGGAACGATCACTCATATGAATCCATCATCCTCGTTCGCGTGTGGGGATCAAGCCGTAAGCGCGATTACGTTTGGTTCAGGATTGTGATTTTCAAAAAGACGGTTACCCTAATGCCATTCGATGAGTCTCTCGATCCGCAATCTGGAAGAATCGGACCTGCCGACGGTTCAGACCTTAATAAGCGAAAAAATGGGCTCGCAGGCAGTCCAGGCGGATTTCATGCAGCCCGAAGCGTTAAAGTCGTCTCTTTTCATGGACACCATCTTCGCGCTCGTTGGCGAGGATGAAGGCAACGTGATCGGAACTGTCTCGATTCTGATGGATCAAGAGACCCCCGATACAGTGGTTGGCATGCTCGGGCATCTCTGCGTGAACAGTAACGCATCGCGTCCAGCTGTCGCCGCAAGTCTCGTCAAAACTTCGTTGGAATCCCTCGCGAGCAACCTGCAGCTTTGCTGCGCAGAGATTCCAACCAACGAGCTCTGGGCGCAAGCTGCATGCGAGGAATCGGGTTTTGTGGCTTCTGGATTTCTTCCCCATAAATACGGGGGCGAGCCTCGTCCAGGAGCCGTCCTCTATTTTTTTCTGAGCGAACAATCCCGCAACCTGCGCCGTCCCCACCCCGAACTGATTCCAGGAGCGCGGGATCTCGCAACTGAAGCATTAAAAGCCCATGGACTGATCGAGGACGTTGAGGTGCGCGACGATGTCGTGGCCTATCCAACCGAATGCAATCTGGTCTTCACTCCCATCGAAACCAGCGCCGTTCAAACCATGCTCGAGGGTCACACTCCGCAGGAACGGGAAATCTTCAGCATGCTGCACACGACACACACATGCCTTCATTTGCCGCTCGGTGAGGTCACTTTTATGGCCGCGAAGGAAGGCGAGCGCATCATCGGGGTCGTTGGCTATATTTACGATCCTTTCGATAAACGCGTCCAAATTACCGATCTTTTCACCATGGACGGCGAACCGCAGGGATTTCTCCTGATGCAGCTTGTCGACGAGGTCGCGCGCAAACTTGAATCCGATTATTGGGAAGTGCTCGTGAGTTCCCATGCCCCCCGCATGCAGAAAACATTGGACCAGATCGGATTTGTTCCCTGCGCCTATCTGCCAGCGTTCATGATGGAGCATGGCGCGCGAACTGATGCGGTTAAGATGGTGCATCTTACCACTTCCTACGAAAGTGAAACCCTGGAGCTCACGAGTGCAAGCCGCAGCATCTTTGCGATCATCGACACTATTTTCCGCGAATACAGCGTGGGACAGGCGGTGATCAAACTCTTGCGTGACCTTCGCATTTTCCAAAATCTCGGCGAAGGGGAACTACGGCGCGTCGCCCGGCTTTTCTCACAAAAATTGTTTCGTCCGGGAGAGGTGGTCTTCGACGAAGGCACCAGCGGCCGGGAACTTTATGTCGTGGAGCGCGGAGAAATCGAAATCCGCTGTGGCAAGGATGACATGCTCCTTGGCACCCTCCGCAATGGAACGGTTCTTGGAGAAATCGCCTTTCTGAACGGCGAACCTCGCACGGCGCGCGCCATTTCAAAATCCGCAACCATCGTCCGCGTGATCCACCGTTCCGATTTCGATCGCCTCGTCCATCGGGAGTCTCATCTCGGTCTCATCTTTTTTCAAAACATGGCTCTGGACCTCGCTGAGAAGCTCAAGCAGAGCACGACCCAAGCGAAGAGCGGATCCTAAAGCTGCTTTGGAGTTTTCAGGAACGAACCGTCATCCCCCCCCCGCGTCCATCACAACTTGATCCTTCTTAAAGGGTGTGACCCAAATCCGTCCAGTTTGCGCAAGACGGGTAAAAAGCGTGCTTATGAAACGGATGTTTGTTAGTGGTAAATGGGGTGTTCCAACATGAAGTCGCGCCTGATCCGCAAGTTTGCCAAAACTCAGAAGTACCGGGTCGTCTGCTCTCTCAAACGTCACGGCTCTCTCGCTGTCCGCGATCTCATGAAATCAATTCCCCTCTCGTACATGGGGATTAAACAGCATTGTCTGGAACTCGAACGGGATGGTTACGTGGAAGGCAAGCGCAAACCCAAGACTTCAGGCCGTGGTCGGCCTGAGCTCGTCTACGTTCTCACTCCTCAGGCATCCGAGCTTTTCCCGTCACATGAAACCCCGCTTCTCATCGAGGTAATCGTCGCGCTGCGCCAGCTTTATGGAACAAACGCCCCCGAAAAGATCCTCTTCACCATTTACCAAAAACAAGCCGTCCACTATCGAACGCATCTCTCCTCGACCGTGCAGGAAGAACGCGTGCGCGACTTCGTTCAACTCCGGGAGAAAGAAGGCTATCTTATCGAGTGGAATCCGGAGCCAAAAAAAAGTGGGTGGAGGGTCACTGAATGCCATTCACCGCTTATCACGTTACTTTCAGATTTTCCGATCCTGATGAACTTTGAGTTGCAGCTTTATCAAAAAATCCTGAGTCCCCAAACCCGCAAGGTTGAACACACTCGAGATCCTTATCGCGTTGTTTACGAAATCCCGAAAGCCTGATTTATGTTCAAGTTGATTTGGAAATGCTTTTTTACCATGGTTCTCATGGTCGTCCTCGCATTCGTCTTCCGCGATGAAATTGAGAGGGGAATCATGCGCTGCTCTCTCCAAAAACTGACCGGCGCGTCATGTTTCATCGACAGCATCCGGGTCCATCTCGTTCCATCTTATATGACGGCACGGAATGTTCTGATTCTCAATCCTCAAGGCGCGTTTCAAGAGCCAGTCGCTCTCAAAATCAATCTGTTAGAAACCGATTATGATCTCGCGTCGATCAGGCAGTTTTCTCCCCATATCCAGAAATTGATCCTCGACGTCTACGAGATCAATGTGGTCTTCAACCAAAAAGGCGAACTGAACCTGCAAGGGATCAATGCCTGCGATTCCGCTGCAAAAAACATGCAAATTGACGAACTCATCTTGTCATTGCAGAACGTGCGTTATCTGGACGAACGACTCGGCATGCCCTCTCCACTGGGCTACAAAGCGCATATCAAAGACAAGCGTTACACAAACCTTCGCTCCGCCGATGACGTTAAAAAACTGTTGACCCGCCTCGCGCTGGAATCTCTGCCATCCCAAAAACCGGTCCTGGATCCTCAAAAAAAGTTTCCAGACCGAAAAACACGCAAAGCATCCCCAAAAGAAGAGCAGGAAAAATAAAAAGTTAAATTTGTAAGCCAAATCTTTGGTATGAAGGCATTTTTCATCCTTCTTCGAAACACCAAACACCATTGACATCGAATTATTGATTTGCGTATAAATTCACAACTCCCTCACGCAACGAATCTTATGTCGCGCCTCAGCATCCTCCGGGTTCTTTTTATTCTCATCATCGTAGCAAGTTCCATCACGATCATCAAGGGCTGGGGAACGCGATCGGAAAAGAAAAAACTGGAATCGAACCTGGAAGAGCAGCGTGTCTCCAACACCAAGCTGATAGCCGACGTGGCCAAGGAAAAAACGGATCTCGAAAAAGCCCAGAATGATGCCAGAATTCAAGAAAAGCAGCTCAAGGATACCACGACGGAACTTGAAACCCAGAAGTCCGCTCTTGCGGCACAGGAAACCCGCACCCGGGATGTTGAAACTAAACTCGATGACATTACCAAGGATCTTGCGAACAAACAGGCTGAGATCGACAAATATACCAAATCACTTCCTCCCGGAATGACCATCGATCAGGTCCAGTCGAAATTGAAGGAATTTGAAGAACAGTTCACGACATTGGAGCAGGAGAAGAAGGTCCTCAACGAGCAACTCCAAAAGCTGGACGGTGAAAAAAAGGCGCTTGAGGAACAAGCCAAAAATCGTCGTGAAGGAAAACTACCCGCAGGCCTCACGGGTCATGTCCTCGCCGTGAACGATGAATGGAATTTTGTGGTGATCGACATCGGCGCGAAACAAGGCGTCATCGAGAACGTGCCGATGATCGTCTCTCGGGATGGGGCGCTTATCGGCAAGGTGAAGATCACGTCCGTCGAACCGTCTGTTTGCATCGCCGATGTCATGCCTGAATGGAAGCAAGGCCAGATTCAGGAAGGTGACACAGTCATGTTTTGATGTTAGAATCCAGCCATGTTTCGTCTCGAACGCATCCTCTTCGGTTTGTTTTTATTGCCTCTCTGTCTGACGTTCTCGGGCTGTGCCTCAACCGCCGATAAAAAACAAGAACAGGATTCTGTGACCACACTCCCGTGGAACGCCCCTGAACAGTGGGAACATACGGCTCCCATCGGCGGTGCCGCATCTTACTAAGTCTCAACCCTTGTAAGCTGCCGCTATTTCGTCCGCGCTCCATTCCAGCAAGTTCAAGTCCATCATCAAAGGTGGCGTGATCGCGAGCACCTCGCTTCGCTCCCCGCTGGGCAAGGCGAGAATTCCGCGATCCAGCAACCGGTCACACCACGCGCCGGCCGAGCAGGGCGCGTGGGGCGCGAGTTCTATGCCCACCATCAAACCCACTCCGCGAATGTCCAGAATGCCAGGCATATCCGAAAGTCTCTTTTGAAGACAGGCCATGAACTTGGCCCCTTTGGCGTCGACCTTCCACGACAGAACATCGCGTTCGAATATTTGAAGACTCGCAAGGGCCGCCGAGCACGCAAGTGGATTTCCCAAAAACGTGCTCGTATGCAATGCCTCACCCTGGCTTTCAGGCCATGCGACCATCACATCTTCCTTCCCCACACACGCAGAAAGAGGAAGGCATCCGGTGAGTGCCTTCCCAAGACAGATAAGATCCGGGACGATCCCCGCATGCTCCACGGCAAACCATGTTCCTGTCCTCCAGAAACCAGTGTAGATTTCGTCCACGATCAGCAGGATCCGCGCGCGGTCACAGATTTTTCGAAGGCGTGACAAGAGTTCAGGATGCGGAATCACCTCACCTCCTCTTCCCTGAAAGGGCTCAATGAGAATCGCTCCCACTTCGCGGTTGCGCAGGAGATCACGGACGAACTGCTCGAGCCTGTCAAGGTCCGCCGCCGTTGCCTCTTTCCTCAAATAGGGCACGAAATCCGCAAAATGGCCGAGCTGATCCAGAAAAGGACGGCGGAATTCCATTCGCGACGTGACTTCCAACGCTCCATAACCCAAGCCATGATATCCCCCTTGAAACACGATGACCCCACGTTTCCCAGTAAACAGACGCGCTGTCTTCAACGCGGCTTCAACCGCTTCGAAACCCGAGTTGCCCAAAATCGTCTGACCCTTCTGACTTCCGGAAGTCCAGCGTTCAAATGTAAGCCTTGAAAGTTCAGCACACAACCTTGCCTTAAGTTCTGCCGGATGAACGTCACCCATGGCATGACAAAGTTTTTCCGATTGCGCCTTAATCGCAGCTGTCACGTGCGCATGAGAATGACCCAGCGAAGCCGCGCCGAACGCACTCGTCAGATCCAAAAATTTGTTTCCATCCACGTCCCAGACATTCACGCCTTCGGCGCTTTCCCAAAAGATAGGACTCTTGGGAGAGACATGCGTGATCGTCGGCGCTTCGTAACGCTTGAGAACTTTTGCGAGCTCTCGAGACCGCGGTCCCGGGATTTCCGTACGAAGTTCTGGGAGATGGTTCGAGGAATTCAAAAGTCTCTAGGCGCAATGCTCGCGCGGATTACTTCCGCGCTAAATAGTGCGAGCGGATATGTTTCAACACGATGTCCGCTGTGTCCTGCGGTGTGTGGAGCGAGGTGTCGATTCGGATCGCGTCATCCGCAACCTTAAGCGGAGAAACCATTCGTGTGCTGTCTTTGTGATCGCGTTCGGCAATCGCACTCTCCACAGATTCCACCTGAACGGCTTTTGCAAATCCCGCTTCGTTCTGATCACGTGCGCGTCGTTGGGCTCGGATTTTTGGATTTGCATCAAGGTAAAATTTAAAAATCGTCTCCGGAAACACAATAGTGCCTATGTCGCGGCCTTCCATCACCAAATCTCCCTGGGCGGCCAAATCGCGCTGTCTTTGCACAAGCCATTCTCGCACTTCGGGAATCGCTGCAATTTGGGAAACATGCGCCTCTATCTTGGGAGAACGCAGCACGGCTCCGGGATCAGTTCCATCCAGCCGGGTCCTTAGCCGCAACCCTCCCTGTTCGTTTTCGATAAAGTCGCATTCCAATCGAACCTTCCTGATGAGATCCATCACCTGCTGCCGGTTTTTAGGATCAATGCCGGATTCGAGGACCTTCCATGTAAACGCGCGATACATGGAACCCGTGTCGACATGCCGAAAATTGAGCGCTTCCGCCACGAGTCTCGAAACGCTGCTCTTGCCCGATGCGGACGGGCCGTCGATCGCGATCACCACCGGACTCGAAATCATGGCTTTTTCTCAGGATGTTCCGATTGAAGGGCTTCCATCCGAACCTTCCATTCTTTGAGCTTGGCATCCAATTTTTCCATTCGCAATTGCTGTCGATTGGCTTCCGAGCTGTGCTGTCGATACAAATTGCCAGCCTCCTCACGCTGATGCTGTATCTCCTTGAGGGCTGACTGAATCAAAAGCCGCTCCTGTTCCCAGGAGGGGAGCTGCGCCAATTTCTCGGTCTCGGGCGCCTGATCCAGGGTGACAACCTGGGTTGTCTGTGGCACCTGGATCGGTTTTTTGCAAATGGGGCATGGAAGGATCTGTCCAGCCGCAATCTTGTCGACCACAAGACTCTTGCGGCAGGCAGGACAATCAAAAACGAGATCGGTCGGCGTAATGCATTTCGAATCACTGGGAAGCAACAGATGGGGAATCAGGGGATCGCTCACATGCCTGCCTGGCCTTTAGGATTTTGGCATGGTTGGAATCAAACCGTTTTTGCGCGCAAAATCGAAGATCCCCCCTTCGTCGATCACAGGCTTCACTTCGCCGAGAGGCTTCAAATCGTAGATTTTGCCCTCGATGATGAGCCGGTTCTCTTTCAAATCGATTTTCGCCTGTTGGCCAGTTTTCACATCCTCACACAACCGTAGGGTGACCTCGACAGGATAGAGCTCGCCGGTGGCGACACAATTGCGAAAAAAGATCCTCGCATAAGATTCAGCAATCACCGCCTGCACGCCTGCTGCACCCAGAGCGATAGGAGCATGCTCGCGCGATGAGCCGCATCCGAAGTTGCGTCCAGCAATCACAATGGGATATTTCGTCTTGGTCTGGCTCGCCTCGATGAAACGCGTCGGATAAAGGCTTTCAGGCAAACCGAGCAAAGCGTAACTTCCCAATTTTTCATACTCCTCGGGAATTGTAGGCACGAGATTCAAATATTGCGCGGAGATGATCTGATCCGTGTCAATATTGTCCCGCACCACATAAATGCGGCCTTCAAGAATATCTGTCATTCCCTTGTCATATGAAATTTTACAACTGAATGCAAATCGGAGTTCAGGGAGAAGCATGCCGTCACTTTGAGGTTTTCAGCCACCCTTCCATCGCTTATAGCTAGTAGTCCATGCGTTCGAAACCACTGCCCAATGCCGAAAATCCGCAGGAGCTCGACGGTCTGCGCGTTGCCATCGACCGGGTGGTTTACATGTCCAACGCCGAAACTCCTCCCGATCGTCCCCACGCTTTCGCCTATTTCATTACGATCCATAACGATTCGAAAGACACCGTCACGATCAAAGGCCGGAAATGGGTCATCCGCAACGACGCAAGCGAAGTCACCGCCGTCGAAGGCGATGGCGTCGTGGGCGAATCTCCCGAGCTCAAGCCCGGCGAACATTTTAGCTATAACAGCTATCACATCAATAATACGTCGGTCTGTTGGGCAGAAGGCGCCTACTTGGGCATCACGACAGACGGACGAAAGGTCATCACACGCATTCCGCGCTTTGAAATGCGAGTCCCCGCGGAAGTCTAGGGGCAGGCCTTGAGCTGCGGCGCCAGGATCTTCAAAAATCGGTCGACCGCACTTGTGTGAAGCCGATAGCTGATGTGTCCGTATGGAAATATTTCCAGGTAGGTTCCGGGCCATGCCCGATTCAATTTTCGGAGCGAATCGGGATATCCGATCGGATCGTGCTCGGATCCAAGAATCAACACGCGCGACGGCGGAATTTTAAGTGCATGGTGATAGGGCGTCACCCACTCAAAAAATTTTCCGACGGCATCTCGAGAAATCCCAAGCCGATTGAGTTCCCTTTGCAAATGGTTGAAAAGCGGCGTCTCCCAGAACAGTTCTTCGATCTCGACGGGCGGTTCGAGAAGCAGCGCTCCGTCAAATCCCTCTTCCATTGTCACAGCCATGCCGGAAATCCATGCTCCATAACTTGTCCCCCAAAGGCCGACGTGCGGAGCTCCCAGTTTTTTCAATGCACGCTTGAGCTGGCACACTTCCTGAACCGCCTGTCGCAAAGCGTGCGCGGAACGGATGATGTCCGAGGTGATCGCGAGTTCTCCATTGAACGCTCCTTGCGGTTTTCGAGAAAAATGATAGGGCAGATGCAGCACGCCGGCATTAACCCCTTGCTCGTTGAGACCGCGACACATGGTGCGATACCCCCTGACGCTTACGGAGCGCCAGCCGTGTTGAATGAAGAAAATCGGCGCTTCTCCAAGAGAACGTGAGAGATGAAACTCGACCCAGATGTGGTTATTGACTTCGAATGGAGACGGAGCAGGCGTCGGAAACTCGACGACATACTTCCCCGGCTTCGTCAGCTGGCTCAATTGACGTTCCATGACGGTGGAGCAAGCTTCGTTCTCCGAAAAGGCATAAAAGTCTGCGACAGACCTGCCGCTCCATTCGTCGGAAAATCTCGCAAAATCGCGAACGTCGAATTGCTGGTTTTTCACACGACTCAGCAGATGCTTGATCGCCCAAAATGCCAGGTGGTCGGTGAGACGGACTTTCATGAGGCTCCTCTATTTCCGCGCGATGTGCAGCGACATTGTTCCCAGACAAAGGTCCTCGCATTCGACATTCGAAAAACCAGATTCAAGAAGAAGTTTTTTTACGCCCTCGCGCGCGGGATATCGCATGAGAGATTCGTAGATATATCGATACGTTTTTGCATCTCGAAAAAAGAGCGAGCCAAGGAAGGGCTGAATCGTCCGAAGAAAAAAATAGTATGACTGTCGAATCCAAGGCTGTGCCGGCTTGCCAAAATCGAGAAGCGCGAGCGAGCTTCCTGGTTTCAATACACGCCAGATCTCACGCAGCGCGCGCGGCGGATCGGCCATATTTCGCAACCCATACGCCATCGCCACAGCATCGAAACTCGAGTTCCGGAAAGGCAAGGAAAGTGCGTCGAGATGAATCCACCCAGGCGGAACACTCCATCCCAAGGAGCGCAGCTTCGCAACGCGAAGCATCTCAAACGTGTAATCTCCACCGAGAATACGCAGGGGGGATTGCTGTCGGGCAAAAAGAAGAGCCAAATCACCCGAACCACACGCCAAATCCAAGACAACACCTTCGGAAGGGAGGTTTAACATGGTGATCATCCGGTGCTTCCAAAGCCGATGAAACCCGAGGCTTTGGATATCATTCACACAATCGTAACGTCGTGCGATTTTAGAAAAGAGCTGTCGCACGCCCGCGGCGCGCTCAGCGCCCTCGCGATAATAATCGGTCATGAGGGGAAAATGTTAGCCACGGATGGATCGAGATGGAACACGGATCCCCGATGAGCATGCGTTCGAATGAGATGCTGATGATTTTTTGAATCCCATCGACACGCGTCAGATTGACCGCGACGGACTTGGCATCCCCCCGTGTTCGCGTGACTCATTCTTTTTCGCCCAGCTTACGATAAATCGTGCGCGAGGAGATGCCCAGCATGGCCGCGGCTTTCTCTTTGTCACCCTGGCACGCACCCAAAGCGGCCATGATCATGCGATGTTCCACTTCCTCCATCGGGGTTCCGAGTTCAATGACAAGATTGTTGCCAGATTTCGGCGCGGCAGGACTCTCGCCCAAGACGAAATCGGAAACGTCCAGAACGGAACCCTGACGCAATGCCACGGCCCTCTCCATGACATTCTTGAGCTGCCGGATGTTCCCAGGCCATGTATAATTCTGAAGTTTTTCAAGCGCAGCCGGGGTGACATGCACGCCGCCAATCTGCAGCTTGCGGTTGATTTGTGAAAGAAAGTGCGTCACCAGCAAGGGCACGTCGTCTAATCGATCGCGCAATGGAGGAAGGCTCAGACGCACGACGTTGATGCGGTAAAAAAGATCATTGCGAAAATTGCCCGCAGCGATAGCCTTTTCCACATCAACATTGGTTGCACACACAATGCGCACGTTCACTTCGCGGTCCTCCGTGCTGCCAAGGCGTGAGATTTTTCCATCTTGCAGAACTCGCAGCAATTTGGCCTGCAATTCCGGTTTCATCTCGCCGATTTCATCAAGAAAAAGTGTGCCATGGTGAGCAAGCTCGAATTTGCCGGGCTTGGAATAGGCGGCTCCGGTAAATGCGCCTTTCTCATGGCCGAACATTTCCGATTCCAATAGGTTTTCGGGGATCGCGGCACAACTGACCTTGATCAAAGCCTGCCTTGCCCGTCCACTCAGACGATGAATCATCTCCGCCACGATTTCTTTGCCTGTTCCGCTCTCTCCCTCCACGAAAACACTGGTGTCGCTGCCTGCAACACGCTCGATGGTCCGGCGGACCTCCTCAATGCGCGGATTCTGTCCGACCAGGGTTTCCTGAACCTGCGCCGCGAGGCGATTGCGAAGCTCAAGGTTTTCGAGCTTGAGAGCGACCTGTTGACGGGCCTTGCGCAACGAAGCCACAAGACGCGAGCGGACTACTGGTTTTTCAATATAATCGCATGCGCCATCACGGATCGCATCGACAGCACGCTCGACAGAAGCATGTCCCGTCAGCAACATGACTTCACTTTCCGGGAGCTTTTCCTTCAGCCGGCCCATCAGCGCATAACCATCGGCATCCGGCAGAACCACATCGGTAATGACAACGTGAGGATGGAATTCGAAGGCGACCCTTTCCGCTTCCTCAACCGACATTGCCTTCAACACGTCAAAACCTTCCTGCTCCACGAGTCGCTCGAGCAAATGGAGCGACGCGGGATCATCATCCACCAACAATAATCTCAAACGTTCAGCCATGCCTTTATTCAGCCATATTTAGCGTCAAGACGCAAAGGCACAAAGGGGTTTCTCGCCACACACGCGCAAAAAAGGATGCTGCTAGATTCGCGCCGGAAGAGATCCGATGAATGTTTCTTGAAAGAGGAATTGCTCCACCACCTTGTGCTTGGAGGCAAAACCCACGATGGGCTCGAATGAAAGTCGATGAATCGGACATGGCCCCCATTTAAAAATCGCTTCGAGATGAAAAGGTGTGCCGTAACCTTTGTGGCCAGCAAATCCATAAAGCGGATAAATTTCATGCATCTTCACCATGAGACGATCACGAGTCACTTTCGCAATGACACTTGCCGCCGAAATGGGGAGTGATAAGGCGTCTCCGCCGACAATCGGGGTTTGACGCCACCCGAGCGAAGGAACCCGCAGCCCGTCTACGAGCGTCCAACTCGGTTTCTCAGCCAAGCCATCGCGCGCCTTGACCATGGCTTTCCATGTCGCGCGCAAAATATCGATCTGGTCGATCTCTTGCGCATCCACAAGGGCCGCGCTCCAGATCACATCCCGGCGGTTTGTCAGCTCTTCGTAAATGGCTTCTCGCTCGTCAGGCTTGAGCTGCTTTGAATCGGTCAATGTGGCGTGTTGAAAATCGTCGGGCAGAATGACAGCCGCCGCAACTACCGGCCCTGCAAGCGGACCACGCCCGGCCTCATCGATGCCACAAATCCGGCTAAGGCACGGCGCCCATGTGTCGCGCTCGAAAAGGAGCGGATCTTCCAAAGACATGGACGACCTATACTCCGGGTCTTAAAAGTTGTCACGAAATTTGACCAGGGCTTGTGCGAAAAAAAATGACCCTCAAGCCTTTGCAACAGGGGCGACCTGACGGCCCATTTCCTTCACCTTCATGGCGCCTTTGCCCTCACGGGTGCGAAGGTAGTAGAGCTTGGAGCGGCGGGTCTTGCCTCGTTGTTCGACTTCGACTTTTTCGATTCGAGGAGAATGAAGCGGGAACACGCGCTCCACACCTTCGCCGTAGCTGATGCGGCGGACAGTAAACGTTTCTTGGATGCCGCGCCCCTTGCGCGCAATCACCACTCCTGCGAAGACCTGAATACGCTCTTTTTCTCCTTCAACCACCTTGGTGTGCACTCGCACGCCATCACCCACGCGAAAAGACTTTGGGTCAGCCTTCAGATTTTCATTGCTGATTTTGGAAACGATCGGATTCATGGCTCAAATCTGTGTTAACGGTTAAAATGGGAAGCCACTCACTCTATGGGAACACCCTGCAAATCACAATCCTTAAATTCACTTCAGGGTGCTGGATTCCGATCCACGGCTGCTTGCACCATGTCGGGACGCTGTGCCCGGGTCTTTTGGAGGCTCATTTCCTGACGCCATTTGGCGATTTCCTTGTGATTTCCTGAGAGCAGCACTTCCGGCACCCTGAGGCCACGGTATTCCTCGGGACGGGTGTATTGGGGATATTCGAGAAATCCCTCGCTGAACGACTCGTCCTTCATGGAATCCTCATGTCCCAAAACCCCCGGTAGAAGCCGCGTCACTCCATCCACGATCACCATCGCGGGGATCGCGCCATTCGTCAGCACATAGTCGCCGATTGAAATTTCTTCATTCACACATAACTGACGAACCCGATCATCGACTCCCTCGTAATGGCCGCATACGAGGATCAGATGGGGTTTTTCGGAAAGCCGCTGGAGAACCTTTTGTTCCAAGCGCTTACCCTGAGGAGTGAGAAGAACGACATATGATTGCGGCGTTTTCAGGGCCTCAATGCAGCTCACCATGGGTTCCACTTTCATCACCATGCCTGGGCCTCCTCCAAATGGGCGGTCATCGGTGATACGATGTTTGCCTTCTGCGTGGTCGCGCACGTTGTGGAGATGGATTTGGACCAGGTTTCGCTCCCGCGCTTTTTTGAGGATGCTTTCGTCGAGCGGCCCCTCAAACATGCGGGGAAAGAGCGTGATGACGTCGATGCGCATAGAAAAAAAGGTGGTCAAAGAAGCGACTGCTGTCATGGGGCTGCATGATATTCTGTCAATCGCATGCGCCTCGCAAATCGATGTTAAGACGTCTTCCTCAACCCCACTCCTAAAAAATCAAGAAGGAGGGCTCTCAGGAGGCGGGGTTGAAGCTTCAGCAACGGCACCCGGTTTTTGATAGGGCGTATCCTCAATGATTTCAACCATAGCGCGTTTGCCGAGCTTGGCACTGGCGCCATTGACGAGCGTTCGCAAAGATTGAATGGTGCGGCCTTGTTTGCCGATTACCTTGCCGATGTCAGTTTTGTTCAGCCGCAACTCGTAAACCACCGCGCGTTCGCCATCGACTTCACGCACGTCGACCTGATCCGGAAAATCCACCAACGCCTTCACCACGAATTCGACGAATGCTTTCATATTTCATTCCGTTTTTTTCCCTGGTGCTCAGGACCTTCGCCGGTGGGTCCAAGGCCCTTTGACGATCACGCTGCCGTTTTCGCCGCCTTCTTCAAAAGACTGCGCACCGTATCGGAAGGCACCGCTCCCTTTGAAATCCAATGTTTGGCGCGCTCCACGTCAAGCTTGTAGTTGACTCCCTTCAATTTTGGATTGTAGCTCCCAATTTCTTCAATAAAGCGTCCATCGCGTGGACTGCGTTTATCAGCCACCACGACGCGGAAATAAGGATCATTCAATCCACCCATCCGTTTCAAACGAATTCGCACTGCCATAATTTTTACTTCAAGTTTATCGAAAGCGCTTCAGGGGAGGCATCGCATCCATTCCGGGCATTTTGCCCATGCGTGCCATCATTTTCCCCATGCTTCCCATGTTTTTCATCATCTTACGCATCATCCCGAACCGCTTCAGAAGGTCGTTCACCTGAACGACCGAAGTCCCGCTGCCCTTGGCAATGCGGAGACGACGGCGTCCAATCACGCCGTCTACCAGGAATCGTACGCCCCGCTGGCCTGGAATCATCCTTATCGCAGCGATATTTTTCCGTACATGACTTTAGAGAAGAATCAAATTTCCGAATTT
>JABDCI010000033.1:678-1706 GCA_013288215.1 Verrucomicrobiota bacterium | reverse complement strand
CATATTAGCCGCCCCAGGTAGCATCGCAAGCAAATTTTCCAAGGGACCCATTTTCCGGATCATCATCAGCTGATCGAGAAAATCTTGCAGTGAAAACTGGTTGGCGCGGAGTTTTTTTTCGAGCTCGATCGCTTTTTCTTCATCCACAGCCGTCTGAGCTTTCTCCACAAGGCTTACGATGTCACCCATTCCAAGGATGCGGGACGCCAGCCGGTCGGGGTGAAATTCCTCCATGTCCTCGAGTTTTTCGCCGGTGCCGATGAACTTGATCGGTTTTTGCGTCACCGAATGAATCGAAAGGGCCGCGCCGCCGCGCGCATCCCCATCCATCTTCGACAAAATAAATCCCGTAAGGCCGATGCGGGCATCAAAAGCTTTAGCAACATTGGCCGCTTCCTGGCCTGTCGCCGCGTCCGCGACGAGAAGCACTTCCTGCGGTTTGACAACGTCTTTAAGCCGCTCCAGCTCCTCCATCAGCTCTTGGTCGATCTGAAAACGCCCCGCCGTGTCGAAAAGAACAATATTGCGTTGCTGAACCTGCGCAAACTGCAGCGCCTGTTGTGCGATCCGGGAAACGTCCATCTCACCCATGAGCGAGAACACCGGAACGTTCAACTGCACTCCGAGTGTTTTGAGTTGATCGATGGCTGCCGGACGATAGACGTCACAAGCCACGAGGAGCGGCTGCCGGCCTTGACTTTGCAGAAAACGCGCCAGTTTACCGGTTGTCGTCGTTTTGCCGGAACCATTCAGTCCAACCATGATGATTCGAGTCGGCGATCCAGAGAGCGTGAGGGAGGCACGAGCGCCGCCGAGGATTTCAACCATTTCATCATGAATGACTTTGACCACTTGCTGTCCTGGCGTGAGACTTCGCAGCACCTCTTTGCCAAGAGCTTTTTCCTGGACTCTCGCAATAAATTGAACGGCAACATCATAGTTCACGTCAGCTTCCAACAAAGCAATCCGCACCTCGCGCAACGAATCCGCAACATTGGACTCGGTCAGCTTGCCGTAGCCTCGGAGAT
>JABDCI010000033.1:0-668 GCA_013288215.1 Verrucomicrobiota bacterium | reverse complement strand
CGGAGATTCTTGAAAATATCCTGTAACTTATTTGTCAGTGCATCGAACATGGCAAACGACAAGATTGTAGAAACCCCCGAGGAATGCAAGCTGTGAGAAACCGCGGTCGTGGCACATTTTTCCGACAGCTCCTTTAAGACCGTGCTTCGATTGCGTCAATCTGACAAGGGCCGGAGTTTTTGGCCGTAAAACGCATTCCATCTTTTTTCTGAGCTTTCATGGTCCTTTTCCACTAAATGGAGACCATCCTCTGATTCATCGTAAACCGTCTTACTCGCTAGCCATCGGAATCTTAAAAACTGAAATCCAGGGATCCTGGAATAGAGGCTCTCCCCACTCCTTGCGGTACATCTTTTCCAAGGCAAGGGCTGGGAAATAAACCTCATCGAGCTTCTTTTCGCCGCGTTCCTCAGCCAAAAGATTCTTGTGAAGGACGAGATAGCGAGCACGCGTCTTGAGAAGCGCTTTCTGGTCGGTCAGATCGACCAGGTTCCTGAATTTCAATTTGCTCTTGTCTGCCGCGGCGGAAAGGACAATGTCGATGGAGCTATTTCCGTAAATCACATCTCCCGCTTTTCGCGTCGAGCGAAGGTCCAAATTGGATGCATATCCCGCGATGACGCGCTTATGATGAAAATGCTGGTAGAAATAGTAGATGTTGAAATGAA
>JABDCI010000032.1:16402-17381 GCA_013288215.1 Verrucomicrobiota bacterium | reverse complement strand
GTAAATCCCTGGACGACGATCAGACTGTCAACCGGCGCTTTGAACCGAAAGCCGTTGTAAAGGAACAACGACTTCTGAAATTCAAAGTTCTTTGCATCCCACACCCGAGTTGCCGGGAAGCTATAGCGCGGGTTGCTCTCACTGACGGCCGCATCGTCAACGACCCTGCCGGCATAGCCGACGGGGACGAGGCCGGACAGCGTTGCGGACAATCGTTGCTTGCTCAAGTCGCTCCGCACCGACTCGCACGATGGGTGAGACTTGCAGAAAATGAACAGCCGACAGACTTGTCGGCTGAACGATTGAAAGCGTGCTTTGCACGCTAAAGTTCAAGCGACCCGTGAGGGTCGCTTTTTTTTACAACGTGCCCCTGTCCGCCTTTAGGCTCCGGTCAACGAATTTCACGAATTCAGCATCCTGGCTGTGCTTCATGCGCTCCCAAATTTGTGCTGGAACAGGCAATAAGAAAAAACCTCGGATGTCGTCAATCCCTCGGGTGAGGTGAAAAAATGATTTTTCATGGTTCGGTAGGCCAGCACGAGATTGAGGATGATAAATTTTACAAAAAGCTCTTCGTCCAGGGTCGGCGGGTGCGCGTTCAAGTCCAAGTCAGTCTTGAGCACACGGGCCAATTGCGGCCGCTCGTAGAGTTCCGACCAAATTTCCCGGTGCTGGATCGTGAGTGCGATAAGGTTATCGACCCTTCGTGCGCGAGCGTCCACGTAGAGGGCATGGCTCGTAAAAAACAGCCCGCTGATTATGCCGATGCTGTCGAGAATGCCTTCCCAATGCCCTGCGATCCAAGCGAAGCTTGTCATGGCAAAGCATTATACCCGCCTGCGTGCGGGTTCGCAAAGAGATGGATCTTATTTGCTTGGCTCGGTAGTCGCGGCCGGTGTGGTCGTCGTCGTCCGATTGAGCAGGTCGCCGCTACTGCTGGTGTTGCTCCCACCATCGTTGAACTCATAGTCTTCGACAA
>JABDCI010000032.1:0-16379 GCA_013288215.1 Verrucomicrobiota bacterium | reverse complement strand
TACCTGGAGTGTCTGCGTCCTTGTTTGCGCCGTCGAAGCAACTGGCGACCCGAGATAATTGAACATGTTTACCGTCCCGTGCGCCCCCATCGATGTTGAGGTATAACTGTAAGACATGATCCGCCTCCCGTCGCCGCCGTACAATGAAACCATCGCGGCAGGCCCAAGCAACGCTTCGACCTCGGCTCGGGTGGTTACGCCTTTCTTGATCTGCGAAACCTTACCTGCATCCAGCTTGGTGCCGTATTCATAGACCTGCGCGGAAGATGTCGAGAAGCAGCCGGCACACATGAATGTGGAAAGCACTGCGACCGCCGCGATAACGGATTTGATCGACGATTTCTTGGCCGGTGCGCGTCGCAAGTAGATCGGATGGAGTTGGATTGGGTCAATTTGCATGATTCGAATTTGCCAGCACTTTGAACTGGTTTTGAGAATGAAGGGGGGTGAGAAGGGTTCAAACAGCGGGGATGTCCGGCTTGGCGCGGGTTAGCGTCGAGCGCGGAATCCAGACGACGCGTTCATCTGGCCCGCACCCCACGGTGGGCGGAAGTCGCCCTTGGGCCTTATCGGTGATGTCGATGCCGATGACGGCGAAGTCGCCCGACTCAAGTTCGAGGATGTCGGGACAGTTCATTACCGCGGGCGTTTTTGCGCCGTTCGCGTGTGGGTCGGGGCCAAGTCGGCGAAGGAATTTTGGTTGCATGGGAGGAGCGGGTTGATGGGTGGGTCGGGTCGCGCGCCGACAACACGCCAGCATGAGGCGTGGTCGTCAAGCGAAAAAAACGCCATTATGGGGCGTGCCTCCTCCACGACGAAAAGGTGATGACGCGATTCTCCGCCGCCTCGGTGCAAACATCCAGGTGCAGCGGCGCGCAACCGGCGTGACGCAAGAGAGACTTGCGGAAGCCATCGACGTTCACCCGCGCATCGTCCAAAAGATCGAAGCGGGCGAACTCAACCCGAAGTCAACCACCCTGCTGCGGATTCAGAGGGCATTGGGCTGTCCGTGGGAAAAACTCATCCCGAGTCCTTGAAGCGCGTGAGCGCGGAGCGGGTGGAAACGCTTCCAAGTTTCCGTGTCGGTCATTTTGCGCTTGCGCTCCAAACGCGCGCGCGCAGGTTCACGCCGCAGATTTTGCCCCGCCGACGCTTTCGTGCCGACCGCCAAAGAAAGCAATCTTAACCCGCTCCTCGCCATGCCCAAACTTGTCCCCGTCAATCTCGCCGTAGCTCTCGACACCTCTGATCTGAAGTTTCTCAAGGATCGGGAGAAAGTTGTAAGCGAGGGCGTGAAGGCCAGCATCGCCGCCTCCAAAGCCCTACACGAAATTCGCGCCTACAAGGACGGCAAACTTTGGAAGGCGACTCACGAGACCTTTGAAGCCTACTGCCGGGCGAAGTGGGGGTATGCTAAAACCCACGCCTACCAGTTGGCAACCAGTGGCGAACTTATCCATCAGATTGAGGAACAGTCAGTTGCGAGCCATTCCGCAATTGCGGAATGGATGCCGACCAATGAAAGTCAACTCCGCCCGCTCCTGAAACTGCCCCCCGACCGGCGGGTGGAATGCTGGGCATTGGTGGTGGCTCAGACCAAGCCAGGGGAGTTGACGCAGAAAATTGTCAAGGTTGAGATGGGTAAGTTCGCCAAAGCCCAAGGCCTGCCCTTGGCTTCCAAGAAGGCGAAACCTCGGTTGTCGGACAAAAAGAAGGCTGCGGCTGCCCTGGGAAAGCTGCGGGTCGCCATCGCTGCTCTGCCCGACGCCGACAAGTTTGCCCCGCTGTTGGAGAAGATCAAAGAGCTGATCGGGTGAACGTGGTTCGCGTGGCAACTCCAATTATTGCTGGTCGGCAAGGATCGCAATTTTCTTCACTTTCTGCTCGATGAAATGCTCGCGCGCAGTGTCGCGTTGGTAGCCCCATTGCTTGCGCGCTCGGCTCGGGTCAAACGCCGTTCCCTTCGTCGCTTCGCGGTATGCGAGCGGGAGTATCCAAATCTTGCCGAGAGGATCGGCGGCGACTTCTTCGAAGGTGGAAAGGCAGACTTGGGAAAGAATCGGCGGGTTGCTCTGAAACAAGCGTTCCGCCACGTTGTTCCTCCGCTCGGCAGTCTTGAAAACCATGAGGACGCGAAACGGGTATTCCTTGAACGCGGAACGCGGTGCGCCGTTCCGCTCAGCGAATCCGCCGGACTTGAAGTAGTCCAGGTAACACCCGGCCTTGGCAACAAGGGTGTCAACCGTCTCGCTTGAACGGTCAACCTCCAGGAAAAAAGTGTGCTCGGACAAGCCTCCATCGGTCTCAGCTTCGTGAACCCGGATGAATCCATCCGGCTTCACGATCACCTCTGTCCCGTCATGCCGGGGCCGGAAAGCTTCAAACTGGTAGAGGAGAGGCCAGGTGCAGAACTCGGTTAGGGAAAAAGCTTTCGTCTTTAGGAGGGCAGCATGAAAGGACGCCTTCACGTCCATAATCTCAAGCTCGTGCCGAAGGGTGAGTTCGCTCACCAACACCCGCCGCCCAAGCGCAGGAACACCGAGAGCCGGGTATTCGGCGAGGGTGCCGTTCGCCTTGAGGATTGCCAAACCCTTAGCGGCAAGGAAAAGGATTGCTGGCTCGAAAGCCCGCCGCGGGCGCGTCCCGATCAGTTCCGCCGCCTTGAGTTTTTGGAGCCGCTTTTTTGCGGCTTCGGCGTGGCCGTCGAAGTAGAGTGTGGCGACATGTTCGGCGATCATGACGCGGGACTCGAAGAGGGTCCGAAGCAAAGCGAGGTCACGGGCCTGCAAGCTAATCGAAATGGGGTTGTCCTTCCGTTTCATATCAAACTAAGATTCCAATACCCTTCGAATCTTGGGATCTGACAGTGATTGCTTTCCAGTCGGGCAAATGTGCGGACAACAAACTTTTAAAAAGCTTGCCATGGTTGGGGACTTTCAAATGAAGTAACTCGTGAACAATCACGTAATCCTGAAACTTGTTTGACTCCCGCAAAAGATCGTCCGAAAAAGTTACCCAGCCGCTAGTTGAACACGAGGCCCACTTGCGCGTCATTTTCTGAATGCGGATTTGTTGTGGCTGAACCCGAATCTTTTTCGCCCACGAATGCACCTTAGATTTAAACGGCTGGCGATGCGAACCTGTGCTTTTGCTTCGATTTTTCATCTTTGTTTTAGACGTAGGATCTCCTCCGCAAGATCAACCATACGCTTGCCGCTAACGACCCGGAGTAATGACTTGTAAATCTCAGCCTTCAATTGCCGTTGTTCGTCAGCGTTGCTGGCAGAATTAGGAAACCGGCCATAGACTCCAGTAATTTCCTTTGCCAGCTTCAGCGCATCGGAAAGCTTCTCCTGCTGCAAAAACCAAAATATCTCGAACGTCTCAGGATCAAGTCCGCTCTCTTTGCGTGCTTTCTCAGCAGACATTTTTTCCTGCATCAAAACCTCGATTCTCGAAAGTGCATCTGATGTTGAGACTTGGCGGTCTTCAAGTGCGGTCAAGACAGATTCGGCACGCTCGGAAATCGAAATCAGATACGGCTCTTTTCCGCCTCGGTCAGTTGCACTTTTAGTTAGACTTCTGATGAGGTTAATTACCTTGCCGTTATCTGAACCATTTTTCTCTTTCAACGCTTGCAGCGCAGCCGCGTCAAACTCGACCGTCTTGGTCATTCTGGCCAGACCGTGAGACGCCGCATTTTCACGAACGAGCATTTCCGTCTTGTGGGCGATGTCAGCGTAATACGCCGTCTTTTTGCCGTATGCGTTACGGAGCATGACATAAAGGTCGGCAAGCTTGTTGTAATTCTCAATGTAATCACGCAATGCGGGATCGGGGGAAAGGATTTCATAAAGGGTCTCGATCTCTTTAAAGAAATCGCTGAACTCCTGTCTCTTTTGTTTATCGAGAAAGGTCTCATAAAGGAGCTTCTCAAGCTTTGCATCGCTTCCGCCGCTTCCGCCTGCGGCTTCAAGATATGATTTACCCGAACCGTCCATAAGCTCCTTGAAACGGGCGAGCAATACGTCGAGGTCTTCGATAACTCCGCTCACCTCATCAGAATCGAAAGCAAGCGCCTTGTTTAACTCCTTCAAAATGCCAATGAAATCAACGATGAGGCCGCACGGTTTTTTAACGCCCTTGTCATCCTCGTAAGGGCGGTTCACGCGTGCCACTGCTTGAAGCAAAACATGGTCACGCATTGGCTTGTCGAGATACATGCAATACAAAACGGGTGCGTCGTAGCCGGTAAGAAGTTTGTCGGTGACGATAAAAATCTTTGGCATTTGGTCAGGCTTTGGAAACGCTTTGCGAGCCTTCTTCTCGGCGGTCTCGTCCAACTGCATTTGCGCGACAAGTGGTCGATCGATCGCATCTGCTGAACTCTTTGTGTAAATAGGCGTCGAGTATTCTGGCGGCAGATACTTGTCGAGTGCCTTCTTGTAAAGGGCACATGCTTCACGATCCACTGCGACAAGAAAGGCTTTGTAGCCAAGCGGCTCAACGTTCTCCTTGAAATGTTTTGCGATGAACTGTGCCACCTTCTCAACGCGATCATCGGCCTTCAAAAACGCCCTCAGATTCACCGCGCGGTCAAGGATGCGGTTTAATTCGTTTACGTCACTGACCCCCTCGCTCTCAACGATATTCAAGAATTCCTTCTCAAGCAACTCTTTGGGAAGTTGAATTTCACTTCGCGCTAGAGTGTGTCGCAACATGACTGTCGTTCCGTCTGCAATGGATTCCCGAATTGAATACTTGTCGAGATAACCCTTGTCGTCTTCCTTGCCGAATACTTTGAACGTCCCTTTGCCGTGAGCTGTCTTATCAATCGGAGTGCCGGTAAAGCCTATAAGCGTCGCGTTAGGCAATGCACCCATCAGGAAATTACCAAGATCGCCGCTAGTTGAGCGGTGCGCTTCGTCAATAAGCACAAAAAAATCTGAACGCTTGCACGAATCCTTTCGGATTTCGTCAAATTTGTGAATCATCGAAATGATGAGACCGCGAAAATCCTGGTCAAGTAATTCCTGCAATCTGGCTCGACTGTCGGCATATTCAATTTTGATGTCGCGTCCATGAACCTCGCCAACAAGCCGTTCAACCCAGCCTGACAATTGGCCTTCCAATTCGTTACGGTCAACCACAAGCATTACCGTCGCACCGGGGAATCGTTCCTTGTCTTCCAAGATGAGTCGCGCAGCGGTAATAAGCGTGAAGGTTTTCCCTGAACCTTGCGTGTGCCAGACAAGCCCCGTTTTCTTTGTTGGATCGGCACAACGTTCAACGACTTTTTCAGCAGCGCGCGTCTGGTGCTGTCGCAAAACCGTTTTCTGCAATTCGTCGTCTTTCAGGAAGAAAAGAATCCATTCCCCAAGCATTTTCAGGAACACCTCCCGGTCAAAAAATCCTTGAACCGCGCTTCTGAAGGTCTCCTCACGCTTGGTTTTCCATTCAAAGATGCCCTTGCGCGAATAGTTCCAAGTGACGCCGTAAAGGTATTCGATCAAGTGCGTCACGTTGAACACCTGGGGAATAGTGAGTAATTCTGGCGTTTCCAGTTGGTAGCGGCGAAGCTGCTTTATGGCCCGCTCCGTTGCGTCCGGCAATTTCGGATTCTTATTTTCTACGATTGCAACGGGAACTCCGTTAACTAGGAACATAACGTCCGCTCGATTTCCCTTTTTATTTAACGCCCGGAACGTCCATTCATAGGTAACGTGAAAGACATTTCGGTCTATGTCCTTGAAATCCAAAAGCGTCACGTTGCGATGTCGATTCTCACTTTCGACGAACACCGTTTTGTTGCCGCGCAACCATTCGAGAATCTCGTGGTTGCCCTCAATGGTGTTCGGCACGCTTTCCATGCGCTGAACGACAGACTGCACGTTTTCCGGCATGATGATGTCAGGATTCAGACGGAGCAAGGCATCTTCAAGCTCTTTGTCGAAAAACAAACCGGCTTCGCCACCGCGCCGACGAAGTGCCTCGGCATCTGAGATAACAGTCCAGCCGATTTCTGCGGCGTGTTTTACGAGCGGAAACTGAACCGTGCCTGCTTCATTTGCTAGTGTATTCCTCATGATTGGATTTCAGTTACGTCGATATCAAGATCGGCAACGCGAATTTCGCCAGTCATTAACTGGTTAAGGAAAGAATCGAATAATTCTTGCAACGTCTTTCGCATGCGTTGGTGAACGGAGAGTTTTGCATCGACTGCTTTCAAGATGCTTGCAATTTCCGCTTGCTCATTCAGGTCTTCTGGAATTGGTAGAAGCAATGGTATAAGATTCTTTTTGTTCAATTGGGGTGTTGGGCCTGGTTCGGTTATAGTCCGCAGGTCGAATTTTTGAAACCAATAAAACAAAAAATCAGAGTCAACACCCTCACCGGCCTGCACACCAATCAAGTTGGGATCAAGGACCGTCCACGCCGTCGTCATGCGCTTCTTATTTGTTGCGATAGCAGCACCTCGTTTCGGAAAGACAACTGTGTTTGGCGGCACTAGCTTCCTTTCGGCGAAAGATAGTGAAACACTTTTCTGCAAATTTGCGCGAACGATTTGAGATTCATTGCCGGGCAAATTCATATCCGAAACTTTAATTCCCATTGCCAAAACCTTATCGCCTTCTGTCGCTTCTAATATTCCCGCAAAATCAGTGTAAGACACTGAAGAACTGACAACGTTGCAACACCGATCTAGACGCTCAAGACTCCAGCTCTGTGGTATTACTGCTCCCTCGGTTTCCTTTTGTGCCTCGCCGCGAAGTCCTTGAGTGTAAAGTTGCCGCATGGCTGACTGCTTCAACTCGCGCACTGTCGCAATCAACTTCTCTTCTGTTTCGATTGTGCGCTGAACTTTCCAAAGTATCGCCGCAATTTTTTCTTGATCCAACTTATACGGTTTTGGGACATCCAACGCGGCGAGGCGGTTTCGAGAGAGATTTGGAATCGTCGTTTTGTTTCCAGCACCTTCGTAAATGCCTAGCTGGGTAAAACCAGCTTGCAAAAAATACATGAAGAATCGTGGAAGAACATCGTCTGCCTTTGGCCGTAAGCGATGAATGTGATTTTGGAAACTGCAATCTGATATTTCTCCATTCCAAATCGCCGATCGGCCAATGTCTCCACCCTCACAAACAAGCAAATCACCTTTAAGAAGTGACTTGGCGGCAAGCTCCTCGTCGGTGAGGTGCATTGAATCCACTTCATTCAAATCGACTCGGCCCCAAAAGACATTCGCTGTGCGCAAAAAGGGATGCTGTTTCTCCCCATGACGCGCAGCTGGTGTCATCGCCTTGCCAGCACTGATGTCAAAAATTTCGCCAACGGTTGTTGTAGGCCAATGATTACTCATTTGAGTTGAACGAGAACTTTCTTTAATTCGAGAGTGATGATTGCGGCTTCGTTTTCAATCACGTCTAAATCCCTGGCGATTGCGGCAATGCCTCGGTAAGTGCCGCTCGCCGTGCTGTTCGATAGGTATCGCGAAGGGGAGAGATTGAAATCGTTCTTGGCAGCTTCTTCATTCGTGATGACGCTGACAAAACCGCTTTCCGACTTTGCTTGCAAAAATCCCTCGCTGATTCTTTTGACAGCTTCGTCAGGTAAATAATTTTTGGGTGAACCTTTGCGAAATTCTTGGTTCGCGTTGATCAAAACAATTTTGTCTTTTCGGTCTTTAGGTTTGTTCTTCCGTAACAGAATGATGATGCCAGCGGACGTAGTGTTGTAAAAAAGATTTTCTGGAAGTTGAATCACGCCGTCAATCAAATCATGTTCCACAAACCACTTTCGGATGTTGCGCTCCTTGTCTTCATTTTTACTGCCACTTCCACGTGATACTGCACCGCTATCCAGGACTACGGCCGCCCGTCCGCTGTCTTTCAATGTGGCGAGCGTGTGTTGCAACCATGCCCAATCACCCTTACCTGCGCTGACACCGCCTTGTTCTTCAAAACGCTCGAACGGGTCGTTTTCATAAACGTCTGGGTCAAACGGCTGATTCCACATTGGATTTGCAACGACTATATCGAATTGTTTCAACCGCGTGTCCCCGTCCTTATATTTTGGATTACGCATGGAATCGCCGCGCGCAACTTCGCCTTCCATATCGTGAATGATCTTATTCATGCATGCGATGGCGTAGCTGGAGCCGGTAAGTTCCTGTCCGTAAAGTTTCAGCGGAACTTTTGAAAGGGGATCGAGGCGGCGGGAAACGATTTGCAATTTCACGAGCAAGCCAAACGAGCCGCAAGCGTAGTCGTAACATTCTTCGCCGGGGAGTGGGCGCATGATGTCGGCCATGAGAAAGCCAACTTCCATCGGCGTAAAAAATTCGCCTGCGCTCTGTCCCTGACCCTCGGCGAATTTCCGCAGAAGGTATTCATAGCAGTCCCCAAGAAAATCAGGTTTCACATCGTGCAAACCGAGCCGGTAGCGGGCATCGGAAAAAGTTTCAATGATTCCCTTTAAAGCAGAGTCGCTAATCTCGCGCTCGCCATTGCGGGTTTCATTGAAGTCAACGATGTCAATTACACCCGCGAGCGATGGATTGTGCTTCACGATGGCGCGAATGGTCGTGGTGAGTTGTTCGCCAAGACCCTTCGGTGCTTTGTCCTTCGGCCACTTGAATGGTTCGCGTCCGCTGACAACCGGCCATCGAGCTTCGGGCGGGATGTAAAAACGGACGAGTTTGTGGTCGTTTTCCAAGACCTCAAGGGCGGTATCGCGGTCGCCAAACTGATCGGCGAGACGTTGGATTTCGTCATCGAAAACGTCGGAGAGGCGTTTGATGAAGAGGAGGGGGAGCAAATAGTCCTTGAACTTCGGCGCGTCCTTCTCGCCGCGTATCGAGCAAGCTGCGGCCCAGAGCATCTGTTCCATGCTCCCAGTTGATAGAACGGTGCTCCTTGAAACGCCCCGGCGCTGGCGCTTTGGGGCCTCAGTCGCAGGTTCGGAAACATCGCCGCGATCATCGTCGCCGGGTTTTGATTCTCCAACCAACCTTTGGACGGCGGCAAGTTGCGCCCTTTGTGGTTTCACCTTCCCACTCTCCCAGCGGTTAACCGTTGCAAAAGAGACATTTAAGCGACTTGCAAGCTGCTCTTGGCTGAGGCCAAGTTTCGCTCGCAAATCGCGAAGTTGTTCTGAAAATAGGTGCTTGACTTGTTCCATGTTTCTGCATACTATGTTATAACAATCATGGAGTCAAGCATCAAAATTCCGCCTGTCGGAGAAGCCAATCCCGAACAATCGGCGAGGCCATTTCGTGTTCTGTCCCTCGACGGCGGCGGCGCGAAGGGTTTCTACACCCTTGGAATCCTGGATGAACTTGAGAAAAACACGGGCAAACCGATCTTTTCTTCCTTCGACCTGATTTTTGGCACAAGTACAGGAGCAATTATCGCGGCACTTTTAGCACGAGGAGATTCGGTGGAGAATGTCTTGAAACTGTACCGAGATCATGTTCCATTAATTATGAAACGTGCGACCCCAGCAAGACGGTCCGCAGCTCTGTCTTCGCTTGCACATTCGATCTTCAAAGACACAAAAGTTGCGGATTTTAAGACAAAGATTGGGATAGTTGCAACTAACTGGAAGGATGAACGGCCATTCATTTTTAAGTCTTCAAAAGAGCAAGCACACGGCTCGAAAGGATCGTTTGTTCAGTTTTTTGGTTGTAGTGTTGCTGATGCCATTATTGGGTCCTGCTCCGCATATCCATTCTTTAATACTTACACGGTTAAAAAGTTCAATGGCGATTCTGTAGAATTAGCAGACGGGGGCTTTTGCGCAAACAATCCCACTCTTTATGCGATTGCCGAAGCAATCCGCGCGCTTAATATGGAACCGAAAGATATTCGTGTTGTGAGTTTGGGTGTCGGGGCCTACCCCGAGCCATCCATTTTGAAGAGATTGAGAAGGGTATGTAGTGGATGGGGACTAATTCGGCACAGCTTTAATACCGGCTTTCTTCAGAGAATTCTCGGAACAAACACGCAATCGATGGAACAATTGAGGAGTATTCTATACAAAGATATTGTCCCGACTGTCCGTATCAACGACGCGTTTGTTGAACCGGCAATGGCTACTGATCTATTGGAGCATGATCTAACTAAATTGGATCGACTTGTCCAAAAGGGGCGGATATCATATCAAGCGAAAGAAACCGAGTTATTGAATATCTTAACTCACTAGATTTGTAATATATTTCCAGAGCTACCTATATGCCTACACTTTCAAGACTAGAAAAACTCCGCAATCGACGCGTCGATAGGCTGATTAACTTCTCAGGGGTTAACGAAGTCTATGAGCGCCTCACGGCGGAAGACGAATCAGTTCAATATGCCATTGGTGCCATGCAACCTATCGATCCCGATTACACCAGGCGTGCGAAGGATGAGCGGGGCAGAATTGAGAAGCAACTCGCTGAGGCGTATAAAACTAAAGGATATAGTGTGGACTTTGACTATCAGGGATCACTCGAGAATGATACGCACATTCGCGCTCATAGCGATATAGATATTCTGACTGTGGATGGTCGCTGGCATACAGTTGAGCCACCAAACCGCCCAACGTCACCCTATTTAGGTGACACCGTCAATGACTTAAAGGACTTACGAAAGATCGCGGTGGATAGACTAAAGGCGGCCTTTCCTACTGCCACGGTCGATGAGTCTGGGAGTAAATCGATAAATATATCTGGCGGCTCGCTTCGGTGGAAAATTGATGTTGTGGCGTGTGGCTGGTGGCACACGGTTGAGTACGTTCGCCAGCGCCAGAAATATCTAATCGGAATCCACATACTCGATACCGAGAAAAGTGATAAAGTGCCCAACAAACCCTTCTTGCATAACAAGTTGATTGATGATCGGGATCGCCTCATGAACGGCGGCCTTAGAAAACTTATTCGTCTTCTTAAATCACTTAAATATGACAGCGATGAAGGCATCGACTTAAGTAGCTATGATATCGCGGCAATAGTTTTCAATATGCCTGACGACAAATTGTTATCGAATCTTGGGAAAGATTTAATCTTGATTCAGAACTGTTATGCTTATCTCTATGTTTTGGAATTTTCGGAGGGGGTTCGTGATCTTCTTTATGTACCAAATCGGATGCGGAAAATTTTTTGCGCTGAGGGTGCAAGTCGGAAGGGTTTGCAGGAGATGCGTATTGCGTTAGAGATCCTTCTAAGGGAGATCAATCAGGGAATGGCTAGGTCATTTAGGAAACTTGCGGAAGCGAGAGTTAACTATTAATTTTTATGGCAATACCTGAATCGCAGTTGGATACTTGGTCACATCGAGGTTCCGTAACACAATCGAGTGACACCTATCAGACTATTCGGCGCGCATTACTCGCGGAAGATTCTGGTTACGCCGATAGAACTTTTGAGGTTTTCCTTCAAGGTTCTTACGGCAATGAAACGAATATTTATTCTGAATCGGACGTTGATGTTGTGATTCGTCTCGACTCGACATTTCACTACAATCTGGATCGTCTTTCTGAACCTGAAAAGCAGGCATATCGTTCCTACGTTTCACCCGCGACCTATAGTTGCGAACAATTTAAGGCGGCGGTCATAGCTCAGCTACAAAGACGCTTCGGGGCGTCTTCCGTCAGCGTTGGTTCTAAGGCGATTACAATTAAGGGCGACCAATCGCGTCGAGAGGCCGATGTCGTGGTGTGCCAAGAATACCGCAATTTCAAGTCATTTAATTCTGTTCGAACCACAGATTATGTTTCAGGTATTATTTTCATCACTCCAAGTGGGGCGATAATCAATTATCCAAGACAGCACGCCGCAAATCTTACAACTCAGCATCAAGCAACTGCGAATATGTTGAAGCCGATGGTGCGCATTTTGAAAAATATGCGGAGCCGGATGGTTGAGGATGGACTGCTTGGGGATGGCATTGCTCCTTCGTATTACATCGAAGGATTATTTTACAATGTGCCAGTTTCCGAATACGTCTCTACTTCATACGGCGAAACGTTTTGCAATGGGCTCAATTGGTTGCGTAAGGCCGACAAGACTAAGTTTGCATGTGCCAACTTGCAATATTGGCTTCTGGGGAATTCAAATGTTCAATGGACGACAGAGAAGTGCGACGCGTACCTGAAGGCCCTTGTTTCCTTTTGGAATAATTGGCAGTGAGGAAATGTTTGCGGCAAGTTATTATCGCAATTTTCTTTTGATCGGAGCAGGCGCATCCACAATCTCGCGAAGCAAGGAGTCCGGGAAATTCGTCGCTCGGTCGGCGAGCTGTTTGTGGGCGATGGCACTCGGCAACGCGAACGGAAGTTTCCCGTAGCAACGATCAAGGAATCTTTTCACTCGCGCTTCCGATCCTGGCATTTTGTCCACAGTCGGTGTTTGAAGCGAGACGGGCGCGCTCATGCCGACCAGTCGAGCAACACCGTGCCGCTCCTTTTGGTCAAAGAGCACCGCCATTGAGCGAAAAAGTTGTTCTTCCAGGGTGCGAAATTGGACGTGAGAAAGTTCCTTGCCTAAGACGGGAACGAGCACGGACGTCTCGGTTTCGCTCTCGCTTTCCGAGGATGTCCACGTGCTGCTCGTGCCGCCCGAGTCCGCGTCGGACTCATTCCACGAACTGGCATCGTTTTCGCCGCCGTTGGAAAGACTGCCGCCCGTGCCTTTGCTTCCCGTCGTGCCGGTGAAGTCGCCGCCCCCGTCGCTGGTGCTTGTACTCCGACTGTAGCTCGTGCGCATCTCCTCTCGGTATTCCATGACCTTGGTGGAATACATCTCGTGCTTGATCTCGTCGGGATTCATCACCCCCATGAACAGCCACTTCGCCATGACGCTCAGATTCTCCTCGTGCGTCAGCCGGAACACTACTTTGCTCGACGCATTTTCCATGATCGAGTTATAGACGCGCTTGCCATTTTCCCCTCGGTCAAGAAGCTGGTTCGGGAACTGGTGCGCCATCGTGAGGTGCAAGCCATACCCGCGTGCCTCGTCGAGGTTTTCGGCGATGGTCGGAGTGACGAAGCGTTGAAATTCGTCGAGGTAAACGTAGAACGGTTTGATTCCGTCGCGCTTGCCGCGCTCTTGGGCGGCCGTCCACAGGTCGCTCAAAAGGAGCGTGGCGAAAAGCTCGGCGTTCTCCTTCGACACCTTGGCGCGCTCGGTCGCGAGACTCACGATGATGATTTGGCCTTCCTCCAGGGCGGCTCCAAGATCAAGCGATACCTTGGGCTGACCGAACATCGACCGCATTGTTTGGTTTCTGATGAACCGTTGAAGGCGGTTCACGGTGCTGCCGATTTGAGATTCAAAATCTTTCGCGTTGAGCGTGTTCGCGAACTGCCAGTCTTGCCGCGACGGCTTGTCCTTCATGTCGGCGGTCATCAGGTAGCGGATCTGTTTCGAGACCCGGTCGATGAGAAATTCAGACTCAACCAGCGTGAGCTCTTTTTCGTAGAGCGGACGAAGGACGTTCCCAGCCCAACGGGCGAAAAGCGGCGTCTGGTTCGTCCCGCCCTGGCCCCAAACGTAAGCCATGGCGTCGGTGATGTTGTCGACCAAGACGGCGGGATCGGCGAGTTTTCTCTGGCGTAACAAGTTGTATGATACGACCCAATCGTCCTGCCGCAGATCAATCGGAATGACGGGCCGGTCGATGTTGTGCCACGCCATCCAGTTCATCAGGTTGTCGTAGAGGTTGCCGTGGGGATCAAGGACAAGGACGCCGCACCGGCTCTTGCGCCACGCAACGATGTCCTGCCGGATCAAGTTTTCCAAGAACTTGCTCTTGCCCGTGCCGGTGCCACCGCAGACGTAGAGATGCTTGTCCCGTTGGGTGCGGGACAATGACAGGGCTGCTTTCCTTCCGGCAAGCTGCCCGAGAACGAGATCGTTTCCTGGGTTTGAGCGCATGGTGGCTTTTCCGAAAGTGCTTGGCATGCTTGCATCCGTCAAACCCGTATGAGCGGAAAGAGCGAGTGGGCGGGTGCGCCAGCGCCCGTCGGCTCGCCCGCTCATTCCGACCGGGCCAAAGTCTCGGGAGTTCGCAGACAGAGGCGGCCCGCCCTTCAGGCGGAGCGCCGTAGGGCAAGAAGCTCCTGAGTCTTTGGCCCCCGTGTGAACGCGGATTTTTTGATCGTTTGGTGGTTTCCGCCGAAGGCTCGCCCGACGAATGCCGTTCTTCAACGGCAACAGGATTTCCTGTATCGGCGAACAGCCGAGATTCGTCGGGAACCCCCTTGGGGGAGGATACTGGCAAGGGGGCAGGGGGTGTCGGGGCGGCCGCCTTCCCCCCGCATGGTCTTTTGCTCGGGCTGCACTTGACACCCGGTCAAAAGCCTTCCGGTGCGAATTGCGCGAAAGCTTTGAACGAGGTAAAATGACTCCATGGAAACAAATTCAAAGGCACCGGGGACGGCACAAAATTTTACGTTCAGCTCATTTTCGGAACGCGATTCATTTTACCAACGCTGGGTGCGCAAGCAGAAAAAGGAGATACGCTATGGTTCAGCGGGAGAATATGTCGGAGACAAAGAGGTCTTGGGAATGGCTGGAAAAACGATTTCCATCTCCAGAAAATAGTTGCACGAAAAAAGCCCCGCTTGCGCGGGGCTTCTTTCTGAACTACAATTGTAATTCAATCCGCTGACTACTCGGCCTGAGTTGGGAAGCTGCCTTTTCGGCGGCTTTTTTCGTCCCGGTGAACCTGCTTGCCCTTCTGGCCAGCCTCGATTCCGTTCCGGTAGCTCTCAAGAACTTTCTTGGACATCCATCGAATGATGGTAGCCGTGTCCTCGGAACCGTTAAGCTTTTCCTCAAGCTCAACCTCGAACTCTGTGATGTAACTCATAGTAGTTTTTGATTGGTTGGTAATATCCGACCTTTATGCGTGGCGACTCGTTCGCCGTCCCGCATTCTCGGACGCACCGGCCGTAGTCAAGGTTGAGGCGAGCGCGGTGGAACGAATCCGACCGGGTTTGGCTGGAGCGACCTTGACCGGCCGGTATAATGGAGAGAGGCGGCGGCGAACGAATTTTTTCTTCAGCGGGGGGGGAAGCGGACTGGGGTATGGTTTTAGCACACGCGTATATCACGCAACCCAGCCTTGGCGAATTAAGACAGCTCGGAATTGAGGGTTTGCCAAGCGCATTTTAAATCGGGGGAGATGGGTTACATCGAAATTCTGGGCAGTTATTTCGGTCGCAACAAAGGGATAAAGTCGGGTCAACTCGGCGAACGGCAATTTGCCATCAGCATAACGGAATACGGCCCGTGCCCGTTCCGTCACATACCCATCGTCAGTATTAAGGCCAAGCCGGACGATCGTATCGCGAACCTGTTGCTGTTGCGACCCCGATAGGGTGGAGTCAGGGGAAAGAGAGAAAGTAACGAAGCTCAATCGAAACCAGCCGTTGCTGATCGCACACGGATCAAGCACGTCCCTAAAATTAGCCTTTCGATGATTGAGACGAGAACGAGCCAGACGAAAATTCGTCCATTCATAGGCTTGCGCATGAGGCGGATGGCTCTTCGGCACGAAATGGTCAATTGAACTATGATCGACCGACACCGCCCTTGCGCGGCGTGGCGTATAGGATGCGCAATAGGCGCAGATTCCTCGTAATTCCCCGTGCAAATATCCATGAATGGCGCGCCAATAGCTATGGTTGTCCCAATCATCCCTCGTTGGGTGCGGATTACCGGTAAGAAACGCGATGCCGGGCGCTCGCACCGCCGTCTCATAGTTGACAGGCGGTTGGGGCAATGTGACCTGGATCATATTTTAGCACCATGTTCTTCGGCGAAAAGTACCCATCGCATCCAAAATGGATCATCGGCGGCGAGATGTTCGGCCAGTTCATCCGACGTGGCCTGTACTTCCGCTGTAGTCGGATTTGATTTATCCAGCAGTACCTTGGCTTTCCGCAATGCCCGTTCCGCCTCTTCCGAACCAGGATGCAAAGCATCAAACGAGGGCGACTGGAGCCAAGAATCTACAGTGCCTCGTAGTTCAAAAGGAACGCGGTCAAACAGCACTTTCCCGTTGAGGTTCATGTGGAGATGAAATAGTCGGTCCTTGTCCTCATTCCACAGCGGTTCGGCCGCAGCCAGAACCAACGGAGAATGCGAAGCTATGAAATATTGGATCGACAATTCCTCGTGCAGATCTTGGGCGATGCCCAGCAGTGCTCTTAGCAAGATGCGCTGCCAGCGCGGATGCAAATGCGCCTCCGCCTCGTCGAGCATGATGACCATCTGCCGCTCCTCTTTCCGGCCAGCCTCCTTTGCCTGAATTTTATGCTCTTCCCAAGCCCAAACGATAAGGTAGGCAAGTGTGAGAATACGGCGAATGCCCGCAGATTCGTAAACGATAGGGATC
>JABDCI010000031.1 GCA_013288215.1 Verrucomicrobiota bacterium | reverse complement strand
CTCCGCGATGAGCGTATTGGCGATTGCCGTCGGCGTGGCAGTGGTTGTCGCGATCCAAGTGGGAAACCAAAGCGCGCTCGGAGCATTTCGTGACACGCTGGACGTCGTGGCGGGGAAAGCGAATCTGGTCGTGAGCGGGGATGGTTCGCGATTTGACGAAAGCGTTTTTCCGAAAATCAAGGCGCTTCCTGGGGTGCGCGAAGCCGCGCCAGCCCTGGAGGCCACATTGATCTTGCCGGATTTCACGAATGAATATCTACGGATCACTGGAATCGACATTTTTTCCCAGCGCGCCTTTCTCAATTTCGAACTCTCATCGCGCCCACTCCAAGGCATCGCAAATCTGACGCGGCGGCGCGCCATGGATTGGCTCACCGATCCGCGCGGCCTCGTTGTGAGCGAACCGTTTGGATCGAAGTGGAATCTCGTTCCAGGCAAAGCGGTCTCGGTGTTGGTCAATGGAAAACGTGAAACGCTCAGAGTCCGCCAATGGTTTCGTGGGTATATGCAGAATCATGAGTAAAAAAGCACTCGTCACTGGAATTACGGGTCAAGACGGTTCCTATCTTGCGGAGTTTCTCCTCGCCCAGGGTTATGAAGTGCATGGAATCATCCGTCGCGCGAGTACATTCAATACGGGACGCATCGATCATCTCTATCAGGATCCGCATGTGATGGGAGTCCGCCTCTTTTTACATTACGGTGATCTGGGCGATAGCGTGAGCCTGGTCAAGCTTCTCTACGAACTTCGTCCCGACGAGATCTATCATCTCGGAGCTCAAAGCCACGTTCGCGTGAGTTTCGACATTCCCGAATATACATCCGATATCACTGGCGTCGGAACCGTCCGCATTCTGGAGGCTATTCGCGAGGCGGGCGTGCGTCCGAAATTCTACCAGGCCTCCTCCAGCGAGATGTTCGGCAAAGTGGCGGAAGTTCCCCAAACGGAAACCACGCCTTTTCATCCCCGAAGCCCTTACGGCTGCGCCAAAGTCTTTGCTTACTGGCTCACCGTCAATTATCGCGAAGCCTACGGTCTCCATGCGAACAACGGCATCCTCTTCAATCATGAATCTCCACGCCGAGGCGAAACGTTCGTCACGCGCAAGATCACTCGCGCCGTAGCCGCCATCAAGCTTGGCATGCAAGAAAAACTTTATCTCGGCAACCTGGACGCGCGCCGCGATTGGGGATATGCAAAGGAATATGTCGAAGCCATGTGGCTCATGCTTCAGCAGGACAAACCCGACGATTATGTGATCGCCACTGGCGAGACACATTCGGTGCGCGAGTTTCTTGAAGAAGCCTTCCACTGTGTCGGCTTGGACTGGCAAAAACATGTGATGCACGACATCAAATACGAGCGCCCATCGGAAGTGGATCTCTTGATCGGGAATCCTTCGAAGGCCAAACGAGTCCTAGGCTGGGAGCCGAAGATCAAGTTCAAAGACTTGGTTCGATTGATGGTCGATTCGGATCTGGAGACGCTGAAGAATCCGGAAAAAAGATGAGCTTTTGGTCTGGTCAGCGCGTCGTCGTCACCGGCGGCAATGGATTTTTGGGGCGATATGTCGTGTCGCGCCTTGCAGAGCGGGGCTGCGCCACGATTGTGGCGCCAAGGAGCAGTGAATATGATCTGCGCGACTCGGCTGAAATCACGCGGCTGTTGACCGAACATGCACCCACCCTTCTGATCCATCTCGCGGCCATCTGCGGCGGAATTGAAGCGAACCGCCTTCGGCCCGGTACGTTCTTTTATGACAACGCGATCATGGGCATCCAGCTCATCGAACAGGCCCGCCGCGCCCGTGTCGCGAAAACCGTGGTGCTTGGGACCGTTTGCGCTTATCCCAAATTTGCCCCTGTGCCCTTTCACGAAGCCGATATCTGGAATGGCTACCCCGAGGAAACGAATGCCCCCTATGGGCTTGCCAAAAAAATGCTGCTCGTCCAACTCCAGGCCTACCGGCAACAATATGGTTTCAATGGCATCTACCTCCTGCCCGTAAACCTCTACGGTCCTGGAGACAATTTCGATCTCACAACGTCGCATGTAATCCCTGGCATGATTCGCAAAATGATGGAGGCAAAGGCGGAGAAACGGCCCTCCATTACCCTCTGGGGAACTGGCAGCGCATCACGCGAATTCCTCTACGTCGAGGATTGTGCGGAAGGCATCTTGCTCGCAACCGAGAAATATCCGGACGCCGAGCCCGTCAATCTCGGCAGCGGCCGCGAGATCACCATCCGCAATCTCGCCGAACTGCTCCGGAACATCACGGGGTATGAGGGCGAGATCCAGTGGGATTCCACCAAACCCGACGGACAGCCCAAACGCAAACTCGACACTTCGCGGGCCTTGGAAACCTTCGGATTTCGTGCCCAAACGCCTCTCGAGGAGGGTCTGCGACGCACCGTGGAATGGTTTTCGCTCCAACAAGGAACATGATCGCAGGCCGTAAACTCATCGTCGTTCTTCCCGCGTATCAGGCTGAGAAAACGCTGGAGCGCACCGTCTCAGAAATCCCACGAGATCTGGTGGATGAAATCTTGCTGGTTGACGATGCGAGCAAAGATCACACGGTGGAGCTCGCACTGCGCCTTGACCTTGAAACTTTCGTTCACGAAAAAAACCTAGGTTACGGTGGAAACCAAAAAACGTGCTATCGCGAGGCCTTGAAACGAGGCGGGGAAATCATCGTGATGCTCCACCCCGACTATCAATATTCTCCGCGTCTTGTGGGCGCCATGGCGCACATGGTGGCCAGCGGACATTACGACATCGTGCTCGGTTCTCGGGTGCTTGCACAAAACGCCATGGCTGGCGGAATGCCATGGTACAAATATGCCGCCAATCGCGGACTTACGTTCCTTCAAAATATTTTGATGAAACAAAAGCTCTCGGAATACCACACGGGATACCGGGCCTTTTCACGTCGAGTTCTCGAAGCGATACCATTCGAGAAAAACTCGAATGACTTCATCTTTGACAATGAAATCCTTTGCGAAGCAATCGAAGCGGGTTTTCATATCGGCGAGATCTCTTGTCCAGCCCGCTATTTTCCAGAAGCTTCCTCCATCAATTTCCGCCGCAGCGTCGTCTATGCGCTTGGCGTATTAAAAAACACCCTGCGCCACACGCGCTTCAGGTCCCGCCGCTGATCTGTCTCAAAGCCTCGATCCCCTTCTTTTTCTCATCCGCGGAGAACTTCGAATCGTGGTGCAGAAGATTGAGATACTGTTTTCTGATTTCGGGACTCCGCGTATTCCGATATCCAACCAGCAGCAATCCTGTTGCCTGTTTTGGCTCACCGTTTGCGACAAAGACATCAGCCAAAATCATATAGGCATGCGGATCGTTTTGCTCCGCCGCGGATCCCAAATATTTCATCATCATTTCGGACCGTTTCATTTTCCCGGCACAAAGCCCCAGATCGACAAGGCAACCAGTCTCATATTCCTCCTGCAAATTGAGAAAATAGTGGCGGCTTGCTTCGCGGTACTCCCCCTTGTTGTAGAGGAGACTGGCCAGCATAAACTGTCCCTGAAAATACGTGGGCGCAATATGAACCGCCCTCTGGAGTTCCACGATGGCAGCGTTCGTCTGGCCAAGGTTCAGGAACGAAGACGCGAGATTGTAGCGCGAATTCAAGTTCCAGGGCTCGCGAGTATAAGGGCACAATGCCAGCGCATGGCGATAAGCATCAATCGCTTCATCCAGCTTGTGTGACTCCGAAAATGCTTCACCGAGATTGACCCACGCAAGCGGATTGCCCGGCGCGACAGAAACCGCGTGACGTCCAAAAACCTCCTGGTCGTGCCAGACGCCGATCTGTCGCACAGTCTTTACCGCCAGGAGCATCGGGATTCCACAGGATATCAGAAAAACGATCCTAAAAAGAGCGCCACCCGGTGCGAGGCGCGACAGCACGGCGGCCACTCCGCCACCAAAGAGCAGCGCGAACGAAATCATGGATAAATAGGTGTAACGGTTCGCCGTCAGTTGATAACCGCTTTGCGCGACACCCAGCAAGGGCGTGATGATAACTAAGTAGCAGATCCACGCAACGAACAAGGAGGGAAGCCGCTTCGCCAGGAACAGCAGCGCCACCATGAGAGCGGCGTTGAATAAGAGCCACCACCACACCACAGGCTTCCAGAACTCATAAATTTCGAGAACTTTTTCAATCGGGTTCAAATGCGCCGGCCATACGAAATTTTGAAGATAAATCGCGTTAGCCACCAACGACTGGCCGATGCGCCGGCTCCATCCAAAATCCGCGGCACCGAAGGCGCGCCCCTCCGCAACGAGCACATGCATCGTGAAAAATCCAAGCGCCGCCGAAAAGAAAAGAAAGGGAGCCTTTTCGAGCAGGATCTCCACGATCGATCGAAGCGCGCTGCGCTCTTTCCAATTCACCCTTCGAAAAGGATAGATATCGAGGACAAGGAACACGACCGGAAGCGTGACCACGATGGTCTTAGAAAAACAGGCGAGGACGAAGGCGATAAACGACACCGCATACCAGGGTGTTTTGCGCCGGGTATCATCCGCAGTATCGACATGACGAATGTAAGCGATCACCGAAAACAAACTGAAAAAGCCGGAAAGCATATCACGGCGCTCGGCAGCCCATGCGACGGACTCGACGCGCAGCGGATGGAGCGCAAACAGCAAAGCGGCAATAAACGCGCCCCATTCCCTCCACCGATCATCCTTTAAAGTTTTTCTCAGAATCAATCTCGCGATCCCGAAGACAAGAACCGCGTTGCAGGCGTGGAGCAGAACCGAAGTGAGATGATAGCCGAACGGCTCGGAACCCCAGATCATGTAATCAATCGCAAGGCTAAGCCTGCTGATGGGCGTGTAGGCACCCACTTCTGTGGACATGAATAAAGACTCGATGTGAGCCCAATCCAAACTGTGAATGGATTCGTTCTGCAGGATGAACATGCCATCGTCCCAAAGCAAAAGCCCATTGAGTAGGGCGGGACAAAACACAACCAAGCTGATAGCGAACACCAGCATCGACCCCATTCTCAGAGGAGGAAAATACGCGAACTTTTCAAGCCAGGAACACGACGTGGACTCCACATTTTTTCGGGAAATCATGGATAAACAGCAGGCGCATGTTGACGATGTTGAAAGAGCCTTAGCAATTGCCGTACGCGTTTGCTTTTGCCATCCAGCTTATGATCCATCTCTTGAAGATAAATTCCCGTTTGCAACCAATCTTCCTTCGAAGGAGAGGGATCATTTAGGATTGCCTCGGCAAAAGCAAGTTGGATGGACGGGTCCTTCGTCGAATCCATGCCTTCTTTCAGAAGTTTCAACGCTTTCGCCTGGTCGCCCTGCTTGCGAACAAGCTCGCTCCATGAAATGAAAGCCGCAGGCCATCCATGCTCCGCGGAACGCCGGTACCATTCCAGAGCAAGATTCATCCTCTTTTGGGCCTCGTACGCCGTGGCGATGCTTTCCTCAAGAGGCGCGCCAGGCTGCAACTCGTAAGCAAGAAGATAATGCCGCAGAGCCGCATCCATCGCCCCTTCGTCGAGCAGAAGATTCGCAAGATTGTGATGCGCACCTACGTGGAGCGGATCCAAAGCGAGCGTTCTCTCATAGTCTTTCATGGCCTCAGCAGTCCGGCGACTCTTGCCGCAGGCGTTTCCCATGTTATACCAGGCGTCGATATATTTCGGATTCGCCTTCACAGCCTGTTCGTAGGAAATAATCGCTTTTGCGAACTCGCCTCGATCGGCATACGCGACGCCAAGATTGCTCCAGGCCACCGCATTGTTGCCGTCGAGTCGAAGGACGTGAGTCCAGAACGTTTCCGAATTTTCCCAAACATCGATTTGTTTCCATGTCAGCACGCTCCATCCCAAAAGAACCAACCCAAAGATTCCAAGAACCGTCCACGACGGCTTCGCACGAACAACACCAAAACTGATTCCAATCCCCAGCGGAATCGTGGCGAGATAGGTATAGCGGTCCGCCGTAAATTGAAGTCCGCTCTGAGCCAGCCCAAGCAGGGGCGCAATGAGCACAAGATAGCTGAACCACGCGATCCAAGCGCCTCTCCATCTCTTCCCAAGCGTGAGCAATCCGCCCGTGACTGCCATGTGAACCAGAATCGAAAGCCGTACTGTGTCACTTCGAAAATCGTAGGCACGACGAAGGATGTCCAGAGGGTTGAGAGGAATGGGCCAGATCCATCGGCGCAAATATTCCAGGTCAGCCGCAAGCGACTGCGCAAGACGCGGTTCCCAACCAATTTCACGCGTTCCAATCGCATGGCCGCCTTCCACAAGAAAGCCCACAGTTCCAATTCCAGCAATGGCGGACACGAGAAAAAAAGGAATTTTTTCGAGGAACAGGGAAACGTAAGGGCGTGAAACACTCCGATTGGAGCGAATGTTCCGCCGCAAGTAAATGTCGACGAGCAGGAAAACCAGGGGCAGCATGACCGCCACGGTCTTCGAAATCACGGCACACACGAAACAAATCCAGGCGCTAATGTACCAGGCGCCGCGCCGCGCGCCTGAATCGCCAGTTGCAAACTTCAAATACATCACGGCCGCCAGAAGCGCGAAAAAACCGCAAAGAACGTCGCGCCGCTCTGAGGCCCATGCCACGGATTCCACGCGCATCGGATGCAAGGCAAAAACCATGGCCGCTGCCAGAGAGCCGGCGAGCGTAGTTGCGGAAGTCCTTGGAATAGGCGACTTTATGGTAAGCAAGCGCGCAACAAGGAGAACCAGACAGGCATTGAGGCAATGGAGCAGAACCGCCGTAAGGTGATAGCCGAAGGGATTACTCTTCCAGATGGCGTAATCGATGGCCAGACTGAGCTGGCTCAAGGGGGTGTAGGCGCCCGCTTCGGTCGTTGTGAACATCGTTCGCACATGGTCAAAATCCAAACTTCGGATGCGCGCGTTTTCATAAACAAACATCGGATCATCCCAATTGATAAACTCATGCCCGAGCGAAGGCGTGTAGATCAGAAAGATCAGCGCGAACAGGCCAAGAGCCGCAACAAACCATTGCCTAGAGGGAGTCAAACTCATCAAGAGACCGGTGTTGGGATGGACTACACATTGACAGTTGAATGGACGCATGTTACCACAGGACGCGGTTGTAATGAAGTCGGCACTTAACACGAATGTGCTGGTTCTGAACCGGCTCTGGCAGGCGGTCAACATCTGTACCGCGCGACGGGCTCTCTGTCTCGTTTTTCAAGGCCAGGCGCATGTCGTGCACCACAAAGACAATGAATTTTCCACGCTTGATTTCAAAAGCTGGTGCGATTTTTCAACACAACATCCCGAAGAGACCGATGCGGTCAGCACGATTTCGCTCAAGATTCGGATACCCAAAGTGATTCTCCTCGCCTTTTTCGACCGGCTTCCGCGCAAAGAAGTAAAATTCACACGCCACAATATCTTCGAGCGTGACAAGCATCAGTGTCAATATTGCGGACGCATCCTCGACAGACGAGAATTAAACCTCGATCACGTGATCCCACGCGACCGCAATGGAACCACGACATGGGAAAACATTGTGTGCTCCTGCATCGAGTGCAACACGCGCAAGGGAAACCGCACGCCCAAGGAAGCCCACATGCGGCTCTTGCGCACGCCGCGGCGGCCGAGATGGCGCCCCTTCCTCATGATTTCGCACACGCGGCAACCCGATGAGACCTGGCGCCGTTTTCTCGACCCCACGCTTTGGGACGTCGAGCTGGGCGAACAACTTTCGGCGAACTAAGAGGGTAGACGCGAGTCCTCCACCCTTGCGGCATCCGCCCCTTTGCAATAAAAAACCCTGCTCGCAGTTACGCGAGCAGGGTTTGAATTTTCAGTGATCAGTAAGAACTGATGCTGATCAATCCACGTGCTTGGAAACAAGCTTGGTCATTTCAAACATGCTGACCTGCTTTTTGCCATTGAAGACAGCCTTGAGGGCGTCGTCAGCGTTGATCTGAGTGCGCTTCTTCTTGTCCTGCAGACCATGCTTCTTGATATAAGCCCAGAGCTTCTTAGTGAGTTCTGTCCTGGGAAGAGGCTTCGATCCGACGATCGCGGCCAACTTCTCATCAGGCTGAACGGGTTTCATGAACGCTGCATTCGGTTTACGTTTTGCTGCCATTTGAACGATCCTCCTTAGGGGGTTTTATGTTAACTCTCCTCGAAAACTGTCGTTCCCAGAGGGAGCTGCTACGTCTCGTCTGCCAAATCTAAAGGCCGAAGACAACTGTTTCTTCGAGGAAAATTTACTTTTTTTCACTCGTAAAAACAGTCTTTTTCGGAAACGGACAGAACTGTTTTACTTCACAATGGGGGCAATCCGGTTTCCGGGCGAAGCAACGGCGGCGGCCGTGCCAAATCAAACGATGCGTCACGTCACCCCACATTTCCCTCGGAAATAGTTGCATCAGATCATGTTCCACATCCTGAGGAGTCGACTTCGCGGAAAATCCCAAGCGTCCCGACAGACGCAGAACGTGGGTGTCGACGCATACTCCGTCGTTCTTCCCATAGGCAACATTTAGGATGACATTGGCTGTTTTTCTCCCAACGCCGCTGAGCGTCAGAAGCTCCTCCATCGTATCGGGCACCCTTCCCTCGAAGCGCGCAACAAGCTGCTGACAGCAGAGCCGGATGTTCTTTGCCTTGTTGCGATAGAACCCCGTGCTGCGAATGGCGTTCTCCAATTCTTCCTGCGGAACTTTTGCGAATGCCTCCGCATCGGGATATTTTTGAAACAGGCCTGGGGTCACGCTATTGACGCGCTTATCCGTGCATTGCGCCGAAAGAATCACTGCCACTAGAAGCTGCAACGAGGATTCAAAAAAAAGTTCGCACTCGGCATCGGGATAGGTTTTCCCGAGAAGCTCGAGGATTTTCATCGCCCGCGGGGAGCTTTTGGTTTTATTGCGTAGAACCGTCTTCATGATTTCAATCCTCTATCAATACAACACGATATGGCGGGACGCTGCGATGCGATTTGTCGCTCCATCGGCCATGAAATGGATTTCCATCGTCGCCACGCGCCCGAGCGGAACAGGAGGAGTCATATTCTCGTACGGAACGATGAAGTGCATCGCCAAATCCTGCACACGAAGAAAGGTTCCATACGTTTCCCAATGGAAATTCGTGGCTCCCACTTCAAAAGTACGATCATAAAGAATGTTCTGCATTGTCAACCCCGGCACTGTCGCCGTCTGGTTCTGCATAATGGTAATTTTCGTCGTCGTGAAAAGACGGATGCGAAGCGTGCCATTCGCAGCCACCTGATTCGTCTCCGCGTCCGCAAGCGTGTAATATGCCCGAACGGCGCCGTCATTCGCGTACGGCACGAACTTCAGAACGCGCACAGGCTTATTTTGCGGATGGATAGCCGGCGGACGCGAGAATGAACACGCCGTCGCAAAGACGAACAGGATGGCAGCCACGCCCGCGAAAAGCATCTGCAACTGAAAAGATCGGAGCTTCATCTTCACGTCATCACGCACTGCGGTGCCTCAGGGCAAAAAGATACCGAATGGATGGGTTGTTCTAGTGTGTCAACCGATGGGGAGTGCAGAGGGTGATTTATACAGGGTTCACTTTATTTGCATCGCTAACGCTATTTTTGCAACTGCAGCTGTTTCTTTAAAACTGCCAACAACTGCCAACTTTCCATCCGTGGAGGCAAAACAACTCCTGCCGAAACCAAGTCTTCTCTCGCTTCATCAGCTGCTTTTGTCAGTTCCGACTCCAAGATATAAGGCGTCAGTCCTTCTTCTTTCAGAGAAAAAGTTTTCTTCCAAATCTTTGAGATTCCGCGCGCGAAGGCACGCCAATGGAAAGCAAGTGTAGCCTCTGGCTCAGAATCGAAAAGGAGCTGCCATCCTTTTTGGGCAGAGACAGAATACTCCTTTCGATTCCCATCGTGGTGAACCTGAAAGGCGCCCGCAATTTGCATTTCCATCAAAGTATCCTGCACCCTGCGTTGGGAATAGCCAAGCTCACGAGCCAAACGGCTTGCCGAGCACGAACCATTGGCAACAAGCCATGCGAAAACGTCCGCACGAATGTTAACCCCAAAAAAAGCTCTGCTTTTAAGTATCAATCCAGCAGGCTTCCAGAAGGCTACCGGTTGAGATTGCTTTCGTAAGCTCACGGGCAACCGTAGCCATCCATATTTCAAAAAGTCCTCGTCGCATTGACGATGCGATCCCAGGGCTTTGCCATCCCTTTGGAATAAGATCTCAGAAACCGATGTTTTCTTGGGTTTGTAACGCTGAGCCAGTGTCCTCCATTTGGGAGACTTGTCGTACCGGAGCATGAACGCGGCAATGGCTCCTGCCAATGATGGCGGGCAGGCCCGATCTTCCTCCACGAGGGTGGTGAGCCGCACGACGTTGATCCATCTGCCATTTCTCACCAGCCAATCCAATACTTCGTCAAAAACGCGGGGATCTTGGCGCCCGCACCCCCACGTCAACAGCAACAGCGGCTCGGGATCCACGATAACGGACTTGGATGGCACGGCGCTTCCCATAACGCCGACGTGCGACCAAGCCGACCACAAAAAATCGAGCACTACCTCTGAGAGTCCGGTCCTAAATTGTTTCAGCGAGTTTTTCATGTCCAATACGGTCCAAAACTTCCTTAAGCTTCTTGCGAAATTGCGGACTGGTTTTGCGTTTCAAAAGCCAATCTACCGCCGCCTTGGTTTCTTTCTCCATAGGTTCGAGATCCAACAAATCCGAAAGATGGATTTCAATACGAGTCTTCGGATCCATCGCGGCATAAATTTTCAAATGAATTTGGTCCCAACGGCTGATGAGATGGAGTTTGAGACATTTTCCGTAACTCTTATGTTTGAGACGGTTTTCCAATCCAGGCGGCAAGCCGAATTGCATCAACGGAGCCGGGCCGAAATTCAGCCACTCTTCCTTGAGTCCCAGCTCCCATCCCACTTCCGCGACCATATGAGTAAAGTGGGCCGGCAAGCGTTCTCCAGGTACAAGCTTGACGTTTCCTTTCGGACCCACTCGCGCCAAGCAGATGATGTCCACATCGCTAGTGGATCGCGTCACCCATCCCATGATGTTGAGAGACGCTCCGCCGCAGATCACCAATTCCAACGGCGGTATCTGGGCATAAACCATCTTGGCATTAAGCCGCTTAAGGGCTTCATCAATACCTTGTTTTCCTGAAAAATCTCCATTTGTTATATCTTTATTCATCTTATATCTAGCGTTATTATGTCACATATGAAGGCAAACACAAGTAATTTTTCTTCGGCAAATATAGGCGGCTGGTCTAAAGCATCAATCACCGGAAGACATGGCAAAGGAGACACTAGCGATGAGGGGTGCCCCTGGACTTACTGAGTGTATTGGCTTGCAGTGCGGAGCAGTGGATCTTCCACGTCAGGATATCGTGAAACGACCTGATGCAAATTATCGCGCGCCTCAGCATCCCCTCCGTAAGAGAGCGATGCCAAAAAATAGGCAAGGGCTTCGCGCGACTTTCCACGACGCCACGCAATGACACCCAGGTTGTTGTACACATGAGGCCGCGCCACACCATCGTGAATGGCCATCTCATAAAATCCTTTCGCCTGCTCCTCCAACCCTTGGCGCATCATGAAATTCCCTAGCCAGAAGTGTCCAAATGCGCTCAGCACGGGGGTGTCAGCTGCAGTGATCCGCAAAAGGTCCAAGGTTTTCAATCCGCAGGTTGCAGCCACATCCTGGCGCACACAGATCGCCGTGGTTTCATCGAGATAAACCAGGGGCCAATTTCGAAGCGGTATCAGGCGGTCGTAAATGGCGGAGTCCCGGTTTTCGGTGTGTTTAAGCAAAAAAATGGAAATGGCGTGGCGGCACGCAAAATCCTTCAGGCCGATCTGTCCGCTCCAAAGCTGACTGTTTTCGACGAGATGCCGCTCCGAATACCAGAAGCTCAGGCTGTGGATATAGATTTTATTGAAAGGATAAAGACGAAATCCAACGTATCCACCCTGATTGTAACTCGCATAAACATTTCCGGGGATCTGGTGCTTCAAAATAAAATCCACTCCGCGAACGGGCTTCAGGATGGGAGATGCAACCGGCCTGCAGACCTGCAATTCGTCTTGTGATTGATAATAAATCCCAGACCAGATCAGGATGCACAACGCAAGAATGCATAAGGCCGCAAGAGCGCGCATCGCGAACACACGATTGGCCTTCATCTCGGGCACCACCCATTGCGTGGCAAAAATGGCGGCTGTTGGGACCGAGACGATCGCGTGAACCGCCATCAATCGCCGAAAGAAAGCCGCCGCGATGGCGGTAGTGAGGGTTGCCATCAGCAAACTCCACCAGGGGCCGGAACGACGCCATGGGAAAAGCATCAGGACGATCACGAGCGGAAGGAAAAACTTCCAGAGGAGGACTGGATCGCGAAAATCAGGGTTGGAGCTGAAGAGAGGCGCGCTTTCGGCAGTCTCCACCAGAGAGCGGAATTCGGACCCCGAAGAAAACCACTCCACAATTTTAAAAATTTTGGGATTCCAGATTTCGGAAACAGCCACGCCGGCCACGCAAGCCAGCAGGATGGCGCCAAGCGCGGGCGCATAGGCACGGACTCCTCGTGTGCCCCTCCACCTTTCGAGGATCCAGAAGAGCCCGACCCAAAAGACACCGATGAGTGCGAACACGTGGCATTGCCGCCAAACCATCAGAATCACAGGTAGAAGCCATGCCGACTTGCCGCCGCGCAGCTCGTGCCTTCGCAAGAGCCATAAAAAAAGCGCCGCAAACGTGAAGTTCGCGAGATCCGCTCGTGGGAAAAAACGGTCCTCCGCCACCACCAGCATGCACGCCACGGCGGTCGCCGTGGCTGCCGGCCCAACTTTTTCGTCACGCAGCCAGATCGCCACGAACCCGCAGGCGCCAAGGATGAAAATGCCCTTGAAAATCAGGAATCCGGAATATCCAAAAAGCGCATGCAATCCATAGAGGCTCAACTCGATGACGGGATTGTCGCTGGCGGTCACATTCTCGGATGACACAAACGAATAATCACTAAACCGCGGGATGCGGTGCATTTCCCACATGATCCGTCCATTCAAAGCGTGAGCCCAAACGTCGTTGCAGCTGTCCTGTGCAAGCGCGAAGCTCACGGCGAGGCAGGCGGTTGCCAAAAACAAAATCCAATGGATCCAGCGGTGCGGCATGCGACAGGCTCAAGCTTGCAACTACCCTCGGCCTCGTACGAGCCTTTTTTAGCGGGGGAAAATCTCTGGGCTGCTCATGTTCCGTTCGAGCGACGGCAAATGACAAGAGCTTGCCTTGCTCCATCTGCTTTGGCCATAGTAAAAGTCGGATGAAAACAGTTCGGATCGGATTGGCAGGTTTCGGAACGGTTGGCAGCGCGGTTTATCGTAATTTGAACCGCGAAGCGGATCTCATCTTGGAGCGCACCGGCATTCTTCCCGAAATTACGGCGATCGCCGTTCGCAATCCCCGGAAATCACGTCCAGGAGGACACTTTCCATCTGCCCTGGTCGTGCGCCAACCTCGCGATCTTGTGAAGCGCGATGACGTCGACATCATTGTCGAAGTTATGGGAGGCTGCACCACCGCGCGGGATTTGATTTTTGCGGCATTGAGGGCACACAAACCGGTGGTGACGGCCAACAAGGCCCTGCTCGCCGAACATGGTCGTGCGATTTTCGGCGAATCCAACCGCCTGAATGTCCCCATCTATTTCGAAGCCAGCGTGGCGGGCGGCATCCCCATCATTCAATCGTTGCGCCAAGGTCTTGTCGCCAATCGTTTCCACCTCATCTATGGAATCGTCAACGGCACCTGCAACTACATCCTAACCAAGATGTCAGAGGAAAACCTTCCATTCGAGGAGGTGCTGCGCGAAGCGCAGGCGCTCGGATACGCAGAAGCTGATCCGTCATTCGACATCGATGGCGTCGATGCCGCACACAAGGCTGCAATCCTCGCCTCGCTGGCACATGGCGGCTGCGTCGATTTCCATCAAGTCCACATGGAAGGGATCAGAAACGTCTCTTCCATCGACGTTCAATTCGGACACCTCCTTGGATACGAAATCAAACTCTTGGCGATCATCCGCTGGCAAAGCGAAAACAAGGTGGAGGTGCGCGTGCATCCGACACTCATCCCGCGCACCAACCGGCTTGCCGCGACCCGTGGCGTGACCAACGCCATTGTCGTGCGGGGGCATGTCGTCGGCGACATCAAGCTTTCAGGACCCGGTGCAGGCGGCGACGCCACTTCCAGCGCGATCCTAAGCAATATCGTCGAAGCTGCCACCCATCTTCATTCCTCCTCCGATGACCGCAGCCCAGCCTATCTCTGCGCAAAGGGTCCGGAAGTCGTGCCGATCAGCAATGTGGTATCGCGTTATTATCTGCGGCTTTCCGTTGCAGACCGCCCCGGCGTCATGGCACAGATCTCATCGATTCTCGGGAAGGCGCACATCGGCATTTCGTCTGTCATCCAGCCCGAAGGGCACGAAGGCAAGGTGGTGCCTCTCATTTTCATGATTCATGACGCGCGTTTCGATGCCATGAACCAGGCGCTCAAACACATTCAAAACCTGCAATGTGTGAAGGCGAAACCGGTGATGCTGCGGGTGGAGAGTTTTGAATCATGAGTTGGAATGGCGTCATCGACGCATATCGCCCTTATTTGCCGATCGGCCCCCATGCACCCATCGTCACCTTGAACGAGGGGAACACGCCTCTCATCTTTTCTCCGAAGCTCAGCGAAATGGTTGGAGTCGAGGCAAGCGTCTACATCAAGAACGAAGGCCTCAATCCCACAGGATCATTCAAGGACAGAGGCATGACCATGGCCATTTCAAAAGCGGTGGAAAGTGGCGCCAAAGCTGTGATCTGCGCCTCAACGGGAAACACCTCGGCTTCCGCGGCCGCTTATGCAGCGCGCGCAGGATTGGCGTGCTTCGTGCTCCTTCCCAAGGGCAAGATCGCGCGCGGCAAGCTTGCACAGGCGTTGATGTGCGGCGCACAGGTGATTGCGTTGCGGGGCAATTTCGACGACGCACTGCGGCTCGTCCGTGAGATCGGCCAGGAATATCCTGTCGCCATCGTGAATTCCACGAATCCGGACCGTCTTGAAGGACAAAAGACCGCATCTTTCGAAGTGATCGATTCCCTTGGCGAGTCTCCCGACTTTCACTTTCTTCCTATCGGAAACGCCGGAAACATCACGGCTTATTGGAAGGGTTATCGCGAATGGAAAGAGGCCGGCCGATGCAAACGCCTCCCGCGCATGATGGGATTTCAGGCCGCAGGCGCAGCACCCATTTATTTGGATCAAATCGTCAAGACACCGGATACGATTGCGACCGCCATCCGCATTGGCAATCCCGCAAGTTGGCGCCAGGCCGCGATGGCAGTCTCGCAATCGAACGGTTGCATCGATATCGTGACCGACGAGGAAATTCTCGCGGCCCAAAAATGGCTCGCCATGAATGAAGGCATTTTCGTGGAACCGGCTTCGGCCGCATCCGTGGCAGGACTCTTTAAATGCATGGGCAAGGAAGCCTGCGCCAAATGCCCTCTTGCCACGGAACTCCGATCTTCCCTGCTGTCAAAAACCGTCACCATCGTCTGTACTGTCACCGGCCATGGAATGAAGGACCCGGACGTCGTGGCATTGCACCAGTTGAAGTCGAGCATCACATGGCCCACGAAAGATCGGATCGTCAAATTGATGGGGTTTTGAATGGATTTTTTTCCTCAGGCCAAGTCCTGGAGCCCGGCTCTCCTGGTTGCGGTGATTCTGGGGTGCGTCTTCAATGGGGTCGTTTTCAATACGCATCGCACGCGCGGCTACGACGAAGATCTTTATGTTCGATATGCGGATTCGATTTCGACCTATGGATTGAGGAGCTATCCCGAGCTCGTTCGTGAATACACGGAGTTGATGCGCTCAGGAGCTCCCCTTTGCCTTCCACCCCTGCGTGTCGCTTATGTCGGAACAGCCGCACTGATGCATCGGGTCACGGGGACGCCGACTTACAAGGCTCTGGCGCTTCTCTCCTGCGCTGCGTCGATGGCCTCGCTCATCTGGGCCGCTTTTCTCTTCCAACGCCATCTTCCAGAAAGCCATGCGGCCGGAGCGGCGTGCCTTCTCGCCTGCGCGCCCCTGAGACTGCATCTGGGCAGCCGTGTCTTTATCGACAGCGTTTTTGATCTCTGGACATGGATGGCCGTGGGAAGCCTCTTATTGGCATGCCGCAAACCCGTCTCGCGACGGTGGGAAATCCTTTACGCGCTTTCGTGGTTCATGCTGGTTCTCACGAAAGAAACAGCCCTCCTTATCTGGCTTGCGGTGATTGCCCTCCTCGCGTTTCAGGCGCTTGCAGGCGCCCGGCCTTCAAAAACCATCGGATGGATCACCCTTGCGGCCCCTCTCCTTCCCCTGCTCTTGTTAATCACGCTCGCAGGCGGCATCACGCCATTCATGGACATGTATGCCTTGTTCTTTACAAGAGCGCGCCATTGGCCCCAAGCGCTGCTGACAGGGGATGGTCCATGGTATCGATACACCATTGATTGGATCATCTTTTCGCCGGTTCCATTCCTTCTGGCAATGTGCGGACTCACTCAGGTGCGGTTGCGCGATTCATTCGTTTCTGGCACCGTTTTTTTCTGGGGGATGACGTTCCTATTGCTCTCCAGCCTGCGCTATGGATTGAATCTTCGTTATACGACTATTTGGAATCTTCCCATCAGTGTTTGTGCTTCGCTCGGAGCGGCTTTCATCGCCATGAAAACACCCCGATGGAAAACCGGTGTCTTCTTAACCCTCATCCTGGTCATCGGAGGTCTGGAGCTTTTGCAATACCATGACTATTTTATTCGACACGCGCTCTATGACCCCATTCCCATCGATCTCTTAAAAGCGAAGCATCTCCTTAAGTCCGCTTCGGATCTGAAGTAACAACAACGAGAATTTACATTTTTACGAGAAACCTTATCATTTTTGATAAGAAAAAGTCTGCAACTTGCATTTTTCCCCTTTGGAAATGTCGTTGCATTTTGGCGTCGTCCATGCTGATCATACAATTGTCGTGTTTTATCTGAAACACAACAAACCATTAAGGAGTCATATATGATACAGGCTATACAGAAAAAAGGCGGTTTCACGCTCGTGGAAATCATGATCGTGGTCGCCATCATCGGGCTTTTGGCAGCGATTGCCGTGCCCAGCTTCATCCGTGCTCGTACGCGCGCTCAAGCAACCACCGTGTTGAATGAGGCTCGTCAGGTGGATGCAGCAAAAGACCAGTACGCATTGGAAAACAACAAAACGGGCACGGTGACACCTGCCTTCTCGGACCTTACTCCGTATCTGAAACAAGGAAGTCACTTGGCCACGAACAATGGCGCCGATACGTTGGGTAATGCATTTGTGATCAATGCTGTGAACACGAACGTGGAAGTGAGCCCCACAACCCAAAGCTCCGTGTCAGCGGCAACAGGTGGTACTACCTTCTGGGGACCGTACTCCTAAGCTCAGTTAAGATTGTCCAAGCCCCCGCGTTCCTTCAGGAACGCGGGGGCTTTTTTTATACGTCTGACTTCCCGTCATGAGGTCATCCCGAAATGCATTCGGTCTTTCCACGCTGATCCTCGGACTTTCCTTCTTCTCGTGGTGGACGACACGTTGGATCCTCGTCCATGGCGTTCTTCCGCGCTTCTTTGAAGTCCTCCATCTGCCGATCCTGGTTTTTGGAATGACGGCGATCTCCTGGATGCTCTTTCGGGTTTTCGGATTGAAGTCGCTTTTCGCACTGATGTTTGCGGGAGGCGCGGGTCTCATCGCGGTCATCCCCTTTCCTGCCCTCGTGGATGAAAGCTCGCATTTCGCATACATTCATTATCTGGTCACCCACCATGCGATTCCTACAGTCCAAGAACCGACCCCCGATCCGGTTCTGGCCCTTGGAGAACACGTCTACCCCCATCCGCCGCGAGCTCGGCCTCCCGCTTGGAAACTTTCCCATTACATCTATGAAGCAATGCATCCACCCTTCTATTATGTGGTTGCGTCCATTGGCTATCTCCTGGGCCCTGCAAATCTGATTGGAAAGATTTATGTGCTGCGTTGCCTTGGTCTCTTGGCCTTTCTGGGGATTCTCTTTTGGATCCTCCAAAACCGTAGCCTGCTTTATCATGCATCCAACATTCAGGATGATCGCACCTTATTCTGCGTGGTCGCAGCCTTCACGTTGACGCCAGGAATTTTGCTCCGGATGTGCACGATTTCGAACTTTCATCTCAGTCTTATCTTTTGCGTTGGATTTTATATCCTGCTTTATCGAGCAGCACTCGAAGAGCGGCTTCTCAGCACAGGAACGGTGGGAGCTCTTGGTCTCCTGACAGGAGCTGCCATCGGGACACATTTTTTTAATCTCACTCTCGCCGGAGTGGGAACCGCCCTGCTGCTCGTGCGAGCACGTGCCAGGATGATTCCGCTCTATCTCGCGCTTTCGGGTCTTTTTCTGGCTCCCTGGCTGGCCTTTAATTATCACCATTATGGCCAACTCACCGGATGGAAGTTCCTTTACCCGATGATGCAGAACATCGTAAACTCGAACAAAATTCCTTATTCTTTCTCCGTGATCGTAAAAACGATCCCCGACCGTTTAGTGGATTTCTCCTGGAGTCCCGAGGAAAATCGCAGACATTGGTTTGCTACTTGGGCTGCCACTTGGTTCCTCACCAGTATTCTTTGCCTTACCATCCTAACCTCCCTTCTCCAATGGCGTCCGTGGAAGAAGTCCACGGTCACCCGCATGGAATGGCTTTCATTGACCGGATTTTTATTGAACTTGGTCTTGCTTGTCACCCTTTCGATAAAGAGCTCCGGGCCCACTCTT
>JABDCI010000030.1:1898-20101 GCA_013288215.1 Verrucomicrobiota bacterium | reverse complement strand
CCTTCAAATGTTCTCGCATGGAATTGTGGCGGGCCTGCTCTTCGCATGCGTCGGACGCATGGTTTACGATCGGACGCATACCCGCGAATTGAGTGAGTTGGGCGGCTTGATCAAAGCGATGCCGTTCGTCGGAGTGGTCTTTATCACCGCCGCATTCGCCTCGATGGGGCTCCCAGGCTTCAGCGGCTTCTTTGCCGAATTGATGGTGCTGATCGGCACCTGGCGGGCATTCCCATGGCTGCTGGTTTTCCTCGGAATGGGCCTTGTCATTACCGTCGTCTACACGCTGCGCACGATCCACAAAGCGTTTTTCGGAGACCGAAAGCGCGATATGACCAAATGGGAGCATCTCCCTCCCATTACATTACCTGAAAAAGTCGCCAGCTTGCTCCTCGTGGCGATCCTTGTGATCGTGGGGCTTTATCCGCCGATCCTCCTGAACATGATTGAAGCCTCAAGCAAGCAGTTCGCCACCCAGATCAAAGCCAGGACCCATTCTTCATGACACCGTACGAAGCTTTCCAACTCCTGACGCCGGAAATCGCTCTTGGGAGCATCGCGTTCTTGGTCCTCATGTTCGACCTGTTGTTTCTTCGAAAAGACAGCGTCGAACATCGTCATCGCGTCGTGGGCGTTACCGTGTTTGCCGGTCTTGCAGTCGTTGCTTGCCTTTATTTTTTGCAATTGGCAGATGCAGAACCCCGCTCTCTCGGAAACGGCGCCTATGTGGTCTCTCGCCTCAACACGTTCTTTAAGTTCGTGGTGATTGGACTCACGTTCCTCACGGTGCTCATCGGATTGGAAACTCCCTACTCCTCTCATGTCGGCGAATATTATTCGCTCCTTCTTTTCTCAACGCTCGGAATGGTGTTTTTGATTTCCAGCGAAGATCTGCTCATGATCTTTATCTCACTCGAACTCATCAGCCTGGCGCTGTATGCTCTGACAGGATTCCAGAAAGGAGCTCGCCGTTCTGCTGAAGGCGGATTGAAATATTTCATTTTCGGCGGCCTTTCCGCGGCATTCCTGCTCTTCGGACTGAGTTATATCTTCGGCGCAACGGGCCACACCGGTCTCAAGGATATCGCCGTCGCACTCAGCGCAAACCATCAAGCCCCCTTTCCCGGCCTTGTCCTTCAAATCGGCATCCTTTTTTCTCTCGTCGGACTCGGATTCAAAATCGCCGCCGCGCCCTTTCATCTCTGGGCTCCGGACGCCTACGAAGGCGCTCCGACGCCGGTCGCCGCGCTTATTGCGACAGGTTCGAAGGTGGCTAGTTTCGTGGCGCTGACTAAATTTCTTCTCGGAAGCCTCCTGAGCGTCTCAGGAACTGTCGTTGCGGGCCCCTCCTCGGCGCATGCAGGCTGGGCTGTGACGGTCGCAGCCATCGCAGTATTGAGCATGGTGGTCGGCAACCTCGCTGCCATCGCACAAACGAATGTAAAACGCCTCCTTGCGTACTCAAGTGTGGCCCATGCGGGCTACATCTTGGTCGCCATGGTCGCGATCAGTGCGGGCGGGGTTCCCTCGCGCCTGAGCATTCCGGCCATTTATTTTTATGTCCTGATCTATGCGTTAACGAACATCGGCGCTTTCGGCGTGGTGAATACGATCGCCTCGCAGACAGGCGGCGATTCTTTCGAGCATTTCACCGGAGCCGCACAGCGTGCGCCGTTTCTCTCGCTGCTCATGCTCATCTTTATGCTATCGCTCGCGGGCATTCCTCCCCTAGCGGGATTTTTCGGAAAATTTTATCTTTTTGCCTCCGCGGTGCAAGCGGATCCCCAAAATCTGGGGCTTCTCTGGCTCGTGAGCCTCGCCATCGCGATGAGCGCCGTCTCGCTTTATTACTATCTGAAATTGACCAAGCAGATGTACGTTCTTGTCCCTCTTAATCCCACCCGTTTGCATTGCTGCCCCACGCTCACCGCCACCTTGGGGGTTATCGGTCTTGCCGTGGTGCTGTTCGGAGTTTTTCCCAACCGCCTGGTGGATATTTTCGGAAAACTCAGCGATCAGAGCGTCACGATTTCAGCACCCGCAAAGCCCATTCACACGGCACTTAATCGCTAGGCATCTTATTGTCGCAAGTCCAAGGATCAACCTCCGCTGCTCTGCCAGCGCATATGATCCGTGATGAAGAAAACTTCGGGAACCATGCTTGGTCCGACGATCCGAAGAGGAAATGTTTTCGGGAACTGACCAAAAATCACATATCCCCAACCATTTGGATTCTGAAAGAGTTCAGACAATCCTTTGTGGTAGGTCAGCGGAGTCATCAATACGGCAGATACTTTTTTGACGTAATCGTTGATCTCCAAAAAGCCAGGAACATCCTTCGTGAGAGGCACGCAGGGAATATTTCCATACCAACAGACCGCACAAGGCATGTCGCTCATCATCAATTCCTTCGGTTCCATCCATGTCGACACGCTATGGATCATTGGAGGGTAATAAGGCGGGTAGCGATAGAGATGAGGGCGCGGAGGAAACAACGCAAAAATCATCGAAATGGAATTCACCAGGATAAAAAACGTCGCGATGACAAGTTTCAACCCGTGCGATGTGATTTGAAATCGATCCAGGAGGATAAAGAAAAAAATGGTGCCGAAGAAAAAAATCAATGGAATCATGAGGGAATAAAACTCGCCCTGATAAAGACCATTTCCAGGATTCCAGATAAATGGAAGCAGAACGATCATCCACCCGAACGTGAGGAGCCCAAAGTGACGCAATTTTTTCAAAGCCGGTGATTTGAATCGGAAAAAAAGACCGGAAACAAAGAAGTAGACGAGAAAATTCCCGCCCAACTTTGGCAATTCATTTTCAAAAAAATCTCTCGTATTCGCCATCCATTTTCGGCGCGGCTGCTTATATGTAAAATCTAAAAACTTAGGTTGAACTTGTTGCTCGAGCGTGGTTCCTGGAAAAACATCGGTGTTTTGATGTGCAGCGTACGTTGCACTTCCAAAGGGAAGGCCGGAAACTTTCATATTACGGGCAATCCATGGAGAAGCAATCGCTGCGAACACAAGGATGACAAGAAACAGATGAAGCCAACGACGACGAGCCTGGAAAAACAGGACGTCGCCGACGAGCGGGAATATGAGGATGCCGAAACGATATTGTGTCAGAAACCCGAGCCCCGTCGCGATGGCCGCAAGAACAATCCAGACGCTGGAACTTCCCTGTGATTCTGACTCATGAAAACGGACGAGGGCATAGAGCATGCATATGAAGAGAAAAAAGACGAGATTGAAGGAGTCCCCCTCCATCGCGTGGCGCCACAAGTGATTGCATAAAAGCAAAATGGCGGCACTTACCATTGCCACGCGCCGCTCCCCCACACGACGCACGGCAAGATAAAACAGCAATACGGACAGGAGCAGCAGGCACTCCGAGAAAAGACACATGCGCACCTCTGGCCCATAATGAAAAAAAGTCCTTCCAGCAGGGAAATCATAATTTACCCGGGTCCAAACGAAAATTTTAGAGAGTAAATAAGGATAAAGGGGAGCGCATCCAATCTCGGGCTGGCGGAGCGCAAACTCCCGTTGGCGACCCGTGTGCCGCTCCAGCAACCAGATATTGAAAGGCCGAATGTAAAGCGTCGTGAATCCGTTTCCGTCAGCAAGCTGCCGCGCGAGATGAGCAGACTCCATCGCTTCCTCCGTGCCTAGCCCCCGAAATTGGAAGCTTTGGTATGCCAACAAGAGCGTTACCGCCGCTGCAATCGAAAAAGCCCACCGAATAAAACGAAACAAACTTCCCTGGGTCAGGGAGTGCAGGAATTCCTGCAAGGCAACCCCGCGTGACATAAAGCTACGGAACCTCCATGTTCCATTCCTTCAATTTTCGATGCAATGTGCGCCGACTGAGACCAAGGAGAGGCGCCGCCTTGCTGATATTGCCGCGCGTCTGCTCCAAAGCTTTGCGAATGAGACGTTTCTCTGTCTCCGCCAGGTTCAACGTTGTCTCAGACTCGGAACCTTCTGCAGACGCTTTCAATTCTACAGGAATGTCCTTCTCCGCAATACGGTCTCCTTTTGCCATGACAACAAGGCGTTGAACGAGATTCCTCAATTCCCGGATGTTGCCTGGCCAGGCGTATTCCACAAGCTTTTGCATCGCCTCGCTCGAAATCTCGCGGATGCGCTTTCCATTCTCACGGCTGTACACCTTCAGAAAATGATTCGCCAATAGTGGAATATCTTCACGGCGCTCGCGCAACGCAGGCATCCGGATGGTGATCACGTTAAGCCGGAAATAAAGGTCCTCGCGAAATTTGCCCTCAGCCACCATTTTTTTTAAATCTCGATTCGTCGCAGCAATGAGCCGGACATCAGACTCGATAAGCTGGTTTCCACCCACGCGCTCGAACTGGCGGCTCTCCATGACGCGCAATATTTTTACTTGTACGGAAGCATCGATTTCGCCGATTTCATCGAGGAAAAGCGTTCCGCCATCGGCCATTTCAAACCTTCCCTGACGCCGTTCGAACGCACCCGTAAACGCGCCTTTTTCATGGCCAAAGAGTTCGCTTTCAAGCAGGTTCGCCGAAAGCGCCGCACAGTGCACCGGCACGAACGGATATTTCGCGCGCGAACTGAGATGATGAATCGCGTGCGCCACCAATTCTTTTCCCGTGCCACTTTCGCCTTCCAGAAGCACTGTCGCACGGGAGGGGGCAACCTGCTTGACGATATCCAGCACATCGCGAAGTGATTTGGATTCGCCCACCATCGTGTGCAGGCCAAAACGATCATCGAGTTGCTGCTGCAACTGAATATTTTCTTGCTCAAGGCCCCGCGATTTCAGCAGCCGAGCAATGCGCATCTCCAGTTCGTCGAGCTGAAGACGCCCTTTCGAAATGTAATCATCGGCCCCTTGCTTCATCGCGTCGACCGCAAGATCCTCGGACCCATAGGCCGTCATGAGGATGCAAACGGGAGCGGGAGCATGCGCCTTGGCGCGCTTGATCAAATTAAGTCCATCCTCGCCTGGCAAACGCAAATCGGAAAGCAGCACGTCGAAATGCTCCGCCTCAAGCAGCTCGAACGCGGACTTGGCGTCCTCAGCAACATAAACCTCGTAATGCTCTTCCAGTGCCGCGCGCAATCCCTCGCGCGACGACTTTTCGTCATCGACGATCAAAATGGAAGGCTTCATGCGGCTTTAAAAGGAATGCTTGCGCCTTCAAGGAGTCGCGTCCGTTTTTCGGCAATCGGCAATAAAATGCGGAAGGTCGTGCCACGGCCTTGTTCACTGCTCACTTCAATCAACCCGCCATGCTCCCGTACCACGCGCTGAACGATCATCAATCCCAAACCACTGCCCTCGTTCTTCGTCGTAAAGTAGGGTTCGAAGATATGCTGGATCACTTCAGACGGAATACCTCCTCCCGTGTCACGAATGGCAATCATCAGCCGGTCATTGCGCAACTCCGTGCGCACGTGAAGGATGCCCCCTTTCGTCATCGCCTGGAGACTGTTGCGAAGCACATTAAAAAACACTTGCTTCATCTGGTCGCGGTCGACAAGCACTTTCGGTAGGCTTCCATCCAGCTCTTTCTCGACAAGAATATCGCGATTGGTGATCTCCGGATCGAGCACCTTGAGAACGTCGGCAATGATTTCATTGATGGAATGACGTTCGAGCAGAGGTGGAGTCGGGCGCACTGCCTTCAGAAATTGGCTTACGATTTGATCGAGTCGGGCGGTCTCGCCGGCACACACCTTGATGTGCTCCTCAAGCTTTTTGCGAACCACGGGGTCGACCCGCTTCAACTCACGCTCGATCAATTGCATATGGATATGCAGTGAATTCAACGGGTTTCCAATCTCATGCGCCACACCCGCGGCAAGCGTCGTCACAGCACCCACGCGCTCCGATTCGGCTGAGAGCGCGGCTCGGCGGTGCGCCTCCGTCACGTCGCGCAGAATGAGCAGGAGATAACCGTCGCCTCGCGGAAGCTGTTCCAGGGGCGTGATGTAAATCTGCAGAAACCGACGTTGCGGATAAAAGACCTCGACGTCGTGGTGAACCGCGGAGCCTGGTTTTTTATTTTCCCGATTTTCCTGCACTGTCTTCCAGAACTCCTCCGGCAGATAGCGTTCCGCAGAATCGCCAGGCTCAAACTCCTTCGAGAAACCCAACATCGTTTGCGAGGCGAGATTAAAATAAAGCACCTTGAAGTCCGATCCAAGAACGAGAACACCTTCCTCAAGTGCATTAAAAACCGTTTCGAGAAATCCCTTTTCTTCGACAAGCCGGTTGACGATGGAAGCGACGCTCTTTGGATCGAGCCGATCCATTTTTCCGATCAGTTTTTCAAGAAAGGCCTGCTTCATGAGCGAATCCCATTCCGTTTTCTGAAACAAATCAAGCAATCCACGATTGAGATGTCATCCGCCAGGACAAAGGAGTGGACCATGGATGGAAAGGTAGCAGCAACATATCAGACATTTCAACTCGCAGAGAGATTAAAGTAGGAGGATCTTCTTGTTATGTGGATGCATCCATTTCCAAAGCCTGGGATTGTAAAAGATTCTTTGAGCAGAAAATCGAAAGACGGTTCCATCCTACGGTAAAATCAGCACCTGTCCTGGAACGAGATGGTTGGGATCTTTGAGCTTGGGATTGGCCACCATGATCTCCCTCCACTTGCTGCGATCGCCATAAAACTTCTCGGCTATCGACTGAATCCCCTCGCCTTTCTTCACGGCGTACGTTTTCGAGTGCGTGGGCGTTTTGGGTTCCACCCTGGAAGAAGGGGGTGTCGGCTCGATCTTGGATGGAGATGGAGTCGAAACCACATCCGTTGCCGGGTTTGAATGATCCATCGGCCGCGCCTCCTCCACCGGTTTGGGCCGCTGCTTCACAAGATCGCGCTTCAAATCCTCGACCTGTTTGTGCAACGCATCGTTTTCTGTTCGCAATCGCACCAGCTCGGGAGAAGTTTGCCCGGCAACGTTCGGAATGCTCGCGGCAAACTGAAGCTTTGCGTTCTCAAGAAAGCCTTTCGCCAGCTCCACCTTCCCCGCATCGGGATTCGAGCATTGAAGAAAACGTTGATAATTATATGCGGCGTTCAGGTAGTCGTTGAGATTGAAATAGTAGATCAAGCCGATCTGGAAATAAGCGTCGGAGTAATCGGGCCTCAAACGAATGATATTCTCGTAAGAATCGATCGCGCCTTTATAGTCGCGCAGTTCATACAATTTTTTGGCGTGCTCCAAGTGATGCTCCACTGCGTCTTTGTCACTGCCGAGGAACCCGAAACGGCCGCATCCGCTTGACAGGAACGCAGAAACCAAAAGGCACGCAAGGACCATGCCCATTCCAGATGTCCGCCCGTGCAAATTCCCATCATCCATGAGAATGGGGAACACCCGTGCCACAACGTCCGCACGACCCCGGATTGCCACTGCATGAGGGCGCACTCTGAGATGAGCGGCTGGATGATCCGTGGGAAGCGAACGTCGAAAATTGCTTCACCACCTTTTTGGAACCACATTTCACGCATTCCGCAACCTCCTCCTGGGAACGAAGCAGGAGTTCGAATTCATGATAACATTTCGAACAGGTAAATTCATAGATAGGCATAAGAAAGAAGATATCGCAATTTGCGGCTCTTTTCAAAACTGAATTCAGGCGGAGGTCCATTATTTTAAGAAAATGGGTTTCTTAAAATAACTCGTATTCTTATTTTGCTCTTTCAAATAAGGTTTCTATGAAGAGAAAAAACGATCTTTTAGAGGCAGTTTTCTTCAGGAGTCGTCCCGAGCTTGTCCGAGAAATTCCTTCTGCTTGCGTCCCAGAGATCTCATAATGATGGCTTGCTGCTTATGGCTTTTTCTTCCATCCGCCATCTTTACGTTCACATCCCCTTTTGTCCGCACATCTGCCCTTACTGCTCGTTTCATGTGCTGCGCGCTGACAAGGAGCTTAGCCACATTCTCGTCACTCGCTTGATCGAAGAGCATCGTTCCATTCACGACGACCTCGATCTCCAAACCGTTTTTTTCGGAGGAGGAACCCCTACCGCGCTCTCTACGGCACAACTCGAAAGAGTCGCATCCGAAATCCTCGGGAAATCAAACCCGGCGGAGGTCACAGCAGAATGCAATCCTTCCACGCTTTCATTGCAAAAGGCAAAAAGCATGTGGGCGCATGGAATCAACCGGCTCTCCATTGGCGCGCAATCCATGGATCCCAAAGTGCTCCAGAAATTGGGGCGGACCCATTCGGTAAGGGCCGTGCGAGAATGCGTTGAGATCGGCCGCAGTGCCGGTTTTGAAAACATCAATATCGACCTGATTTTTGGGGTTCCCGGACAAACGCTCGCGTCATGGGAAAAAACGCTCGAAACGGTCCTGTCTCTCAATCCCTCACATCTTTCCTGTTACGGGCTGACTTACGAAGAAGACACGGATTTTTTCGCGCGTCTCCAGCGAGGCGAATGCCAATCGGATCAGGAGCTCGAACTTGAAATGTTCCGCCTTGCCAATCGCATCCTCACACAAGCCGGCTTCCATCATTACGAAATTTCCAATTATGCAAGGCCGGGATTTGAAAGCCTTCACAACTTGAGCTACTGGCGGGGCGAGGAGTTTCATGGAATTGGTCCGAGCGCGGTTTCCACCGTGCAAGGGGTGCGCCGCACGAACGGAAAACTGACCCCGCAAGGCTGGAACGTGAAGAGTGAAGAACCTCTTTCAGCACAGATATTGGCTTCCGAACGCATGGCCCTGGGATTACGCACTTCGGAAGGCGTGGAGGAAGAAGCTTTCCGAAAACGCTTCGGTTTTTCTCCTGAAGAAAAATGGCGCCAAGAAATTGATCTCCTCGTGGGAAACAGCCTGCTGACAAAAAATCCCTTCAAGCTCTCCGCGCACGGACTTGAATTAGCCGACGAAATCGCGGCTTATTTCGTGGGTTGAGGCGCTTTGCTTAACGCGATTAACGCGAAAGATCCGACTGGCCCAATGTGGTGAATCCATTGCGCTTTAACACCTCTGCGGCAAGCTCGTGGTCTTCGGCATGAAAGGCAAGCACGGGACGCTGATTTGAGCGAACAAGAAGACTATACGTATAGTAGATATTAATTTCGGCTTGAAGCAGGGATGTCAGCAAGGTGGCCAGACCTGAAGGTCCATGAGGCAGTTCGACGACAATCAAATCGGTGTCGCTGAACGGCATGCGCTTTTTGTCGAACACTTCCTCGGCTTTGTCAGGATCGTCGACAACCATGCGGACGACAGCCGAATCGGTGGTATCGACAACGGACAACCCAAGAATATGAATGTTGGTTTGTTCAAAAAGCCGAATGAGATCAAGAAGTCGGCCGCATTTATTTTCGAGGAAGATGGAAAATTGGCGAACCAGCGGACCTGGTTTGCCTCGGGCGGTCTGGGTCGGAGTCGGGGTTTTGATCGGCATGAGCAACAAACGTAAGGGAAAACTATCCTCTATTTCAAAGCAGGTGACAATCCCGCAGTTTTGACTCTCCCCAAAAACATTGAAAACCTTGTCAAGGCCATCCATTTTAGAAGACCGATATGAAAAGCCGCCTTTCCCAATTCGAAAATCTGCTGCTCCCTTGCTCGCGCGACCAGCTCGAAATCATGGCAGCCGAATCGCGCCGCATCACGCTCCGGCACTTCGGTCCGACCATCCGACTTTTCGCTCCCCTCTACCTCTCGAACGAATGCGTCAATATCTGCAAATATTGCGGATTCTCCCGCGAGAATCCCATCCTGCGCGTGACGCTCACTCCTCTGCAAGTGGAACAAGAAGCTCTTCACCTGCTTCATAAGGGTTTTCGAAACATCCTTCTCGTTTCGGGCGAACATCCCAAATTTGTGAGTGGCGATTACCTTCTCGAATGCGTCCAACGCCTTCGCAAGATTGGCTGTCCATCCGTCCATCTTGAAGTCGGACCCATGGAAACGAACGATTATCGCCCCTTGGTCGATGCCGGAACCGAAGGCCTGGTCGTTTATCAAGAAACATATGACCGCGATATTTACGCACAAATGCACGTGGCTGGGCCCAAGAAGGATTACGACTGGAGACTGGCATGTCCGGACCGCGCGTACGCGGCGGGATTTCGGCGCATCGGCATCGGCACACTGTTTGGACTCGCCGACTGGAAGGCCGAAGCGATGGCAATGGCCGAGCACCTCGAAGGTTTGTTGAGACGTTGCTGGAAGGCGTTTTTCACTCTTTCCCTGCCCCGGTTGCGTCCCGCAGCGGGTGAGTTCGAGCCTTTGACTCACATGAGCGACACGCAACTGACTCAATTGATCTGCGCGCTGCGCATCACCTTTCCCCAAGTTGGAATCGTGCTTTCGACCCGAGAATCATCCGCGCTGCGCGACGGACTCGCACGCGTCGGTGTCACCATGATGAGCGCCGGCTCGCATACCGAGCCAGGCGGTTACACAGGCGCTGGCAAAGAAGAGTTGCATCTCACCACCCGGGGCAAACGCGAAAATGTCCCTGCTGCTCACATGCGTTCGGAAGAAATCCGCGCGACAGAACAATTTGCGATTGCCGATAATCGTCCCATCGAAGTGGTTGTCCACCGTTTACGCGAGCTTGGATATGAGCCGGTATGGAAGGATTGGGATTTAGCCCTGACGCCATGAAAATCCAGCTTAATGGACAATCCCGCGATGTCCTGGCTACGACGGTCGCGGCGCTTCTCAAAGAGATCCACCTTCTCCCCTCGCAGGTCGCTGTCGAGCACAATGGCACCGTGCTCTTTCGTCATGAACTCGATCATGCCAAGCTGCAGGCGGACGACAAACTGGAAATCATTCGTGTCGTCGCTGGAGGTTGATCAGTGCGGAGCGCCTTGAAAAACGCGTTTCACGCGTTCGAAAAAGGACTTCTGCATCGGAAAAACATCCTCATTGCATGATTTCGCGAATTCTTCGAGTTTTTTCCGTTGTTCTGCGTTCAACTTCATGGGCACTTCCACGATCACCCGGACATGCTGGTCGCCCTGCCCATGGCCATCGAGCGAACGAACGCCGCGACCTTTAAGGCGGAATAATGTTCCGCTTTGAGTGCCATGTGGAATCTTGAGGCGTGCGTTTCCATCGAGCGTCGGAACCTCCAGTTCGCCGCCAAGCGCGGCAAGCGTGTAAGAGATGGGAACTTCGCAATAGATGGCTTCCCCGTCGCGCTTGAAAATTTCGTGCTCTTGAACGTGGATGACCACATAGAGATCCCCAGCAGACCCTCCTCGGACGCCGCTGTCGCCGTTGCCCGAGGAGCGCAGACGCATTCCGTTTTCCACACCGCCAGGGACACGGATGTTAATCTTCGCCGTTTTTTCAATGAGCCCGTTTCCACCGCAAGTCTTGCACGGTTTCTCGATCACATGACCCGTTCCCCGGCATCGGCTGCAGGTTTGGCTCACCATGAAAAATCCCCGTTGCGTGGTAGTCTGGCCGCGTCCGCCACATTGTGTGCATCGAATCATGCTCGTGCCGGGGCTCGCCCCGGAACCCTGACATGTTTCGCACTCCTCTTCACGTCGGATGGAAATCTCCTTTTCGCAACCGAACGCGGCTTGCTCAAAGGTGATCTGCATATCGTAGCGCAAATCGCTGCCGGCCTGGGTGCCGTCGGAAGAGCCTGCGCTAAAAAAATCCCCGAATACTCCGCCCATCCCACCAAATACCTGCTTGAAAATATCGAAAGGATCGTGCAATCCACCCCCGCCGCCAAATCCGCGGCTGCCCGGTCCAAAAGCAGCATGGCCAAATCGATCGTAGGCGGCGCGTTTATCGGCATCGGAGAGGATTTCGTACGCCTCAGAAACTTCCTTAAATTTCTCCTCAGCAGCCTTGTCGCCTTGGTTGCGGTCGGGATGATATTTCAAAGCCAGCTTTCGATAAGCTTTTTTGAGTTCATCCTCCGTGGCGCTTCGTGTGACGCCGAGAACTTCATAACAATCCACTTTGGGCATAAAGAAAATTCTTGGATAAAATCGGCTCGTTTACGATCAAAATTCCGCGACGGCAAAAATCACTGCTATGGAGCGCGACTTTTGGAGACAATCACGGACGCCGGACGAAGCAATTTGTCGTTCAGACGATACCCCTTGCGCAACTGCTGGATGACCTTTCCTTCGGGTTCATCAGACTCTTGGTGAGCAACCGCCTCGTGCAAGGCAGGATCGAAGGTCGCACCGAGAGCCTCGATTTCCGTGACACCCTGATTCTTCAAAAACTGTCGGAATTGAGCGAGCACCAGCTCCATTCCATGACGCAATGGATCCTCCCCTTCGCTTTTCTGCACGGACTGCAGGCCCATTTCAAAGTGATCCAGCGGCGACAGCAACTCCTGGATGAGTTTTTCGTTGGCGACTTTGATGAGATCTTGACGTTCACGGGCGACGCGCTTGCGAAAATTTTCAAAATCCGCCTGGGTGCGCAACAATCGTTCCCAGTTCTCTTGCGCTTTTGCGGCCTGTTTTTTCAGGGTCATAACATCCTGAGACTCATCAGAATCGGATTCGCCCGCAGCCGTGTCAAAGGCGATCTCGGCCGCCGTTTTCAAAGCGGAGTCCGTTTCGCTCGCCTCCAGGCTGTCTTTCTGTTGTCGATTGTCTCTATTCATCATCAAACTCTCACTACCATCAATGTAATATCATCGCTTTGCGGATGATGTCCCACAAAACGACGAACACGCTGTTCGATGTTCTTGGTCATTTCTTCGGCACTCTGGCCCACACAAGCATGGACCGCCTCGATCAACTCGGTGCGGCCGAACTCCTGTCCAGACTCATCCAGTGCCTCGGTGATCCCATCGGTGTAGAAGACCATGGCATCGCCCTTTTGAAGGATGACCTTCTGCTCTTGTAAAAGGGTATCAAAAAGATCGCCGTTGTCAATTCCCAGAGCCATTCCCTTAGGATTCAGGACTTCTTCGCGTCCTCCTTTTTGCAGAACGAGCGGCTCATGGCCCGCACGGCAGAATGTGAACTCCATGGTTCGGATGTTAATGACACCGTAGACCATCGAGATAAACATGTCTTCGCGCATGTCAGGACGAATGACGCGATTGACCTGCTTGAGAACGGTGGAAGGAGATAAATTTCCGACCGCCTTCGTGCGCAACGCGCTGCGGCACATTGCCATAATCAGGGCGCCGGAAACGCCTTTGCCGGAAACATCGGCGATCGCCATCCCCCAATGGTCGTCATTGACAGGGATGAAATCGTAATAGTCGCCTCCCACCTTCAACGCCGAAATGTTCACAGCGCTCACCTGCAGGCTCTCGAATTTCGGAAACGTGGGAGGGAGCAGAAGCTGCTGGATTTCGCGCGCAATCTCGAGGTCGCGGTCCACACGCTCCTTCTCCGCGAGCATCTGGTGCAGGTTTGCGTTAAAAATCGCGAAGGCGCCCTGATTCGCAAGCGATGTGACAAGGGAGAGGTCCGCTTCATCAAAGGCTTTTTCGTCCTTGGTGTTGGCCATTGCCATCACCCCCAAAATCTGGTTGCGGAAGATCAGGGGCACAGCAATAAATGTTTTGATGCGCAGAATTTCATCCTCGTACTTCGGAAGACGCGTGTCCTCGCTGGGATGCCGGATCAGGACCGAAGTGCCTGATTTTGCAACTTCGCCAATGATCCCCTCTCCCACCATGATTTTCTGGGACTTGACGGCTTGCTCGAGAAAGACCGCTCGGCTCGCAATCTTGGACTCCATGAAATCCGCCGGTGGATGCGGGGGTGGAAATGGGCCTTCAATCACGACCGCTTCCAGGGCCTGTGCGGCAGCATCGAGAAGAAAAATAGCGCCCGATTTCGCCTCGGCAGTACGAACGGAACATTGAATGATGAGCTTGAGGATTTCTTCGACATTGAGTTTTTCGTTGAATGCCTCGCCCACTTCCTCGAGGAATGCCAAGACGCGCTGTCGCTCCTCGATCAGGTGATGCCGGCTTGCCTGCAACAGTTGAGCGCGCTTGCGCTGCCTCCAGCTTAAATAGACAAAATAGCCCATCAGCAGCACTGACAGGTAAAAAAGAACTTTCACGATTTGCTCGAAGGAGGAGTCTTCTCGTGTAGGAGGGCAATCACGTCCCGAAACTTCACTTCATTCTGCGGAGAAACCTCGACCAGTTTTTCATGTGCTTCCAGCATCTCCCGCGACCGCTCTTCAAGGCTGAGAGATGCCGTTTTCAATTCCTTTAACCCATCCGCCGCCGCCTGTTCTTTCACGAGCTCAAACAGTCGGTCGATTCCCAACCCCTCAAGCATGCCGATGATTCGCTCCGTGCCGTTAATAAGCCGGATCGAAGGAAGGGAGCGTTCCTTCATTTTACATCCGAGCCCTGCAAGCATTCCCAAGAAGGTGCTATCCAGATAGTTGCATTGTGAGAGATCGATGTGGATGGCTCGTGGCTTCTCGCCAATACCTTGCAGAAGGAACTGCTTCAGATAGTGGCTGTTGAGGTGGGTTCCTTTACCCATGATTCGAACGACAGTGACGTTTCCTTTTTGTCCCACCAGGATGCCTGAATTTTCTTCACTCATGGATCGTGATTTTTAAAACCAATCGAAGCTTGTCGACGCATTCGGCGGCAACTGTTTCTTTTCAGTTCTCAGTACCCGACATTTTTGGCACTTTTCTCTTATGTTCAAGCACCAAATCCGAGTCGCTTACCGAGACGTGACAGTTGGCAACCATATTTATTATGCTCGCTACCTGGATCTTCTGGAAGTGACACGCAATGAAATGTTCCGTGAAATCGGGTTTCCATTGCTCGCCATGCAGGAAAAACATATCATCTTCCCGGTGGTGGAATGCAGTCTTCGTTACCATGCAGCCGCGCGGTATGACGATCTCCTGGCTATTCATATTCTCGTATCAGATTTGCGGAAAGTCCAATTTTCCCTGACCGTGGAAATTCGTCGAGCCAACATGTTGATCTTAAGTGGGTTTACCCGGCATGCTGTCACGAACCTGGAAGAAAGGCCGATCCGCATGCCACTCGAACTCTACTCCGCCCTCGAACTCCATCTTGCGCCATCGGAGGCCTGAATTTTTTTCTCATGGCTTCGCCTCTGGAAATCCGACTGGGCCACACGTTTCGAGACCCCGCGCTGCTCGAGCTCGCACTCACGCATGCTTCATGGGGCCATGAAAAGAATCAGCGGCTGGCGCATAATGAGCGGATGGAATTTCTCGGCGACGCGGTGCTTCAGCTCATTATCAGCGAACATCTTTATCAGCGTTACCCGGACGTGCCGGAGGGGCACCTCACCAAAGTGCGCGCTCACCTTGTCAGTCGCAGCTCTCTTGTCGCCATGGCGAAAAGCCTCGATCTCGGCCCTCACCTCATCCTCGGACCCTCTGAGGAGACGCAAGGGGGAAGAAATCGCGCATCCAATCTTGCCAATGCCGTCGAAGCCATTCTCGGCGCCATTTATCTCGATCAGGGACTCGAAGCCTCCCGCCTATTTCTCATCCGGCAAATCGAGCCGCGCTTAAGCCAGATCTCGGACAATCCAGAACCTGAAAATGCCAAAGGCTTGCTCCAGGAAGCCCTTCACGCACATGGAGCCCAGCCTGTCTACCGCATCATCGCCGAAACAGGTCCCGCCCATTGTCGGCGTTTCGAGGCTTCCGTCGAATTCAATGGAAAATTAATGGGAAAAGGAATCGGTGCGACCAAAAAAGAGGCGGAGACACTGGCTGCCCAGGAAGCTTTGAAAGCGCTCGGGTGAGTTCTCCTACGGCGCCATGCGCTTGCGATATGTCTCGCGGATTTGTTTGCGTCGCGCCGCCGACTCCTTCTCAAGTTCCTTTCCATTCTTCAATTCCAAATGCCGAGCGACACCCTCCCACTCTTCACGTGAGGCAGGCATCTCGGACACCGACGCGTTTTGAAAAAGTCTTAGCACCGTTTCCAGTTTTCTTAACCAAAGATAGTTCTCGGCCAGACGCTTCGCTTCTTCGTCTTTCCAGTCCCCGATCTGCGCCATCCGGCGAATCACTTCCAAGGTGGATGCACGCCGCAACTCCGCATGCTGATGCCCGAACTTCATTTGCTGCGCTTGGGCCAGAAACTCCACATCCACCAGGCCGCCGGCGCCCGTCTTAAAATTGCGCCTTTCATCTTGGCCATCGCCGCGTTCCTTCTCGATACGCGACCGCATCGCGTTCATTTCCCGCAACTCTTCGCTCGCGAGCGGCCGGACATAAATCATGTCATCGACGAGATTGAGAAACTCCAAACCGAGTTTCGCGTTCCCCGCAGCAACGCGCGCGCGGGTGAGCGACTGGAGTTCCCAAAACTGGGCGCGCTTTCGATAATAGTTGCCGTACGCATCGAGCGGCAGCGTGATCGGCGCGTCCTCGCCGTCAGGACGCAATCGCGCGTCCACCTTGAACATCGCACCTTCCTCTTTGCTGATGAGATGGATTAATTGCGCCGTCTTGGAAACTGTGCCCCCGACGAAAAGCACATCAAGGTCGGACCCATAGGATAACTCGCATCCCCCGTATTTCCCCATGGCAATCACGCAAAATGCATCCGACGAAGCGTTTCGCTTGCCAAACAAGTGAGCCACCGCCTCCGCCATGCAGATATCCGCCAGTCGAGTGATTTCGTTCCATACCTCTTCAGGTCCTGCGACAAGATCGAGAATATCGCGCAGCCCGATGCGCACGAGTTCGGCCCGGTGAAAAAGCCGGAGCCTTGCGCCGAGTGTTTCGGCCGACTCGTGGGCGAAATCCATCTCCATCCGCTTGCGGTCATGCGGCTCGAGCAGCAATCCCTCGTAAGCGATCGCCTCGAGCATGCTTGGTTGATGAATGAGAATGTCCGTCAAAAAAGGGCTCCGATCGAAGAGCCGCATCAATAATTTGAGCACATTCGGATTGGAAAGAAGCAGTTCATAAAGCGCCGCGCGCGGTCCGTACGCCTCGATGAATCTTTCAAGTTGTTGCAAGATTTCATCGGGACGAACAAACTGGGGGGTAAGCCGCAACAAATGAGGACAGAGTTGATGGAATAATGCCTGCGTACGCTCCGATACGTGGGCATAGGACGGCCCTTCGGCGAGCGTTTTCAAAATTTCGACAGCCTTCTCGGGACTCGAGAACCCAGCCTGACGCAACAAGCGATCGCGTTCCTTGGACGGCTGTGACCAATCCGGAACGGCTGCGAGCGCGGCATCCGTCCTGGGACTTTTGACGATTGTATTAAAAAAAGAACGCACCCGTTCAATGTGACGCTTCCATTCCTTTTCGAATTCCGAGTGCGATTTGAAACCGAGCCCCTTCGCAATCTTGGTTTGCGTCTCAAGATCCGCAGGCACCGTATGCGTCTGGCGGTCCTCGCGCATCTGGAGACGGTGTTCGAGACGGCGCAAGAAAATATATGCCTTCGCGAGGGCAACCGCATCCTCGCGGCACAAAAGCTCCAAACGTAAAAGCGCCTGCAATGATTTCAGCGTGCCTCGTTCCTGTGAAAATGCGTAACGGGACCCGTGCAGGAGCTGCAGCGCCTGGATCGCGAATTCGATTTCACGAATGCCGCCGCGCCCGAGCTTCACGTGCCGCTCCAATCCACCCTCCTTAAGAATCTCAGCTTCGATCCTGCCTTTGATCCGATGAATCTCTTCAAGCGCCGTTGAGGTTAAATGCTTCGGAAAACAAAATGGCTGCAAATGCTGGACGAATTCATATCCCAGTTCGGCGTTGCCCGCGACGTGCCTTGCTTTTTGAAGCGCCAGGCGCTCCCACACTTCTCCAAAAGCCGCGTAATAATTTTCATATCCCTCGAGCGATCGCACGATAGGGCCAGAATTGCCTTCAGGACGCAGCCTGAGGTCGATCCGAAAAAGACTTCCCTCGCTGCAATTCATTCGAAACCCCTGCACAAGCGCCTGCGCCGCTCGCGTGTAATAATCGTGATGGGTGATCGCGCCGATCTTTCCCTCCTCGGAATAAACGAAGATCAAATCGATGTCGGAACTGTAATTGAGTTCATTTCCGCCGAGCTTTCCCATCCCGAAGATGGCGAATTCGGAATTTGGTTTTCCATGTTTGGCCTCGAGATCTTTCAAGATGCGCTCCAGAGCGCGCTGAAGGCAAAAATCCGCGAGCACGGAGATCTCCGTGACGATTTCCTCAAGAGCAACCTCGTTCTGAAGATCGCGGATGGTGATG
>JABDCI010000030.1:0-1888 GCA_013288215.1 Verrucomicrobiota bacterium | reverse complement strand
ATCTTCAGAACGAGGTTGCTCTTGAGGAAATCGTCACGGAGATCTCCGTGCTCGCGGATGGTGATGCGCAGCATTTCCCGCCGTTTCACGCGGCACAACGCCTCCAATGTCTTTTGCCAGGTGAGCCCAGCCCATTTCTCATCCCTCCATTCGAATTCCAAGCGGCGCAGACTGCGCGGCTGGTCGAGATGGCCTGCGACATCGAGCCATTCCATGTCATGAGCATGCGTCTCAAGCTGATGCGCCCAAAAACTGGAATGCTCCCGAAGAAGATGGCGGATTTTTTCGGCAGTGCCGGACGGCTTCATGGCGATCAAATACTCTAATGAAGCGCTCCGCGATTGAAACAAGAAACGTCTCCAAAGCCGCGCCATCGCAGCGTCCTTATTTGAAAGGCGACAGCGGAAAATCTAGAAAGAGGCATCGCTCAATATAGTTGACTATTTAGTAAACTAAGTTAAATTGATCCCATGGGACGAGCCAGCAACGCCAGACAACGACTGATGGACGCGGTCATGGAGCTGATTTGGGAAAACAGCTACGGCGCCGTCACGATCGAGGCCATCTGCGACAAGGCGGGAGTGAAGAAGGGCAGTTTTTACTATTTTTTTGATTCCAAATCGGATCTGGCCGCCGCCGCGCTGAAAAGCAGCTGGGACGACCGCAAACCCGCGATGGACGCCCTTTTCTCCCCCACCACGCCGCCGCTGGAACGTTTCCTGAAATTCTTCCAGGGTGTGTACAAACGGCAGGTCGAAATCAAAAGAACGTGCGGCCAGGTGCTCGGCTGCCCTATTTTCACCCTGGGTTCCGAAGTTTGCACACAGGACCCAAAGCTCGTAAAAACCATCGAACAACTTTTGAAAAACTACATCCACTATTTTGAAAATGCTATTCGTGACGCCCATGCCCGCAAATTGATTTCCGCTCCGGATGCCGCCTGCAAAGCGAGGCTCCTTTTCGCCTATTTTGAAGGCGCCCTCACCCAGGCCCGCATTCAGAACGATCCGGGGCTCCTGAAGGAACTTCCCCAGCGGGCGATGGAACTCCTCGGCTACGAAACCCGCGTCCGCGCCGCTTGAAATTTTTAACACATATTGTTTTAACACATATTGTTTACTAAATAGTCAACTATTATATGAAAACAAATTCCACATTCCAAGGTGTGAACCTTGTTGCCACCGAAAATGCGAGGCAAGGCCTCCACCTGAGCGATCTCAAGCAACGGATTGCGGCGGGAATTCCGACCCGGTTTCCCCTCCTGACACGAAGACAGATTCAGAAGGCACTCCATGAAGCCGAGGCGCTTGCATGGGAGACTCCGCATCCACAGCTGGTGTTTCCGATCCTTGCGGAGGAGAAGCTCGCGAGCATTCATGGGTCAAACCCTGGAGACCTTTTTGAGGCAGCCAACGCCCGTTTCTGAAACCTCTTTAACCCCACGCAATATGAAACCTGTAACCAACGCTACGCTCCTTCAGCAACTTCAATGGCGCTACGCCACCAAGAAATTTGATCCCGCGCGGAAAATTTCTGACGAAGATTGGCGCACCTTGGAGGAAGCGCTTCTTCTTACCCCCTCCTCCTTTGGCCTCCAACCATGGCGGTTTTATGTCGTGACGAACCCCGAAATCCGCAGGAGGCTGATTCCGGTTTCGTGGGGGCAATCGCAGGTTGCGGACGCGTCGCATCTCGTTGTCTTTGCGGTAAAAAAGGATCTCTCTTCAAAAGACGTCGATCATTACCTCAACCGCATTGCCGAAGTGCGCCATGTCACGCCCGATTCCCTGAAGGGATTTCGCGATATCATGGTGGGATTCGTGAATCGTCCAAAGCACGATTTCGATGTCACGGCCTGGGCCACGCGGCAGGTTTATATCGCGCTGGG
>JABDCI010000029.1:19631-20070 GCA_013288215.1 Verrucomicrobiota bacterium | reverse complement strand
ATAAGGAGAAGGGGACTCCGTTTTTTCCGCATCATGTGTTAAAAGAAGGAGTGGTCTTCTGCCTCCTGATTTTCGCGCTCGTGATGTTGATTGTGTGTTTTCCAGTGGAGCTGGGCGAAAAATCAAACCCCTTTAAAACTCCCGAGGGAATCAAGCCGGAGTGGTATTTTCTCCCGACTTATCAGTTATTGAAATATCTTCCCAAGACATTGGGCTTGTTTGTCTCATTGATTCCGGGTCTTCTTCTTTTGTTCTGGCCGTTCCTTGATCGTGGCAGCGAAAGAAACCCAAGAAAGCGCCCCGTAGCGGTTTCCATCGGCATCGTGGCGATCGTCCTGGCTTTGGTGTTTGGTGTGGTGGGACTGCTTTCGGAACGCCAGATCCAGTTTGGAGGACAATGGTATCAAATCGACGCCAGCGGAGTGCCGCATCGCATCGC
>JABDCI010000029.1:0-19621 GCA_013288215.1 Verrucomicrobiota bacterium | reverse complement strand
ATCAAGGAACGGCCAGAACAAAAGAAGAAGACCCGGAATCAATGAGACAAACAAGCCCAATGTCTTGGGAAGATAAAGAAAATATTTCAACTAGGTGGAGCGATGGTCTTGGCGGCCTTGACGGGAGCCGCGATGGCTGACGATGCTGGCACGCTGTTTGGAAAAAACTGCGCGGCTTGTCACGGGAAGGATGGCTCGGGTAATACGCCTGCCGGCAAAAAACTCAACGTCAAGGATTTCACCGATCCGAAGGTCCAGGCTGAAATGAAGGACGAAGAGATGATTAAGGCCATCAAGGAAGGTATCAAGGATGGCGGCAAGACGAAGATGAAACCATTTGGTGAAAAGTTGAGCGACGAGGATGTGAAGGCGCTTGTCGCGTACGTCCGAAGTTTCAAAAAATAAGTCGAAGGTATCGCGCAGAAACTGGGCTGCCTGGATGCAAGGAGCCCAGTTTTTTTATGGCTTAAGGTCTTGCAAGCAAAAGAGCCTGCAGTGGCTTGAAAAGGGAGAGATCAGGCCAACCGACGTGTAGTGGTCTTCAATCGTTCGGCTAAATTGGAAGGAAATGGATCCAGCCTCACTTCAGAAACAGCGCCGCATTTCCATCTTTCGGAACTGGATCAGTCTGGGTGGCCTGATCGTTGCGGGTGGAAGCATGTTCGCGTTTTTGCTCCTGTTCATCCTCGACGCCCTGGCACCGGTCAGCAATCCGTATGTCGGCATTCTCGCTTATCTGATCGCGCCAGGATTCCTTGTCACCGGCCTTTCGATGATTGCCGCAGGCCTGTTCATCGAGCGCGGTCAGTTGAAAAAACAGAGTCCAGGCTCGTCGATCCCGCTCCTGATCGTCGACCTTTCGCGCAGGCGGGACCGCAGGAATCTCATTCTGCTCTCGTCTGCCGCATTGATCTTCATGGTCATGACAGCGGTGGGCAGTTATCGCAGTTATCATTTCACAGAGTCTGTGGAGTTTTGCGGCCAGGCGTGCCATACAGTCATGAGGCCTGAGTTTACCACCTATCTGCACTCACCGCACGCCCGCGTCGCGTGTTCGCAATGCCACATTGGTCCCGGTGCCGCATGGTATGTGAAGGCGAAGATCAGCGGCCTGCACCAGGTCTATGCGGTGATGCGCCACACGTACGAGATGCCGATCAGCACCCCTATTAAAAATTTGCGGCCCGCGCAGGAGACTTGTGAGCAATGCCACTGGCCGAAGAAGTTCGTCGGCAATATTGACCGGACGTACCGCCACTATTTGAGCGACACGAACAACACGCCCTTCGAGGTTCGGCTGCTCCTCAAAGTGGGCGGTGGCGATCCCACGCACGGCCCCGTCGGCGGCATTCACTGGCACATGAACGTGGGCAACAAGGTGGAATATATTGCCAGCGATGAGCAGCGCCAGGTGATCCCGTGGGTGCGCATCACCGATTCGCAGGGCGTGGTAACGGAGTACAAGACGGCCAAATTCAAATCAGATCCGAAGGATGTCGTCCGCACGATGGACTGCATGGATTGTCATAATCGTCCCGCGCATAGCTACCAGACTCCGAACGACGCGATTGAACTCGCGATGTCACTGGGACAAATCGATGCGACGATTCCCAACATCAAAAAGGAATCGGTGAAGGTGCTGACGAAGAAATATGATGGAGAGAAGGAAGCCCTTCAGAACATCGCCACCGTCCTTGTCGAGAAATACCCGAATGATGCACGGATTCGTTCCGCCGTGGACGCGGTGCAGAAGATTTATTGCAATAATTTTTTCCCCGATATGAAGGCCAATTGGAAAGTTTACCCGAATGACATCGGCCACAAGAATTGGCCGGGCTGTTTTCGCTGTCACGATGGAGATCATACGACGGCGGACGGAAAGAAAAACATCAAGGCGAATGATTGCAATGCGTGTCACATAATCCTGGCTCAGGGCTCGGGGGATGAACTGGAGCAGCTTGATTCCAAAGGGCACGAGTTCAAACACCCGGGTGGCGACTATGCGGACATGAAGTGCAACGATTGCCACACCGGAGGCGACTAACGCGGCCAGGACAGCAAATAGATTTGCTGAGAAGCATGACAAAAAAGAGGCGGAATCGGCCAATCCATGTCGAGTCGGGATGTTTCGCGTGAGGCATGCTGTAGGGCATGATGAAGTCTTCACAAAGCGGGTTCTGGTCTTTCACCCTGGTGATGATGCTCCTTGCGATCCTTGTCATCCCCTGTATCGGAGGCACAGGAGTCGAGTCCCGTCTCGCTACCGGGGTCGCCCAAGCTCGCGTCTGCGACGGGCTCTGGTTGGGTGCGTGGCTTGTCCTTCTTTGCATGAACCTGCTCTGTATGGTGCTCGTCCGCTACCCACTGAAGTCAGATATGACGCGGCCTCTTTCTCGCTTGCTGGATCGAGCGTCGGTTCTTCGCCATCCTAATGGATTGCTTCCATGCAGAAAGAATGTAAGCATTATTTTGATGCATAAGAAATTGTCGTTGTTTTATTTCATTTTGAGCGTCGTTGGCCTCGTTTTTTTCGCAGGGTGCAGCAAGGAGGAAATCAAGGTTTACCGTGTTGATAAAGAGGCTGCTCCTTCTGTTTCTCCCATGGGAAACGAGATTCCGCCGCCGGAGGTTGCAGAGCATCTGGAGTGGACGACGCCTTCCGGCTGGGAGCAAAAAGCCCCCTCGTCGATGCGTTATGGAAGTTTTGCGATTTCAGGGAAAAATGGGGCGCAGGCGGATCTTTCTGTCATCTCTCTTGCCGGGGAAGCGGGGGGTGTTCTCGCCAATATCAATCGCTGGCGGGATCAGCTCGGCTTGTCTCCCATCACCGAGGGCCAGCTTTCTGACAACTTCACTCAAGTGGAGGTTTTGGACACCAAAGTCGTTCTTGTTGATTTCGCGAACTCAAATCCATCCGACGGAAAAGTCAAAACAAGGATGCTTGCCGCCATCCTGCCTCATGGACCATCGACCTGGTTTTTTAAAATGACGGGAGACGACTCCCTCGTCGAAGCTCAAAAAACACGCTTCACCCAATTTTTAAAGTCGCTGCGATTCACGGGGGCGTTTCCATCTCCCATGATGGGAGCGGGAGATTCGATGCCGTCACTCTCCAGACCCTCTGGCACGCAAGCTTTGAGCTGGAAGCTCCCTGCTGGATGGAAGGAAATGGAGGCTTCAGGAATGCGCAAGGGCAGTTTCTTGGTGAGTGGAAAGCAAGGCATGCAGGCTGACGTTTCCATCATCTCCCTGCCGGGAAACGCGGGAGGCTTCCTCCCTAATGTGAACCGGTGGAGAGGCCAGATTTCTTTGCCGCCTCTTACCGAGGAGGAGTTCTCAAAGTTTGCCGCTTATTTCGATGTTCGGGGAGAACAGGCCCTGTTGGTCGATATGCTCAGCCAGAGCGTTCTCGAAAAAAAGACGTCCCGGACCCGTGTTATCGGGTCCATTCTGGTAAAAGAGGGCCAATGCTGGTTTTTCAAAATGATGGGAGACGATGCTTTGGTGGAATCCCAAAAAGAGGCCTTTACCAACTTCGTGAAGTCTGTGGAGATTCCCGGTGCTTGAATCCATCATTAAAGCGTTTACCTCTCTTAAGCTGACTGTCATCTGCTTGGGATTGGCCATAATTCTTGTCTTCATGGGCACGATTGCGCAGGTCGATCTGGGGATCCATGCCGCGCAGCAAAAGTACTTCCAAACTTTTTTTGTTTATTGGTCGCCGGCAAATAGGGGGTGGAGGATCCCCGTTTTTCCAGGAGGTCATCTGATTGGCGGGGTTTTATTCCTCAATTTGATCGCCGCGCATATCTATCGCTTCCAAATGAAATGGAAAAAAACGGGCATTTTCCTTCTGCATCTCGGTATTTTTTTGCTTCTTTTGGGCGGCCTGCTTACCGAGTGGCTTTCGACGGAAAGCCAGATGCGCATCCATGAAGGTGAAACCAAAAATTATTCAGAAAGTTTGGATGCCATCGAGCTTATCATCGTCGATACCTCCTCCCCGGACCTTGATGAGGTCGTCAGCATTCCCGATCGGTTTTTAGTCCCTCATCAAGTCATCCAACATCCACAACTGCCCTTCCGTTTGAACGTGGTGAACTTTTTTCCAAATTCCACGCTGGGGCACCGCAAGGATGAGAGTGAACCCTCCGTTGTGACGCAGGGTTTTGGAAAAACCCTCAGCGTCACCGAAGCCCCGCGCGCGACGAAGGTCAATGAAGCGGATGTTCCGACTATAATCGTGGAAATTGTGGGAGTGGAAGGTTCCTTGGGGACATGGCTCTGCTCGACAGCACTCATGGAGCGGCAACATTTTTACTATCAAGACAAAAGCTATGAGATCCAACTCCGTCAAAAGCGCTACTACAAACCTTACAGCATCAAACTGCTGCATTTTGCGCATGATCAATATGACGGCACTGACATCCCCAAGAATTTTTCGAGTAAAATCCATCTTGTCAATTCAGAGAAGAAGGAAGATCGCGAAGTGCTCATCTACATGAATAATCCCCTGCGTTACGAGGGGGAGACTTATTATCAGGCAGGATTTGAGAAGGACAATCATACCACCGTCCTTCAAGTTGTTCATAATCCAAGTTGGATCACTCCTTATCTGGCGTGTTCCATGGTGGGTCTTGGTCTGGTGATTCAGTTTTCGATGCACCTCTTTAACTTTGGGAGAAAGAAGAGAGCGTGAGAACCTTTTTTCCATGGATGGTGCTCATGGTCTGCGTCCTTTTCTTGTTGCCTGATTTGCGAGGGCCGAAGGATGAGGATTTTTTCTCCCGCCATGAATTTGGTGAACTGCCTGTGCTTGTTGGTGGACGTCTCAAGCCTTTTGACACTGTGGCCCGCAACTCTCTGATGATCATTCATGGCAAGCAAACCCTTCGTAAGAACGGAAAGTCCATCAGCGCGATCGAATGGTTGATGAATGTGATGATGCGGCCTGAAGTTGCAAAGGACGATGAGCTCTTCGTGATCAACCATTCCGATGTTCTTGGAATGATGGGATGGAAGAAAAGTCAGAAGAAATATTTTTCTTGGAGTGAACTTGAGCCTCACTTGGATGAAATTCTGAGACAAGCCAAGCTGGCGGATGCCGTGGATTCACAGGTGCGATCTCCTTTTCAACGGGAGATTGTGAAATTACAGGAACGCCTGGAGCTTTATCATCGCTTAAAAAACAGTCTGCGCGTCGAGGAAGATGTCGATTTTGTGAAAGAGATCGCGCTTTTTGAAAAAACCCTCATGCCGGGAGCAAAGGCTTTCCTGGCTAAGAAAAAAGGCCTGCCATTCGAACAAAAGAATTTAGAGTTATGGGAGGAGTTCAACAACCGTTACCAGTTCCTGGCTGAAGTGGCCTACGTCTTCCCCATACCTCCCGAAAACGGCCAGCCTCTCAGCTCCTGGACAAGCATCGGTCACAACCTGCTGGAGGCTGTGACGCAGAAGCCCATCAGCCCGATGGTCAAAGAATATGCGGCAATGGTGAGCGCTTATCGCAACGTGGCTCCGGTTGAGTTTGACCAGCATCTTTCGGAGGCCATGCGCATCATCCATTCCCAATTTCCGGACACGGTCTTCAGAGCGCGGTATGAATGTCGCTTCAATCATTTCGAACCCTTCTACAAATGCATGACGCTCTACGTGCTGGTTTTTGTGCTGATCTGTTTTGCATGGCTTGGCTCCTCAGCCTCTCTTCATCGAAGCGCCTACATGGTTCTTTTCCTTGCGTTTCTCGTCCACACAGCCGGTTTGGTCACGCGCATGTACTTGCAGGGGCGTCCACCGGTCACCAATCTCTACTCGTCGGCCATCTTTATTGGATGGGGTGTGGTTTTGCTCGGACTCATTCTTGAAAAGATCTACAAGGATGGCATTGGTGGTGTGACGGCTTCCATTCTGGGATTTATCACCCTGCTCATCGCCCACCATCTTTCTGGAGATGGAGACACGATGGAAATGTTGCGAGCGGTTCTGGACACCAATTTTTGGCTGGCCACCCATGTGGTGTGCATCACGCTGGGTTATGCTTCCACGTTTTTGGCCGGGTTTTTGGCGCTGATGTACATTTTTCGCGGAATGCTCACGCGTTCACTGGACAAGCAAAACGCTCAATCTCTGGCGAGAATGGTTTATGGAATCGTTTGTTTCGCCACGTTGTTCAGTTTTGTAGGAACTATTCTCGGAGGAATCTGGGCCGATCAATCGTGGGGGCGTTTCTGGGGATGGGATCCCAAGGAAAATGGCGCCTTACTCATCGTCCTTTGGAATGCGATCATTTTGCATGCGCGATGGGGAGGGATGATCAAACAAAAGGGCCTCATGGTTATGGCTGTTTTTGGAAATATCGTCACGAGCTTTTCCTGGTTCGGAGTGAACATGCTCGGGGTCGGACTTCATTCCTATGGATTTATTGACAAAGCTTTTTTCTGGCTTTCGACTTTTGTTGTGAGCCAGCTCCTGCTCATGATGATCGGAGCGCTTCCCGATCGTTATTGGCGCAGTTTCGCGAAGCCGAAAAGATAGCGGAACCGGGCAGGCGATCGTTCTTCTCGTCCCTTTTTTTGATCACGAAGCTTTGTGGGAAGGCTGCACCACCTGTCACAAAGTCCACGATCGGTGAACGCCAAGATGTTCGCGGAACGCAACCAAAACCTCTGCCTTGCAAATTTCTCCTGTCGCAGTCATCATGAATTTTTAAATAATCTAATCGGCTAATCTTTTATGAAAACAAAAATGACATTCATCGCAGCTTCCGCTGCATTGGCGCTTATGGTCGGTGCCGCTCGCGCGGATGATGCCAAGACCGTATACGAGAAAAATTGTGCGGCGTGTCACGCCAAGGACGGCACCGGCAATACGCCCGCAGGCAAGAAACTTGGCGTCAAGGACTACACGGATCCTGCGGTCCAGGCGGCCATGAAGGATGATGAAATGATCAAGGCCATCAAGGATGGCATCAAGGATGGCGACAAAACCAAGATGAAGGCCTTTGGCGACAAACTGAGCGCTGACGACGTGAAGGCACTCGTCGCGTATGTCCGGGCTTTTAAGAAATAATTTCGCGCTTCGGGGCAATCATCAGTCCCTGGGATTGCCCTGACAGGTGTGTTGTGCGCACCACCCGGCTCTGCGGAGATTGCCGCCACAGATCGTTCGGTTGGTGCTTCTCAACCATGACCATTGTCATGAGCTACTTCGCCACGCGCCATGTTCTGGTCTGTGCGGCTTTACAAGCTCGAGATGATAGATATCGGACATGAGGGATTGCTGGTGGCGATTGTCCTGAGGACCCTTCCATGTTTCATTCTGGCTCTGTTTGTTCCTCTCTTCGACCTGCCCGAAAGGGGCGAATGGAAGGCGCCACGACCGGGCTAAAAAGGAGGAGTTTGCTCCAATGGAAGTGTACTTCATGGCGGGTGCCCGGTTAGAATGGAATTAAGATGGATCAGGAATCACCACCCCGGCAGACCCGGATTTCGATCTTCAGAAATTGGATCTGTCTTTGCGGTCTGATCGTGGCTGGCGGCAGCATGTTCGCGTTCCTGCTGCTTTTTATTCTCGACGCGCTCGCGCCAGTCAGCAACCCGTACGTTGGCATCCTTGCGTACTTGATCGCCCCCGGCTTTTTCGTCACCGGGTTTTTGATGGTTGCCGTGGGCCTGCTCATTGAGCGCCGACAGTTAAAAAAACAAGGGCCCGGCTCCACGATCCCGGTGCTCATCGTCGATTTGTCCCGGTCGCGCGATCGCAAGAACCTGATCCTGCTTTCCTCGGCGGCACTGGTGTTCATGGTGATTACGGCCGTAGGCAGTTATCGTAGTTATCATTTCACGGAGTCGGTTGAGTTTTGCGGTCAGGCGTGCCACACGGTGATGCAGCCGGAATTCACCACCTACATGCACTCACCGCACGCGCGCGTCGCATGTTCTCAATGCCACATTGGGCCCGGCGCCGAGTGGTATGTGAAGGCGAAGATCAGCGGCCTGCACCAGGTGTACGCTGTCATGCGGAGCAGCTATGAAAAACCGATTTCTACGCCCATCAAAAACCTGCGTCCCGCTCAGGAAACATGCGAGCAGTGCCACTGGCCGAATAAATTCGTGGGCAACATCGACCGCACCTATCGTCACTATTTAAGTGACACCAACAACACGCCGTTTGCGGTGAGGCTGCTACTCAAGGTCGGCGGGAGCGATCCGAACCACGGGCCCGTCGGCGGCATCCACTGGCATATGAACGTGGGCAACAAGGTGGAATATATCGCGAGCGATGAGCAGCGCCAGGTGATCCCATGGGTGCGTGTCACCGACGCCCAGGGGGTCGTGACGGAGTACAAAACGTCGAAGTTTAAACCTGATTCCAAGCAGGTCATTCGGAAGATGGATTGCATGGATTGTCACAACCGTCCTGCGCACAATTACCAGGTGCCGGATGATGCGGTGGATCTGGCGATGTCGTTGTCACGAATCGATCCTGGCATTCCCAGCATCAAAAAAGAGGCTGTGAAAGTTCTGACGCGGCAATACGCCAATGAAACCGAGGCACTTCAGAAGATCGCAACCGAGCTCGCGGAAAAATATCCGGACGATCCACGCATTCGTCCCGCCATCGAGGCCGTGCAGCAGATTTACCGCGACAATTTTTTTCCTGAAATGAAGGCGAACTGGAAGGTCTATCCGAGCAACATTGGCCACAAAAACTGGTCCGGTTGTTTTCGATGTCATGATGGCGAGCATCTAGCTTCGGACGGCAAGCGAACGATCAAAGCGAATGATTGCAATGCATGTCACATCATTCTCGCACAGGGCGCAGGCGCGGAACTGGAGCAGCTCAATTCCAAAGGGCAGGAGTTCAAGCATCCCGGCGGGGATTATGGTGAGATGAAATGCAGCGACTGCCACACGGGTGGGGATTGACGCCCCGGGGGCTGCGCGGCAGCCTGTGTGTTATTTGGAATAACACCGCAACACACGGTGATCGATGCTACAGAGCACTTCGTAAGGGCTTGTTTCCGCCCATTCCGCAAATTCGTGGACCGTGATTTCGTCCTGTCCATCTTTGCCAATCAACACAGCGGGATCGCCCCATTGAACGTTGGGAACTTGCGAACTATCGACCATCATCATATCCATCGTGACACGTCCTAGGATTGGGCATCGGCGGCCACGGATCAGAACTTCGCCTCGATTGGATAGTTTGCGAAAAACGCCATCGGCGTATCCGACGGCAAGAATGGCGACACGCGTGCGCCGTTTTGTTTTGAATGTTCCGGCGTAGCTGATCGTTGTGCCGGCAGGCATTTCCCGCACGAGCGCGACACGCGTTTTCCAGGATAAAATAGGGCGGAGTCCCTTTGCGCCGAGGCGCTGCTTCCATCCCTTCTGCGGATTGCCCAGTCCGTAAATCGAAAGTCCTGGGCGGACTGCGTCGATCCAGTCCGGGACCGGCAGGCGAAGCACACCGGCGCTATTTTGAAAATGAATGCTCGGCAGGGGAATGTTGTGCGCTCTCATGTGCTCTCGAAACTTTTGGAGCTGTTTTAACTGAAGCTTTGCTGAAAGCACATCGACGTCCGCAGAGGCGAGATGGGAGAAAAGACCCGTCACTTGGATATGTTTCGAATCTTGAAGCTGCTTCACCAGATCAAAGAGTTCCTTGGCGAAGGCGCCAAGGCGGCCCATTCCAGTGTCGAGTTTAACATGCACCCGGATCTTGCGTCGGGCGCGTCCCGCCGCCTTTTCCAGGACTTTCAATTCCATTCGGCTGGAAAGTGTGAGGATCCATTGAGGATGACGAATGGCTTCGACGACTTCCTCGGGAAGAAGAGGCCCAAGAATCAGCATATCGGCTCGGTGCAAGGATTGGGAGAGGGTTGCCGCTTCGTCAATATTTGCCACCGCGAATTGGCGAACCTTTTCATGAGCGAGCCGACGGGCGATGGGAAGCATGCCATGCCCATAAGCGTCCGCCTTGACGACGCCAATCACCTCGCAGTGTGACGGAATGAGAGAGCGGATGGCTCTCAGGTTATGAGCCAAGTCGGAAAGATCGATTTCAGTCCAGGAACGCACAGAGGGAAGGTCTGGCTCGGTTCAATCTCCAAAACTGATACCCAGAGCCCTTGCGGTTTGCACCATGTCGCAGTCGGGAGGCACCGTTTTCAGCTGGCCGATGGCTTCCGTGATTTTGACAATGGTGGTATTGGGGGGCTGAAAAGCGACCATGTAACCGAATTTCTCTTGGATGACTAGTTGCACCGCACGTGCTCCGAACTGGGTGCAAAGGACACGGTCGAAGGTCGTGGGACCGCCGCCGCGCTGAAGATGTCCAAGCACGCAGACTCGTGTTTCCTTGCCGGTGCGTTTCTGGATCTCTCCTGCAACGACAGCACCGATGCCTCCCAGGCGATCCTCGCGATTCACTTCGCCAGATGTCAGCGTCACCTGTGTCCCCGTGGGATCCTTTGCGCCCTCCGCGACGACCACGAGCGTGGAACGATTGCCCGCTTTTTCGCGTTCTAAAATTTTTGCACACACCTTTTCATAAACGAACGGAATTTCGGGAATCAAAATTACATCGCCTCCGCCTGCGACGCCGGCATGAAGCGCGATCCAGCCCGCGTGGCGGCCCATCACCTCGAGGACAAAGACGCGATTGTGGCTTTGCGCGGTCGTGTGAAGGCGGTCGAGCGCTTCGGTGGCGCAGGTGACTGCGGAATCAAATCCGAATGTGTAGGCCGTGCTTTGCAGGTCGTTGTCGATCGTCTTGGGAATTCCAACAACCGGCATTCCGTGTTCGAAGAGTTGTTGCGCGATGCTCAGCGAGCCGTCGCCGCCGACGCAGACCAGCGCCTTGAGATTGAGCTGCTGAAAGGTGCTCTTGGCGCGGTCAAGGATCTCTTTGGGAATTTTGCCGGTTTCGCCAAGGCCGGTTTTGGCGGTGAATTGTCCCTTGTTGTTGCTCCCCAGGATGGTGCCGCCCATCGTCAGGAGCCCGCCCATGTCCTTGTAGTTGAGAATATCATATTCCTCCTTGTTGAGAAGTCCCTCAAAGCCGCCGTAAATGCCGAGCGTTTCCCATCCTTGTTTCGCCGCGGATTTCACAACCGAACGGATGACGGCATTCAATCCGGGGCAGTCACCGCCGCCCGTCAGGATTCCCAAACGTGGAAATAAACTCATTTTGAAACTATATCGAAAGAATCACGAGCGTGGAAAGGAGGAAAGCTTGTCGTGAGACAGCTTCCTCATCGAGCGGCGATGGCGGGAGACGAAACCGGGGCGCGAACGTAGTGGGGTTCCAGTTCGCTGAGACTTCGTGCGGGCGGCAGTTTTAATTGATGAGCCAGGCGTCCCGCCATGCTCGCGGTGGGTCTTAATGCCAGCCATTGCGCATCTGTCCATTGTGGCAATTCGCGGGTTGTCATGTCGTAACTCACAATCGTCCTTCGGGAGCCTTCGGTCTTCTTGAAGATGACCTTCTCCGGCGCGACTTCCTCCCATCTCATGTGCGGTTTGCCCTGTGAGATTTCAAAGAATGCCGCGTAAAGCTCCTCACGGCGCGCGTTTTGAAGCAGAAGTATGGTTTTTGCGGAGGGCGTCTTTTCGATCGCGAGACTCGCCAGGATGAGAGATGTGGGTACTTCCACCACGGGCAGCGGCGCCAGGCAGAGAAGCCCTTTCAGAAAGGCGTATCCCACGCGCAAGCCATTGTAGGAACCCGGTCCCTTGCCGATGACGACGCGGTCGATCGCTTGCAGGTCGACATTCAATTCCTTAAAAAGAGGATCGATCAGTGTGGAGGCATTTCCTTCGCGCGACATTTCACGAAGGATGGTATCGTCCTTGCCAATCGCAAGACTGACGGAAGGAGATGAGGTTTCGATGGCGAGCCACGGCATGGGAAAGGATGTTCAAAGTTCAAGGTTCAAAGTTCAAGGTTCAAAGTTGCGGAGTGAAATCATCCGTTTCGAATTTGCGCCTTGCACTTTGATAGCTCATTTTCGAGCTTCGAGTTCTGCCTTTGAACCTTGAGCCTTCAACCTTGAACTCTGTCCAAGCGATCACCTTCGACGTGGGAGGGACATTGCTGTCGCCGCATCCGTCGGTCGGCGAAATTTACGCGGAAGTGCTTCTCGAACATCGAATCGTGGCGCGGCCCGAAATATTGAACGAAGGATTTCGAAAAGCCTGGAAGGCGTCGCATCGCGTTCCGCGCATTGGATTGAGCGAAGAGAGCGAGCGAAAGTGGTGGCGTGAGGTGGTTTATCAAACAGTTGCAGAATCGTGCGAGGGGGATCGTTTCGAAGAAGTGTTCGACCACCTCTGGGTGACATTCGCTGAAACCCGGCGCTGGCGGTTGCACGAGGGCGCGATGGAAATGCTCCGTGAATTGAAGACGCGCGGTTACCGGTTGGGTGTCATTTCGAATTGGGACAATCGTCTGCTGGGATTGCTGGATGGATTGGCGATTTCGCCGTGGATGGAAAGCGTGGTGATTTCAAGCCAGGTTGGTTTCGAAAAGCCGGATCCGCGCATTTTTCAGGCCGCTCTCTCACAATTTCGTCTGGAACCGCGGCAGATGCTGCACGTTGGAGACAGTGATTATCATGATATTGAACCTGCAAGGCGGATTGGATGGAAAACTCTGAAGATCGAGAATGGACCGGCATCACGCAACAGGGAGGATTGCATTTCCACCCTTCACGAAATCCTGGTGTTGCTCCCAAGCGATCCTATGCGAACATAAGCTTCATGCATCCTGCGCTCAGAATTCTCAATATTCCTACTGCTCCACGCCATGAAGATCTCGTGGCTGCCTTTGTGTGTGACTGGCTCAATCGGCTTGGGATTGATTTTTGTGAGGATCACCATGGGAACATCGTGGCTGAATATCGCAGCGGCAGGCGGAAGGAGGCGATCGCATTTTCCGTTCATATGGACCATCCCGGCTTTGAGGTTCTTGCCATGCAGAAAGAGTTGCTGCATTGTCGATTTCTTGGAGGCGTGCCACGCTCTTATTTCAAACCCGGCGTGCCCGTCACCTTTTTCAACGCGGGAGGCTGTCGGACGTGCGAGGCGGAAATTGTGCGTATTGCAGAATGGAAGCCCGAGATGAAGATTGTTTTGCTGCGTGCCAAAAGAGGGCAGGCATTGCCCAAGCAGTTTGGCATGTGGAAACTGCCGGCGATGCGATGGGATCGCAAAAGAAATCGCATCGTGGCGCGGGCTTGCGATGACCTGGCAGGCTGCGCGGCTGTGCTGGCCATGCTTGAATCCTTGAGAAAACGCCGTCGCGCCTGTCATGTCTATGCGATTTTTACCCGCCGGGAAGAAATCGGGCTTTGCGGAGCGCTTGAACTCGCGAAATCAGGACGATTGCCAAAATCAATTCCCATTATTTCCATTGAGACGAGCAAGATGTTTGACCACGCGCCGCAGGGGGAAGGGCCGATTGTGCGTGTCGGCGACCGAAGCTCCATCTTCGATCCGGTCCTCACCAAGCAATTATGCGCGATTGCGCATCAGTTGAAGGAAACCCATGCATTGCCTTTCCAACGTAAGCTTATGGATGGAGGCACGTGCGAAGCCACGGCGTTCCTGGATGCGGGATACGCAGCCAGCGGGCTCTGCGTTGCTCTGGGCAACTATCACAATTGCAGCGAGCACGATCGGATTGCCTCGGAGAATATTCATTTTGGTGACTGGCAGGCGCTTGTGAAACTGATGGCAGCCACAGCAGTTGAAAACATAGTTTAAGAAAGATCCTTGAAATTTCCCGGTCTTAATCCACTCTTCCGCAGATTTTTTCCTTTCATTTCCTCTCCGCCTGATTTTTCCTAGGCCTATGGCCCGTATCCAGCGAAAACCCAGATATCAGCGCATCGTCCTTAAACTCAGCGGTGAAACGTTAGGAGAAAAGGATGGCCAGCACATCTCATCGACTGTTCTTCGGCGGATCGCCAAGCAGATCAAGGAAGTCAAGGATCTCGGAATCCAGCTTTCCATCGTCATCGGCGGAGGAAATATTTGGAGAGGATCCTTTTCCAAAGAGATCGAGCGAGCCACTTCGGACTACATGGGAATGCTCGCGACCGTGATCAACGGACTCGCGCTGCAGGACGCGATGGAAAAAGCGGGCATTATGACGCGTGTCCAATCCGCCATCGATATGCAAGAAGTCGCGGAGCCGTTCATTCGCAGGCGAGCCGTAAGGCATTTCGAAAAAGGCCGTGCCGTTATTTTTGTGGGAGGAACGGGAAACCCTTATTTTTCGACCGATACGACCGCCGCACTGCGCGGCAGCGAAATCGGAGCGGACATTATTTTGAAGGCAACGAAAGTGGATGGCATTTATGACAGCGATCCCATGAAAAACCCCCGCGCTAAGAAATACGAACACATCTCTTATCTCGAAGCTCTCCGCAAACGGCTCAAGGTCATGGATTCCACAGCTTTTTCCCTCTGCATGGACAACCATATTCCCATCGTGGTATTCGACATGTTTAAGGAGGGGAATCTGAAACGCGCCATCATGGGTGAACAGATCGGCACCATTGTCAGCGATTGAATGTGCTTGCTATGTGGAATCGGGAGAGTGCCGGTTTGTCAAACAGCTTGTGCTCTTTCTTAATTCGCCGTAAGACGTAGGAACGCACCATGTTCGACCACGTCCAGATGGATTGGAGATCTGCCTTTGAGATCTTGATTCTCTCAGTTTTTATCTATTTCCTGCTTCGTTTCATCCGCGGTACCCGTGGGGCGCGAGTGATGTTAGGCCTTGCCTCACTTCTTCTCTTTCTGACGCTGATGAGCCAGCTCTTCGAACTCAAGGTCATCAGCTGGCTTCTGGGACATTTTTTCGAATTCATCGTGGTGGCCCTGGTCGTGATCTTTCAGCCCGAGTTGCGCCGCGCGCTTGCCGAGTTGGGAAGCCGTCCGCTTTTTTTTACGGCGTCCCATGAGCGCGCCGTTGTCGATACGCTTGTGAAAGCCGCCATGTCGTTCTCACCCCGTCGAGTGGGCGCGTTGATCGCCGTGGAACGCGAGATTGGCATCAAAGGAGTCAGTGAAGCAGGCGCGATGATTGACGCAAAACTTTCGTTCGAGATGATCGACCAGATTTTTTATCCCAACTCTCCGCTGCATGATGGCGGTGTGGTCATTCAGAATGATCGCATCGCTGCGGCGGCATGTATTTTTCCGCTGACTCAGCGGACAGATTTGGCTAAAAGTGTGGGAACGCGTCATCGTGCTGCCTTGGGCTTGTCCGAGGACAGCGACTGCGTGGTGCTGGTGGTTTCTGAAGAAACCGGATCCATCTCCGTGGCATGCCAGGGTAATCTTTATCAAAAACTTGACGCGGAACGCTTGAGAAGCCTGCTCACCCGTCTTCTCGTGGGCTCTACGGAAAACTCCTGGGCCGGCAAATTCTGGAGCATGATGCGAAGATCTTAATTGAGGCTTTCACTATGATGAGGTTCTGGCTCACTCAAAATATTGGTTTAAAGATTCTCGCGCTTTTTCTCGCCACGCTGATTTGGCTGATGATCCATCATCGTTTGCCACCCGTCAGCGTTCAAGCCACGCCAGTGGACACTTCTCAGGAGTTGTCTCCGGCGTCTCCCTGATCCCATGACGCAGCATTCAGAGGGCTTTCATTTCGTCCCTATTTTCCCATGACTTCGAAAACTCGCGAAAACAAACTCTTTGGAACCGATGGGGTCCGGGGCATCGCCAATGTCGAACCCGTCACTGCTGAAACCGCGTTGAAACTTGGCCGTGCCGCGGCGCATTGGTTCAAGAAATCCAATGGATCGCGGAGTAAAGGCAGGCACAAGATCATTATCGGCAAGGATACCCGTCTTTCCGGTTACATGTTGGAAAACGCGATTGTTGCGGGCATCACCTCCATGGGGGTGGATGCGCTGCTGGTTGGACCGCTGCCGACGCCAGGGGTCGCCTATATGACACGATCGCTGCGCTGTGATGCGGGGATCGTTCTGACGGCTTCCCACAATCCTTATGAGGACAATGGGATCAAATTTTTCAGGCGAGACGGTTATAAGTTGGATGACAAGGTCGAGGATGAAATTGAAAATCTTGTTTTCAGCGGACGGATCGACAGCATCCGGCCCACCGCCACGGAAATCGGCAAAGCCAAGCGCATCGATGACGCTCTCGGACGGTACATTGAGTTCGTCAAATCAAGCATTCCCAGGACCCTCACACTCGAAGGATTGAAGATTGTCGCAGATGCCGGAAATGGAGCGACCTACAAGTCAACGCCGTGCATTTTGCGCGAATTGGGTGCGGATGTTGTGACGCTGAACGACGAACCGAATGGCACCAATATCAATCAACGGTGTGGCAGCACGTTTCCGGAAGTGATCGCCAAGGCTGTATTGGAACACAAGGCACACATCGGCATTTCGCATGACGGGGATGGTGACCGGGTCATTTTAGCGGATGAAAAAGGAAAGGTTGTCGATGGAGACACCGTTCTCGCGATCACGGCTTTGGCTGCGTTGAAACGCAAGGAATTGCGCAATAAAATACTTGTCGCAACCGTGATGAGCAATCTTGCGCTGGACAACCTGATCGAATCCTCGGGAGGAAGATTGGAAAGAACGGCGGTCGGCGACCGTTATGTCATCGAAAAAATGATAGAACTCGACGCGAACATTGGGGGTGAGCAGTCAGGTCACATGATCTTTCGGGATCACGCGACGACAGGGGATGGAATCGTTTCCGCCCTTCAGGTGCTTCGAATCATGGCAGAGTCTCACAAGGCTTTGAGCGATCTCGCCACATGTCTTAAACCCTATCCCCAGGTGCAAAAGAATTTGAAAGTGAAGGCCAAGCCTCCATTGGAGGAGTTGAAGTCCGTTCAAGAGCTCGTCAAGGCGGCGGAGAGAGACTTGGGAAAGAAGGGGCGGGTGCTTCTCCGTTATTCCGGCACAGAGCCGAAGGTCCGGTTGCTCATTGAGGGTGAAGACATGTTGCGCATCGAAACCCATGCCACTCGCATTTCGGAAAAACTCGTCGAGATGATTGGTGGATAAGGAGGGCTGAGCAGCTCGCCGCTTTCGAAAAATCTTGCCTTTTCACTCTTGGCTGGTTAGGCTCTGCATCCCTTTTTAACCTGTTTTTTTTATGCCTACAGCCAACGATGTTCGTAAAGGAATGGCCATTAAGTATGGTGGCGAAGTTTGTGTCGTTCTCGACACCCAGCATCGCACTCCCGGCAACCTGCGAGCTTTTGTCCAAGCCACGATCCGCAGCATTAAAACGGGCAAATCCTCCAATGTGCGATTTGCTTCGACGGAACCCATCGAGACGGTGCCTCTTTCCCGGCGAAAACTCGAATATAGCTATAAGGACGGCACGGGTTACGTGTTCATGGATCCAGACAGCTATGAATCCATCACGCTGATGGATGATCTCGTGGGCGACTGTAAAAATTATCTGACGGAAGGCTCCATCTGTGAGGTTCTCTTCAATGACGAGTCTCCCGTTCAGATCGAAAGCCCCTCCAGCGTCAACCTCAAGGTGCTCGAATCGCCCGAAGGCGTTCGAGGTGACACTGCCAGCAACGTCCAAAAACCCGCCTTGCTCGAAACAGGCATCACGGTCAGCGTGCCTCTCTTTATCAAAGAGGGAGAGATGATCAAGGTGGACACGCGTACCGGACAATACATGGGGCGCGCGTAGAAAAAAACTCGGGATGCCGCGCCCGAGACCTCAGCGTGCCGTGGCGACGTGCATCGGGGCGGAAATCCCGCACAACTTGCTGACCGTCGTGAATTCATACCCCTCTGCTGCCAGCGAATCGAGGATTTGAGGCAGGGCTTCGAGCGTTGTCTTGTGAATGTCGTGGCAGAGCACGATGGATCCGCCCCGGGTTTGTTTCGTAATGAAGTTGCAGATCTTCTGTTCGTTTCGGACTCGCCAATCCCTCGGATCCACAGACCAGAGAATGACGCTCAGATTATGTTCGCGAAAAATGGCTTTGGTGTCGGGCCGAAAGGCTCCGTAGGGCGGCCGGAATAAAATCGGTTCTGTTCCAGTGATGTTTTTAATCTCGTTCTGCGTCTCCGTGATTTCTTTCTCGATCAGTTCGGGTGACATGACCGTCATGAGCCGATGATCAAACGTATGGTTTCCGATCTCATGTCCTTCCGCCATGATCTGGCGAACGACCCAGGGATAGCGTTTCACCAGATCGCCTAGAACGAAGAAAGTTGCCTTCACATGACGTTTGCGAAGTTCATCGAGCACTTTGGGTGTGTAGATGGGATGGGGACCATCATCAAAGGTGATGGCAACCAGTTTCGAATTTTTAGGACCCGAGGTATAAATGGGGAAATGGAGATCCTTGTCCACTTTCGGCGTTTCCGGGGCGAGTTCGGTCGGAGTCGACGTCAACGATTCCGGATGCAGTTCGCGGATGGGTTCGGGATGCGTCAGTTGAGCACTATTTTCAGCAATTTTTGGTGTGGCCGTCGGCTTGGAAACGAGAGCCGGTTGGGATTGTTCGGACTTTGCCGCTCTCGATTCGGTCGACGGGGGGAGTATGACAGGGGAAGATTTTACCGGGGCGCTCATTCCCACAAGAGAAGAAGCTGGCAGAACCATCGGCTTGTATGAAAACGCAAGCAATGCCGCCAGGCCAAAAAGAAAAAGACAAATTCCTAGACCAAATTTTTGCATGTGAAGAAGGCGAACAGGGAAAAGAGGGGTGGCACCTTTTTACTATATCGGCATTCACAATCCTTGACAATCGGTTTTCGCTCGTTTTCTACACATATTCGCATGGAAAACTTCCTTTAAAGGGGATAGATAGCATCGATGTGGTTTTTCCGGCCTGGTTCTCAAAAACTGAAGCTGGACCAGGCCACCCATTACACGCTCGTCCGGTGTCTGGGTGAAGGGGGAATGGGAGCCGTTTACGAGGCCATTCAGCATGGGGCCCATGGTTTTACGAAACGCCTCGCTGTCAAACTTATCCATCGGAATATTGCGACCAAACGGGAGTTTCTTGGAAACTTCGTCGGCGAAGCGAAACTCGTAGCCCAGCTCGTCCATGCCAATATCGTTCAGACGTATCAGCTTGGAAATAGCCGCCAGGGACCTTTCATCGCCATGGAATATATCCATGGAGCCGACCTGGCTCAACTCATTCAAGTGCAAGCCTCACGCGATCGTCGCTTCCCCATCTCTCTGGCTGTTTTCATTGCCAGCCGGGTGGCGCGAGGGCTCTCTTATGCCCATAACAAGCGGGGGCATGAGGGCGAGCTTCTCGGCATTGTTCATCGCGACATCAGTCCGCAGAATATCATGATCTCTCGTGATGGGGATGTGAAGATCACGGATTTCGGCATGGCAAAAGCTCTCAACCTGATGCTTGATCGGGAAGGCGATTTGATTATGGGCAAATGGCGCTATATGTCGCCCGAGCAGGCGGCAGGAAAACGAACCGAGGCCCGCTCCGATTTGTTTTCGCTGGGGGTGGTCTTGAGTGAGATGCTTGCCGGCGTCAATATTTTTGCCGCTGAAAACTCGTTGGCGGAGCGCAAGCGCGTGATGGAGCTCGAAATTCCGGACTTCCG
>JABDCI010000028.1 GCA_013288215.1 Verrucomicrobiota bacterium | reverse complement strand
ACGTATCGGCAGTCCGCCGATGTGAAAATAAAAATTAGGGCACTCAAAGACAAGAATGTATCTCGAATCCATTTTTGTGGTCATATAATACATATAACCGTAGTGATTTTGAACCACTGTAACTTCAGCCCAACTTCCAGGGAGATAGTTGTTTCCATAGTCAGGAAATGGAGAATTGATATTTTGCACCAAGGCCGATGGACAGTATAATGACTTGAAATCGTTTAAATAATTTTGCAGCCCAAACCAATAAACACCGTTCGATTGATAATTATCAACTCCCCCCGCAGAACCCCCGGGGGGTTGCTCAGCATTACAAAAGAAATTTCCTGAGTTATCCATTGCGTAAGCCCACTCAGCAGCCCCAATCTGATGGAGATTATTCATACATTGTAACCGTCTAACCGTTTCACGCATGCGACCCAAAACAGGCAATGAAAGCGCCATGAGCAAAGTAATGATGGCGATCACGACCAACAGTTCGACCAGAGTGAAGGCTAAAGATAAATGATAACGCATACAAAAATAGGAAGCTTGATTACCATCCGCCTTCTTGTCCAGTTTCCGGGAGAATGTCATGGCATCGATTCAAACCAGCTATTTGAAGGCTTCTTTGTCCAAAGTGATGGAGTAAACACCATTTTGTCGAATTCTTGTTTCCTCGTCATGCTATAGCCTATAGGAGAATGGCTGTGACAGCTTTAGCCACTTTGGAATTTTGTTTCGCCGTTTCGGAACGCTGTTTGATTGCTTGTTTTGCCATTTTGTCACTGTGTGCCTGTTGTGCCATCATTAACGGCCATCCTTTTGCCTCTAACCGTGGGAACATTGGAACATCGGGAACATCGTTCCGGATGTAAAATGAGAAGGCTGACCAGGCTGCTTGGATGGAGTGGGGGATGTGCATTCACAGGCAATCCGTCCCGTGTGTGGCAGCCAGGATGGACAGATTCACAGCCAGCAATTAGCATCAGCAACAGACGCAGATTCCATTCTGGATGTTAAGCACATTATGTACATATGGACACTATCTCACATAGCAGCGCACGCCCGATGGCTGTTAAGATCGCACTTACATATTTGGCGTTCGATTGTGGTGTGGCTACCGTTATGGGAATTTATTACGGTCGGTGGGACGTATCTTTCTATTATTACATGTTCGGATTCGGTTTGATTTTAGATTTTGTCCCGCTCTGGTTTGCTTTTCGCCGGAAGAATTGGGCGCGGTGGTTTGTCGTCATTTACACGGGTTGGAATGTTTGCTATTCTCCATTGTTGTGGGTCCGATACCATCAGACATTCTCGGCCTTTTATACAGTTTGGTTCTGGTTGAGCGACCTGTTAGAGTTTATCGCATTGATTGCCCTGTTTCATCCCTCATCGAATCGGTGGTTTCAAACCAGGACGACCGTAAGTGAGCGGCTAAGTGTAAACGGACAACCAGAAGCATGACTTTCGTCATCTACTTTACTGCTGGTATTAAAGCAGATTTTCAATTACCGGTTTAGGCATGCATGATCGGAATAGAATCCAATGAAAACCCGAATCATGTGGATTGAACGAAAGGAGGGGCTCGCTGGTCCTGCTCGAATAGGACGCGTGACTTTTTCAAAGACCCTGAAATCTATCCATTATGCAGGTAAAACATTCCAAAGCCTCACGGGGCGGGCATCCAAAGCAAACTACTACGATGTGGACTCTGGCGAGGAATATTGGATTTCAGGATGCCGGAAGGATGGCAGAGATGCTCTTTATAACACGAGCGTGGAAGTTGATGAAGACGTGAGAGAAGAATATTGGAGCAAAATCAGGGAACTTCCTGAAAAAATCCAAGTGACTACCTTCCGTGCATTAGGGAAATGCAGGTGAAGCCCAATCCGTTCACGCATGGCAGCCAGGATGGACAAATCCACAACCGGCACGTAACATCAGCAACAGAGGCAGATCGACGTAGAACTGGGTTGGGAAGATGTGACTACATAATAAGCTTTACGCGCAATAGATCCATTATGATTCAACGCATTTTACTTCCTGTACTGTTCGTTCTTCTCTGGGCTGCGGTGTCCTCGCGAGGTGAATCAGCCGAAGAATCATATCTCAAGAATGGTGAGCAAAAATGTCACTTTGGTGATTACAAGGGAGCGATCACTGATTTTACAGAAGCAATTCGTCTGAATCCAAATGATGCAGTGGCATATTACGATCGTGGCACCGCCAAGAATAGAACAGGCGATCATGACGGTGCAATTGCTGATTATACGGAGGCAATTCGTATTAATCCAAATTATACAGAGGCATACAGTGATCGTGATGTCGCCAAGTTTGAAAAGGGGGATCATGGCGGCGCATTTGCTAATTCTAAGGAAGACATTCGTATTAATCAAAAAAAACCAAATAATATTGATCCAAAATTTGAATTCGGAAGAATCGATCAGATCGATCCGGACACACAGACCTTTACCCTTAAAAGGATTTCTAGGAAAACAGAATTTACTCTTTCACGAAAAGGAAAGATTTTTCTTCCAAGTAAAGCTCAATTATTTTCAGATTTAAAATTAGGCGATCGTGTAGCAGTAGCCTATTTTACAAGAACAGATGGCAAGCGTTTAGTAACTTGTATTTTTCCGAATTCTTATCTGCTCTGGGCTATCACTCTGTTTTTAGGTTTTAATGTTCTAAGTCTCTGGTCGTTGGGTTTTATTTTACTTAAATGGCGGAAAATTTTCTTACGAAAGATTGGTACAGATCAAGGGTTCGATGTTGGAGTTTGGAACGGAAAAGAAGTAGTGATATTAGCTTTTTTATTTCTTTTCCTGTTCAGTCTAATGCATTTCTTTATAAAAATATTGGATTATTTCAAATGCTCTCATAGTACTCTTTTTCTCGCTTATATTACTGTTGTTATAGGATTTTATAGTCTGTTATTTATTGCGGTCTTGTTCTTACTTAAACATAAGAGAACGACCTGGAGAGATGCGTTTGAATTCATTAAATTAAAGCCTCAGAAGATGCTAATGGACGCGCTTATCTCATTGGCCGCTATTGGGATCCCAATTGAACTTAGCGAATCGATCATGAAGCGCTTGTTTCAAGTCTTAAATTGGTCAAGAAAGCCTCTTATATATTATCACATCGCTTTAGATTCCTTTTGGAAAAAAACTTTTTTTGCTTTGTGTTTAATTATATTTGCCCCGGTTTTTGAAGAAATTCTTTTTCGTGGAATTCTGTATAACTTTTTTAAAGGAAAGATGGGGGTTGTTCATGCAATTTGGCTTACGTCTTTTTTATTTGCACTTGCTCATTTCCAGATATTTGGCTTTCCTGCTCGATTTTTAATTGGAATTGCACTTGCAGTGTTATACGAATCGAGAAGGAATCTCGTCTCGAGCATGACTCTTCATTCTATTTTTAACGCACTTTGTGTAGTTATGATGCTCATTAGAGATTATCTTGGATATAGTTTTTGGTAAGGACTCATCTTCCATGTCAATCACACGACAGCCAATATGGACAAATCCACAATCAGCAATTACCATCAGCACCAGACGCCGAATGACTTGGGGCTGGATTGGGAAGGTGGGGTTGCTCAAAATCCGACCCACGAAACACATGCTAAAAAAGTAGGTGAACGTTAGAGCGCCGAGAGAGTTAAGGTTCTAGAGAATTTCCTTTTTCAAATTCTTTGAATGCATCAGCTAACTCCACTTTTTTTTGATCAAGCTTGGTACATACAACAACTGTTCCTGCTAATGACCTGACAGGCCTTAGTGGACGCCACGGATGTATAGTTGAGCCTGGTTGATTTATGAAAAAACAGATTTTAATAACAACATTTATTCTATTCGCTTGCTGTATTGTGATGTCACTTATTTCAAAAGCGGATGGAACCAAGATCGATATGCCCTATGAATTGTATAGTTGGCAGGTCGATAAAGGGTGGAATTTTGCGTTGCTTTACAACACGAGCCGGGAGAAGTCACTCGATGAAATATTTGATCCAAAAAGTACGATACATGGCCTTCAAAATCTTAAGAAACGCTTAACAGCCTTCCCCCGTGGCACCACTATTATATGGTTTTCCAAAGTAAAAGTGAAAACAAAATCCGTTATTGAAATAAATCTACCTCCTAAAGAAATTGTTGAAGATGTAAAAAATTATTCAGAAATTCATGGAGTAAAAATAATGTCGTAATAAAAGTGTAAACAGACAACCATAGCATGGCCCTTAATATCCCAAATGCCTCAACACCCGTATACACGTTCCCGATGTTCCTCATGTCAATCATGTGGGTGAGGGGGGTCGGAATGGGGGATGTGCATTCACTGGCATTCCAGTCACGCAAATCAGCTGGGGTGGACAAAATGGTGGCACCTCTCTAATATTTGTTCTCTTTATGAAAATAATTAAGAATACGGTCAGGTTTCTTTTGCTTCTTGTAATCCTTAATAGCTGTGTCAGCTGCACTAGGGTTCCTCCTGGTTATGCGGGAATCAGGGTTAATCAGGTTGGCAGTGACAAAGGGGTGGAATCCTATCCGCTAGTGACAGGGTACGTCTTTTACAATCCGATAACGACTGCAATCATTGAATACCCTTGTTTCGTTCAGACGGCCGTATGGACAAAATCAGTCTTTGAAGGCAGTCCCAACAATGAAGAGATTACATTCAATACGAAGGAAGGTCTTGTGGTTTCTGGCGATATCAGTCTTTCGTATCAATTGAATCGTGATGATGTGCCCGCTTTTTATGTGAAATTCCGTACGGACAATATTAATAATTTCACACATGGTTTCTTGCGAAACATTGCACGAGATGCTTTCAATGAAATTGCTGCTACGTATGGCGTAGAGGAGATTTATGGAGCCAAGAAAGAAGATATTTTGAAGGCCGTACGGGATCGAATTAACGGGGAAGTGAAGGTATACGGGGTTGAAGTTCAGCAGTTCGGATTCATCGGTGCTCTACGCATCCCAGATAATGTCACAGAGGCTTTGAACAACAAGATCAAGGCGACGCAGGATGCCATCCGCGTGGAGAATGAATTGCGCCAATCCAAAGCGCAGGCGCAGAAAGTGGTGGCCGCTGCCGAAGGTGAAGCCGAAGCCAACCGTATTCTTGCCGCTTCAATCACACCACAGCTCATTCAGTGGAAACAGCTTCAACTGACGCAGGACGCGATTGCACGATGGGATGGTAAGCGGCCGCAGGTGGAAGGTGGCAACTCGGGCTTGCTCTTGCAGTTGACGCCTCAACATTGATTTTATGCGCTATAAGAAGAATGACACTTAGGCTAATACTCTGCCTGGACCGAAAAGGTGGGCCCGCTCACGATGACTACGTTCAATACATCTCGTGAAATCCCAGCAACCGTAGAACAAGTCTTTGCCGCGATCAGCGATCCGAAACGCTTGTCGCGGTGGTGGGGACCAGCCGGTTTCACCAATACTTTCACTGTCTGCGAGTTTAAGAATGGTGGGCGTTGGTCTTTCACCATGCACGGACCAGATGGCCGCAACTATCCAAACGAAAATGTGTTTGCGGAAATAGAATCGCCGAGAAAGATCGTTGTTCAGCATGCCTCGGAACCAAAGTATCACTTAACCATTGTCTTGTCTTCGTCGGCGGTGGGCACTGTCGTATCTTGGTCGCAGGCATTCGAGAGCTCAGAAGTTGCTAGCCGCATAAAACACATCGTCGTCCCCGCCAACGAGCAGAACCTTGAGCGTCTATCGGTTGAGGTTTTGCGTAAACTGGGCGGCGGCTAACTGCGGCGACTTCGTTTTTCTGAGCCAGGGAAGATGTTGGTTCAAGCCTGTTGACCGTGATCCATGTTCCCGATGTTCCCCATGTCAATGATGCGAGCAGGGAGGATGGAGTAGATGATGGGGAAAATACCCCATAGGCGGCGCCTCACTTAAGGCGTAGTGTTCAATGAACAGAGGAAAGCAGCCTATTGGAACAAAGGATACGAGTTCAAACCGAGATTGAATGGAGAATTTATGCCCTTACTTCCTATTATCATCACACTCATTGTGATCGGCATCCTGCTTGGGCTGGTGAACATAATTCCCATGGATGGTCAGATCAAAAGAATCATTCACACCATTGTGATAATAGCTGTGGTTATTTGGTTGCTTAAAGTATTCGGGATATGGAGCTACCTCATCAACAACCTCCACGCCTTCCACACCTGAATACAGGCGCAATTCTCCCATCGGCTGGCCATCACTCAACGACAACTTTTGGAACCTCTGAACTTCTGGTGACATCGCCAAACATCCCGAAAAATCTGGCAACAACCTGGACCGGAAAGATGGGCCCGCTCAAAGGAGCTTCAATTCGAGATCGCCCAACGCAGAATAGAAACTATTCAGGCGGGAAGGATCGCTCACGAGATCTGAAATGACGCTTCCGCAACTTGTGTCGAAGTAAGAGTCGTTCTTGTGTTCCTTCTGGTCCCAGTCGGATGCACCTTCCTTCTTAATAGCCCAAGAACCCTTTTTCGAAAGGCCACAGGCCACGTTCAGTGTCGGGCGGCCGTGATAACTTATTTTCACGGCGCAAGCATAGCGCATCCGGACACGATTTACAACTCGTGGTGTCACTTTTCCGGCAGGAGAGGGCGTATCTTAAACGTTCAAAGTTCAGCTCAAATAATGAGCCGCCCAATCCTTTCCATCAGCTGACCTCCACTCAACGACAATTTTCAATATTCCAGTACCCATCCAAAAATATTTACCAACGTGGGACACCAGATGTGACACTATGGATGGCCAAGGGATGTAACCTGTTCAGAATCAAGGGAGCGTAGGAGGCGAGATTCGAACTCACGGTTCGAATCTCAGGTGAATCCACAGTTTTGGAGGTTCAACTTGCTGCAAACGAAGAGGTTCAAGGGACATGGACTCACATTCAGTAGGATAGCTATGAAAGGTGGATATACATTATTCAAAAAGCTGAGGGAAATTTGCCCGATGCTTTCATGCCGGGTGACTCATCTTGAGATGCCTTGCTCGAATGAGAACCATTCTACTTATTGCTGTAGATTCTCACTCTTTTGCTTTACCCCGTTCTTCTGTTTCTTCGATATGTTTCGTGGCGACTTCCACCTGTGATTCAGGCGTCTTGAAACATATCGCCACGGCATAAGTCATGATAGTCCCGAACATCACGCGCCACTGAAATTCAATCGTGGGAATCCAATCTGGAGGAGGACTCATTTTGATTCCCGTGATCAGAAAATAAACGTCGCGATGGAGCCCGCTCATGTATGATACGAAGAAAAAACCGCAGATCATGGCAGTCACATTGCCCCATTCACTGCCCCGCCTTTTGGTGGTCATCCCCACTATGAAGACTCCCAATAGCGAGCCGTAAGTGTAACCAAAAATGCCAAGCACGATGGGAATGATGCGCGCGTTTGGGTTTTTGATACGGGCCCACGCGGTAAGCGAGCCGATGGTGACGAGCACAATGGCGAAAATGACAGTGCTCCAGCGTGCCGCGCGCACGATACGGCGTTCATTCGCGTCAGGATTGAATGGCACGTACCAGTCCTTTGTATAACTTGTCGCCAAAGCATTCAACGCGGTGCTTAAGGATCCCATTGCCGTCGCGAAAAGCCCCGCTGCCAAGAGTCCGCGCACTCCCGGGGGCAATTCGTGAAGAATAAAATAAGGAAATGCATTCTTCATCGAGAGGTTGGGATCGGGATGCACCTGGTAAAATGCGTAAACAAGGATGCCAATCGTAAGAAACGCCATCACAATGGGGAGATCTGCCAGGCCTGAGAGGACGAGAGCAAGACGGCTTTTGTGATGGTTCTTTGCAGTGAGCATCCGCTGCACCATGTCCTGGTCGGTTCCATGGGTGGCCATGGTGACAAACGTGGATCCAAGGACCGCGCACGGAATCGTGTATTCGCTCTCCAAGATGTTTTTGACGTTATCCCAAACGCCTTTGTTCGGAGTGGTTCCCCAATCCCAAAACTTGGGGTGGGAAATGTAACCGGATGCGACATCCCAGCCGCCGGGAATCCGATGCAACAGAGTGTAAATGGCGAACCCGATCGCACCGAACATCACGGAAGCCTGGATCACATCGGTCCATACCACCGCCTTGATGCCTCCCACTGCGGTATAAAGCGCCGTCAGCAACGTGATGAACGTAAGTGCGACGACATAGATCTGAAGTTCCTGGATCTCAGTCGGCTTGGCGCCGGTTACCATCTCAAATCCGAGAACGAGGAGAATGGCAGCAACATAAAGGCGTGTGCCGCTTGCAAGGGCGCGTGTGAGAAGAAAAACGGCGGAGGCCGCATTGCGCGTGACAATGCCGAAACGGATGCGCAGGAACTCATAAATCGACACAACGCGGTAGTCGTAATAGGGCTTGATGAAAACATAGCTGACGATAATGCGGGCCAGGATGGTGCCGATGGCAAGCTGCGCATAAGTGTAGTTGCGAAGCGCGAAGCCTTCGTTGGGCGTGCCGATGAAGGTTGCCGCGCTGATCTCGGCGGCGAGAATCGAGGCGAGCACCGCCCACCATGGAATTTGGCGGCTGCCCATCGCAAAACCTTCCATCGTCTTCTCGCCGCGGCCTTTGATCAGGCCGATCGTGATGATGATCACGAAATAGACGGCAATCACGGCAAGATCCAAGGCGAAATTCATGATTTCTGAAAGTGCGAGAGCGCGTCGACCACCCCGAGACTACAGGAACGATTTGCCACAAATCCGCCGGCTTTGCCAACGACTTCTTTTACCTCTGGAATGGCATTGGAAGGTGCGCCTACCCATTGCGCGTAGGTGCCGTCGAGCATCGGCAGATCGTTGTAATGATCTCCGGCAGCAAAAATCTCTTCACGTCGCAATCCAAGCAAACGACCTACTTCTTCCATGGCCGTGCCTTTGTTATAGCGTTGATGGCTGAAGCGGAAATAACCGCCGTTGCGCACGACTGAAAGGCAGGGGATCTCGCCGCAGCGTTTTTCGGCGTGTCGATGGATCACATCGGCTTCCGTATCCGTCGAAGCAATGATGCAGAGCGGGGACCACAGATCCTCATAAAAATGTGCGTCAAATTTTCCACTGATCCATTCGCGGATCTGATGCAGCAACTCACCCGCTTGTGAAAAGAGTGTCTGGTGTTCTGCATGGCAGCAGGCGTTCCATTCTGCATGTTCGTCATATTTTTCGTCCTGCCGCATGTGAATCTGGCGTTCGACGGTAATGATGAAATCCGGGAAGATCGGGCAGACTTCCCGCAACCTGGAAGAAAGGTCTTCGATTTCGCGTCCGGTATTGATCACCCACTTCACACCCGATTTCTGAAGTCTGCCGATTTTTTCCAGGAATTCGGAGGTGATCTCCGGATGGCTGTCCATTCCATAAATCGTTCCGTCGAAATCAGTGGAAATCAGTCGAATCATGCTGCTTACAAGTCCAATTTGCCCAAGTAGTGCCGAAGCACATCCTCGACGGTGACAATGCCGATGTCATTTCCCTCCGTATCCTTGACGAACGCCATGGGAGAACGAGCTTTTCGTAGGATGGCGAGCACATCCTCGAGCTTCATGCTGCGTGCGATCCGAGGAGGATGGCGAAGTTCTTCCCCGACGCCAAAGATGAGGTCGTAAGAAACCCAGAGTCCGTCCCATTGCGCCTGTTCCCGTTTTTTCGAGATCACCGGCAGACGCGAGTAACGGCTCATCGCAACCAGGGCATATCGTTCTTCCTTGGCATCATCCTTATGGGTCGTCACGACCTCAGATTTGGGACGCATCACCTCCTTTGCCGTCGCGTGCGGGCTGTCAAGAATCGATGCCACGAGATTGCGCTGTTCGCCTGTCAGGGCGATTCCGCCTTCCTCCTCCTTTGCGAGAAATTTGAGTTCTTCCCGTGTGACGAACATTTCTCCCGACGAAAACTTTCCTCCCATCAGTTTCAGAGCGAAGCGGGAGAGAATGGCGAAGAGCTGCACGAGTGGCCAAAGCAGCCAATAGGCCACCCAGAGAAAGGGCGCCAGTTTCGTGGCGAGCCGGTTGGGGAATCTCCGAAACAGCGCTTTGGGCACGAGATCGCCGTAAAGTCCAAGGATCAGGGCGAAAAGCAGCACGGCGCCTCCGGCGGCAAGGGCACCTTGTTCACGGAGGAAAAAATGCGCAATGAGGACCGTCGCGATTCCGTTTACCAGCGTGTTGCCGACGAGTACCGTCGAAAAAAGATGGCTTGGGTTTTGTAAAAAACGCATCAATTTGCGTGCCCCCCATGACCCTTTTTCCTGCAGGTGCCGCACTCGGACGCGATTAAGAAGGAGCACTCCCGTTTCCATTCCAGAAAAGAACGCGGAAAGAACGAGACAGACAAGGATGACCGCGATCAAGCTCATCGTTTCCTCCTTTGATCTCGCACGAGTACGTTGCCGACACGTAAACGCTGCATGGCTTCCACCTGGAAAGAAATCCCTCGATAATCGAGCATCTCCCCCACCTTGGGGAGTGCGCCCATCCGGTCTGTCAGCCATCCGCCCAGGGTATCGATGCCATCCGCTTCCAGGTCGAGATTGAGAAGGCGCGAGACTTCCGGCAGGTGAGCGCTTCCGCGAACGAGAAAAACAGATGGTTCCAGTTCCTCCCACGCAGAAGCTTCGTTATCGTATTCATCCTGAATCTCACCAAAAACTTCCTCCACGATATCCTCGAGGGTGATGAGCCCCTCAACCCCGCCGAATTCGTCCACAACCATGGCCATGCGCTGCGGTCCGCGCAGAAAATTTTTCAACAACTCGAGTGCGGTCATCGTTTCCGGCACAAAAGCGGGCGGCTCGATGAACGCGATGGGGTCCGCTTCAGGTTGAAGCAAAAAGTTGCGGACGTTCAGCACCCCGATCACCGAATCGGGCGAACCGCTGTAGATCGGAAGACGTCGATGTTTGAGTTGTGACGCGCGGTTTTTCATTTCGGGAAGTTCCATCTCCACGTCGAGGCATCCCATTTCGCTGCGCGGGGTCATCAATTCACGGAGATTGCAGTTGGCAAGAAAAAGCGTGCGCTCAATCAGGCGGCGTTCCGCGGGGCGAAGCGTGCCTTCGCGGGTGCCTACATCGAGCATGGTGATATATTCTTCTTCTGTGAGACCATGGGGCGGTTGCTTGATGTTATGAGGAATCAACCGGGACGTCCAATTTTGGGAAAGCCGATCCAAGCAAGATGCGACCGGCCGGGCAATGCGCTCCAAGGTGCGAAGGGTTCCCACAAGGTTAGGAGCGATAAAACGGACCTTCAGGGTTCCAATGGCTTTGGGTAACAGTTCGCCGAGAAAAAGAAGGGATCCCACCGTAATCATGATTGGCAGCCATACCCCACCCGAAAAAAATCGATGACACAGGAAGACGGCCCCCAATGCTACGACGGCATTTGCAAGGACGTTGCCGAGCAGGATGACGACGAGATATTTACGCGGTTGCTGATGGATTTCCTCGATCCAACCGACGCGCGGATCCTTCCGCTTGCGAAGGGTTGCGAGCGTGTCCGGACGAATGGAAAAAATGGCGACCTCAGCCGTCGAAAAAAAAGCCGAGGCAATGAGGGCGAGCACCGATAGGGCGATGATCCATTCCGCAACCCAATTCATTCCACGGAGACTAGCAGGTTGGGCAAAAAATGGGAATGATTTGAGATCAGGAATTCAGGAACGGAGGGCGATGCTTCACTGTCCCTGCTTGGTCGATTTGTTTATGAGCTGAATTATCATGAAGGACGATTCTTTAAGGCGGTTTTTGCCCTTTCACAATATGTCAAATATCTGCCATCTCTTTTGGATGATTTGCGCCTAGGAACATGAAATGCGTCCTAAATTTGATGATTTTTTCTTCTTTGAGCATCTGATAAACAAGCTTCGTATTGTTCAGGATGACATTTTTGTGCCGTATCCGCCGAAAGAATTAATTCAGAACGAGTTGTTTGGAGCCCTTTGTGAGTGTGTTTGAGCGCTCGCGAGGCTTCGATCGTTTTAGAACCTCTTTGAGGTAACGCCCGGTAATGGAATTTCGAAGTCCCACCAGCTTTTCCGGTGTTCCCATCGCCATGATTCTTCCTCCGCGCTCGCCACCATCCGGTCCCACTTCGATGACGTAATCCGCTTCGGCAATCATGTCGAGGTTGTGTTCGATCACAATCACGGTATGGCCTGCGTCCACGAGGCGATGCAGAACGCCCACCAGTTTCTCGACATCTGCAAAATGGAGGCCGATGGTCGGCTCTTCCAGCACATAAAGGTTTCCCTTCTGGCCCGAATGTTGGAAGAGCGTCATTTGCATGCCGTGACCGCGCATCAGTTCGCTCACGAGTTTCAATCTCTGTGCTTCGCCTCCCGACAAGGTGGGGCTGCTTTGACCCAGGGTGAGATATGCCAGGCCTGTGTCTCTCAATAGACCGAGTGGCATCGCGATTTTTCGATCGAACGAAAAAAACTCCGCTGCTTCCTCAATCGACATGTTGAGCACTTCCGCAATGGTTTTATCGCGATATCGGATCTCCAGCGTCTCGGAGTTAAAGCGGCAGCCTTCGCATAGATCACACACGACGTAGGTGCTCGGCAGGAAGTTCATTTCCAATTTGACGCGTCCCTGGCCGGCGCAGTGGGAGCACCGTCCGCCACCCACGTTGAATGAAAAGCGGCTTGCCTTATATCCACGGATTCGCGCGTCGGACGTGGCGGCGAAAAGCAGGCGAATTTCATCCCAAACGCCGAGATAGGTTCCTGGACAGGAACGCGGCGTTTTTCCGATGGGAGACTGATCGACTTCGTAAGCGGAGGCGATCAGATCGCGTCCTTGAATGCTGGTTCTCCATTTTGATTTTTGATTGCGAATCCCATCCAGAAGCGTCCCGCGAACGAGCGATGATTTTCCTGCGCCGCTCACCCCGGCGACCACAGTTAGACGCCCTGCGGGAAACTGCGCGGTCACATTCTTAAGATTGTGAAGCGTGGCATTTTTGAGGGCGAGAAACTTCACGCCCTCGAGCGGCCGCCGTTTCCCTTGAAGCGGATGGCGCATCGGATTCACCAGTGCTTCGAGCGTGCGGCTGGAATGTGTTCTGCCGTCGGATTCACGGGGAATGGGGCCGGACCAGACCACTTCACCGCCATGTTTGCCAGCCCCTGGACCGAGGTCAATCAGCCAATCGGCACGCCGCATCGTTTCCTTGTCATGTTCCACGACAAGAAGCGAATTGCCGCGTTTTTTGAGGCGATCGAGCACGTCGAGCAACCGTTCGTTATCACGCGGATGAAGCCCGATCGTAGGTTCATCCAGGACATAGAGCACTCCGCGCAGCGTCGATCCGAGTTGTGATGCCAGGCGGATGCGTTGCGCTTCGCCACCGGAAAGCGTGACGGCCGCGCGGCCGAGCGCAAGGTAGTCCAAGCCCACTTCATCCATGAATTTTAACCGCTCGGCGATTTGCGGAATGATGTCACGCGCAAGAACGGCGGACTGGCCTTTGAACTTCAATTTTGTGAACCATCGGCTTGCCGCGCCCGAGCTCATGGCATTCAAGTCCCTAAGAGACAAGCCATGTACGAAAACGGAAAGGGAATCACGCTTCAGGCGAGCGCCCCGGCACACTGGGCATGGTTGTTCCTCGCCGTCACCGGCGCTTTTACGCTCCAGTTGTTGATCTCGAAAAGATTCTTCTTCGCCTTGAAGGAGTTCCAAGGGTGTTTGGTTCCAGACAACCCCGTAGCCCTGGCATTGCGTGCACCATCCGCCGGGGCTGTTGAAGGAAAAATCCTTTGGGTCAAGCGGTGAAAAGGAGCGTTGGCAGGAAGGACAGACGCGAGATGTCGAAACGACCATTTCCTTTCCCCTGCGCATGGCTGCGGGATCGGCAAGTTGCAGCATGCCCTGTCCGAGACGCAGGGCGTGCAGGATCTGTTTGCGATCTTTGGTCCCGCGATCAAAGACGCCGCAATCGATTTCGATGGTGTGTTCAACGTAGCGCTCCAGCCGTTTGCCGCGAAGTTGGTCAATGGGGAAGAGTTTGCCGTCAATCCTAAGCCGTTTGAATCCATGATCGGAGGCCCATTCTATCACTTCCTCGTGAAAGCCCTTCCTGCTTCGCACAGCGGGCGCGAGAAGCCGCCGAGGTTGAATTTTCAAGGCTTCCATGACCTGAAGCACGGCAGAATCTTCACTCTGGCTTTGAATGGGAACCTGGCAATCAGGACAACATTGAGTTCCCACCCTGGCATAGAGAAGACGGATGAAATGATACGCCTCCGTGATCGTGGCTACGGTGGATTTCCAGCCGCCGCGCGTGATTCGCTGTTCAATGGCAACAGTGGGTGGGATCCCTTCGATCAGATCGAGGTCGGGACGCGGGATTTGCTCGATATATTGGCGTGCATAGGCTGACATGCAATCGAGGAAACGGCGTTGTCCTTCTGCGAAGACCAAGTCGAACGCCAAAGTTGATTTGCCGCTGCCACTGAGTCCCGTGATGACCACGAACTGGTTGAGAGGGATGGAAAGCGAAATATTTTTTAGGTTGTGTTCACGAGCGTTCTGAATGCGGATGCCGGACGGAATATCGTGCTTTGCCGAAAATTTCTGGAGGGAGAGCTCTTTCTTGCCGTTTTCGAGGAGTGTGAAGGGGGAAGCTTGAAGCACTGCCATCAAAAATTTTCCTGTTTCAGATTGGGCGTGCGCCGCCACTATTTCAGGCGTGCCGCAGACAACGACGTTGCCGCCTTCATCTCCGGCACCGGGGCCCAGATCAACAATCCAGTCGGCGCATTTCATCACTTCAAGATTGTGCTCGATGACGATCACGGAATGGCCTTGATCCACAAGATCCTGAAACACGGAGAGGAGTTGGCGGACGTCGTCATAATGCAGGCCGGTTGTGGGTTCGTCAAAAATCAGAAGCGCGCCACCCGAGCGGCCGGTGTGGGATTCCGAAAGAAATCCGCACAGTTTCAACCTCTGGGCTTCTCCTCCGGAAAGCGTAGGACTCGGCTGACCTGCCTTGAGATATCCGAGTCCTACACGTTCGAGGAGCTGGAGCTTGCGAATGGCTTCATCGCGGGCTCGATTCCACAGGATCCCATCGTGGGCGGGGGGCGAAAGTTCGGATAGATGGGAACGAAGTTCTGTGATGTCGAGATCGAGCAGCTCGGCCGCGTTGCGCGAACCAAGCTGCACCTGGAGCACTTCGGGTTTGAAGCGCCTTCCTTTGCACTCGGAACAGGCGACGATCACGTCGGCAAGGAATTGCATCTCGATTTTCTCGAATCCGCTTCCACCGCAGCGCGAACAGCGGCCTTCACCCGAGTTGAAAGAGAAAGTGGACGGGACAAATGCGCGGCGCTTGCTTTCCTCAAGCTGGCTGAAAAGATTTCGGATCGGCTCCCAGGCACCCACGTAAACAACAGGATTGGAGCGTGAACTGCGTCCCAGCGGAGATTGGTCCACGAGGACCACTTCCCGCAGTTTTTCACCTCCCGAAATTTTTCCGCACGCACCCGGATTGCCGGTCCATGCACCTCGCGCGCGCTGCAGGTTTTCGTAGAGCACGCGGTGCACGAGCGTGGATTTGCCGCTGCCGGAAACGCCTGTGATGCAGACGAATCGTGCAAGTGGGATCGTGACGTCGATTCCCTTGAGATTGTTTTCCTTTGCTTCATCAATCCGAAGGTTTGGCGTGGAGCGGTCCACGGAGCGTCGCGACAAGGGAATGGGAATGATGCGTTTGCCGGAAAGATATTCGAGAGTGAGGCTGGAGGAGCTCGGAAAGGCGCCGTTGGCGCGGGTTCTTCCTTTAAAAATGAGTTCACCGCCGTTCTGTCCTGAATGCGGGCCAAGATCCACGAGATAATCGGCGGAGCGAATGACTGCGGGTTCATGCTCCACAATGACGAGCGTGTTGCCGCGGTCCCGAAGCGCACGAAGAACCCCGATGAGGCGTTCCACATCACGCGGATGAAGTCCGACACTGGGTTCGTCCAGAATAAAAAGGGTGTTCACCATGGCAGCGCCAAGGCAGGTCGTGAGATGAACTCGCTGCACTTCACCGCCTGAGAGGGTGCGCGCCGTGCGGTCGAGAGTGAGATAGTCGAGTCCCACGTCGCCCAGCAACTTCAAACGCGAAAGGATTTCTTTTTCAATCAAATGGGTAGGGTCGTTTGATTTTGAAGAAGCGTTGAGGGTCATCATGTTTTCCATGAAGGCCCGCAAATTGCGGACGGGCATGGAGTAAAGTTCTCCCAGATGTTTTGAGGAGAGCTTGAAATTCAACGTTTCAGGTTGAAAGCGCGTGCCATGACATGCCACGCATGTCCGATAGGCGCGGTAACGCGAGAGGAGAACACGAACGTGCATTTTGTAGCTCTTCGACTCGAGCCATTCGAAATAACCTTTTACTCCATACCAAGGGCCATATTCGGTCTCTCCCGGATCTTTTTCATCGCCTTCGAGGATCCACTTTTTGTGCTCCTTGGGAAGATCGCAGAAGGGCACATCGACTCGAATCTTTCGCCGAGAGCAATAATCGAGGAGTTCTTGCTGACATGTCGCCGACACGCCGCTTTGCCAAGGGCGAACCACGCCCTGACGCAGGGAAAGCGAATGATTGGGCATCACCAGTTCTGAATCGATTTCGATCGTCCTCCCGAATCCGCGGCACTTGGGGCATGCGCCGAAAGGATTGTTGAACGAAAAAAGCGAAGGAACAGGAGAGGGGAAGCTGCGATCACAACGCGCGCAATGCCGGCCTTCGGAATATTTATATTCTGCGCGGTCCTCGAGTGAAATGAGTGAGAGGCGTTTCTTGCCGGCGCGAAATGCCGTCTCAGCAGCTTCGAAGAAGCGGCTGCGGCTGGAAGTCGAAAGATCCATGCGGTCTTGGATCACAAGCAACGTGGAAGCGTGCAGCTTGGGGGATGGAGCCTGGAGCAGGGAGTCTAGCTCCTGAACTTCTTTTCCGTTCCACCATCGGCGATACCCTTGCTGCATCAAAATTTGAGCGAGCTTGGAAGCGTTGACTTCCTGGAGGCTTAAAGGGAAGCACAAGAGAACGGACTTTAATCCAAAATGCAAAGCCTCTTGATAGACTCTTTGTGGTGTGTCGTGCTGCACTTCCTGATGGCATTGCGGGCAGAAGAGTTGAGCGCGATGGGGCATCAACAGTTTGAAATAGTCGCAAAGTTCAGTAAGCGTTCCGACGGTGGAACGTGATGTTTTGACGGTATTTCCCTGTTGAATCGCGATGGCGGGAGGAATGCCTTCAATGGAGTCGAAGCGCGGTGGATCCAGCCGTTCCAAAAACTGGCGGGCATAGGGGCTGAAAGTTTCCACGTAACGACGCTGACCCTCCGCGTAAAGCGTATCGAAGACGAGCGAGGATTTGCCGGAGCCGCTCAACCCTGTGACAACGGTCATTTTGCCGAGCGGAATATCGAGATCGAAGCCTTTGAGATTGTTTTGCCGGACTCCGCGCAAGCGAATCGCGGCGTTGTTTGGTTTCATGCGAACTTCTACTGAAGCATGAAATTTTGGAAAGGCAAATGACGATGAGGATTGAGATTGTGATTCTTTCCCGTCTTAGAAATCATCAAGAATGGTTGAATTTGTAACGATGATCCACGATGTGGCATTTGGCGGTTCCGGCGTGGGTCGGCTGCCCGATGGCAAAGTGGTTTTCGTTCCCTACACGATTTCCGGTGAACAAGTCCGCGCCCGTCTTGTGAAGCAAACCAAAGGCTTTGCGGAAGCGGAATTGGCCGAAGTGCTCCAGCCGTCGCAAACCAGGATTTCGCCTTCGTGTTCTTACTTTGGTTCCTGTGGCGGATGTCAATACCAGCATATGCGTTATCGTGAGCAGATCCGCATAAAGGAAAAGCAGTTGCGGGATACGCTGCAAAGACTGGGCGGATTTCGCGAATTGCGGGAAATCCAAGTCTTTTCTTCGCCGCGCGAATATGGCTATCGCAATAAGATTACCGTTCATTCCGGCCAGGATGGACAACTTGGGTATTACGCCCGTGACAATCGCACGATTCTCGATATTGAGCGTTGCCCGATCGCCAACGATGCTGTGAACGCCAGGCTTTCGGAATTTCGCTTAAAAAAAGCGCATCCATCCCACATTTCTATCACGGACGAGGAAGAGCGCTCAGCAAGTCCCGAGGGCAGTTTTCATCAAGTCCATGCGGACGTAGCGCAACTTCTGGTCTCGTGGGTGCGGGAACAATCGCAACCGGTGAAGCATGGCACCCTTGTGGATCTTTATTGCGGATCGGGCTTTTTCACTTTTGGGTTGGTGGATTTGTTTCAGGACGCGGTGGGACTGGATTACAACATGGCTTCAATCCATGAGGCGACACGGCGCGCCCAGGAGGAAGGACGCGCCCATGTGCGTTTTTTCGCCGCGCCTGTCGAGGAACGCATGGAGTGGATCCTTGAAAGCAGCAGCGCCTCGAAGCGGCTTATCCTCCTTGATCCGCCAAGGCAGGGCGTTCCAAAAGAAGCGATCGAGGTGCTGCGGAGCCAGCTTTGGGAGCGGCTCATCTATGTTTCATGCGACCCCGGGACGCTCGCCCGCGATTTGAAACTCTTGAGGCGGGGGATGGAGGAGCGGTTTTCACTCGCCGCGATCGGCCTTTTTGATATGTTTCCGCAGACGGCGCATATCGAGGCGGCAGTGGTCCTAAATCGCACATGAAATTTGTTGCATGGTTCCTGATTTTCGCAAGCAGGCTTGCTTTCGCCGATCTCTCGAAGCTGGAGGATTTGAATTGGGACGACAGTCTCGCGAAAACGCTCAGCCGCAGTGCGGTAGAGGCGCTCGCCATTCCCGGGATCGAGTGGAAGCACGCTCAATCAGAGCATTTCATTTATCACTTTCAACAACGCTGGATGGCGGAACGCGCAGCTGCCGAGGCGGAAACGTATTACGACCTGATCAAAAAGGATTTGAAGATCACCGATGATCAATGGGAGGTGAAAGGCCAAATTTTTTTATTCGAAACAAAAGAGACATGGAAGACGTTTGTCGCCAATACGGGCGTGGATCGCTGGAGTGGGGGCGTTTGCATTGGAAACGAAGTTTTTCTCCTTTCTCCAGCTGCGGCAAATCCATTCACAGGTTCGGTTCTTCCGCATGAATTGACGCATTTGGTCGTCAATCGTTTCGTGCGAGGGCGCCTTCCCATCTGGCTCAACGAAGGAGTGGCCGAACAGCAGGGACGAAAGCATTTCGTCGAATATACCAAGCCGAAGGGATTTGGTTTTCTCCTCGCTCCCAATGTGGTGTCGCAAGACGATTATATTCCGCTCGATGAGTTAACGCAGGCTAACGACTATCCTGCGGACAGCAAGAAGGTCACAACTTTCTATCGTGAGTCGGTGCGACTCGTTCAATTCCTGATTGAAGATCATCCGAAACAGGATTTTCTTGAATTTTTGCAGGCCATGGCAGATGGCCTGCAATTTGACCACGCGCTGGATCGTGTTTACGGCACTCTTTATCCGGGACTCGAAGCTTTTGAGTCGAAGTACAAAGACGTGGCGATTTCCAAGGTCAAGCTCATCGAGGATCGGCCTGCGACTGAATAGCCCATGGCACGCGTCTATCCACTTTCGTCGCACGCCGCGGAGGCCTGGCAAGCGGCTCTGAATGCCGTGCTGCGTGGCGAGGTCATTCTTTTCCCCACCGAAACGGTGTATGGATTGGGCGTCGATTCGGCCCGCCCCGAGGCGGTGGAACTTTTGTATGAATGGAAGGGGAGACCTCGTGAGAAGCCGTTCCAATGGCTCGCTGCAAATGTCGAACAGGTGCGCGCAGGTTCATGCAGATGGGATGATCTTGCGGAACGGCTGGCAAAAGCATTTTGGCCGGGGCCTCTTACTCTCGTGGTGCCGGCTGGCGAAGGAACCATTGGCTGGCGGATTCCAAACCACAATGGGCTTTTGGAATTTTTGAAGCAGTTGGCGCGCCCTCTGATCGCCACAAGCGCAAATCTTTCCGGGATCCCCCCTCCGGTTGAGTTTCAGGCGGCTCTGCTGGAATTTGATTCTCGGGTAGCTGTCGCGTTAGACGGGGGAACATGTGTGGCTGGTGTTCCATCCACGGTAGTGGAGGTGCAGGGCGAACGGGTTCGCATCCTGAGACCAGGCGCGATTTCGGAAGAAAAAATTCGCGACGCGACCGCGAATTAGTGTCCCACGTCTTGCGCGCGGCAGAAAGCGACAATCTCTTTTCCAATGGGAGGCTGAAAACGAACTCGATACATGCCTGAAGCCGGATCTATCGAGCCGACTTTGAGTTTGCTTCCTTTGAAGAATTTGCCAACGCGCTGAGATGGTTGGTAGGGATTATAGGCATCAATGTCCCGCTGACAAATAAAGTCGCTGAATGATGTCTCGGCTGCTGCACCGGAAACCGATGCGGCATTCCCGCTATGCCCCGAGATTGAAGGCGACGAAGCTGTCGGGGTCTCGTTCAAGGTCTTGTTGCGCTCTCTGTCCTGATTGAGC
>JABDCI010000027.1:19795-21478 GCA_013288215.1 Verrucomicrobiota bacterium | reverse complement strand
ACTCCCGAAGCGCCAAAAAATTTAAGCCGATAAAAAACAAAACCTGCCACTCCATGTAATTGGGGGAGATTCGGCACTGTCGAGGTATTGGTGTGTTTGAAGAGAACGATTAAAATCGCGAACCCCCTGAGAATATCGAGCGACTTCAGCCTGGCTTTATTATTTTCTGACACCGTTTGCCTCAAAGTTCATTTCGACCAGGGACGAATAATCCGCCGGTCAAACTAATTGATCGGTATTTTACCTTCGGCAATTTCGTCAAATAACACCACTTTGATCCCAGGATCGCTGGCAAGATTGGAAGCTGTCTGGACGTAATGTTTAATCCACCAGAATGGACTTCTAGGACGTTTAGAAAGGCATGCCATGCGTTTGGCAGTGTAACCAAGTATAACCATTTCGTCAAAAAACAAGAGAAGTATTAAGCCGCATCCATTCTGGCGCGACTAGATGCCTCGATTGTGTAACCTATGTCTCCGGAATAAACTGTCACCTATGTCTCAAGAATGGACCCAAAAAAGACTGGAGCCGGCTGTCGGATTCGAACCGACGACCGACGGTTTACAAAACCGTTGCTCTACCCCTGAGCTAAGCCGGCCAGAGACGCGTTCTTCTTAACGTTTTTCCGTCGAAAACGCAAACGGCATGTCGCTGGTCCTTGGGCTTCCGCAACTTCTAGAGCCGGATTGCTCTTCAGAGCGTTGCGGTGTTCGGTGATCCGAGCTGATAGACCGAGGAAGGTTTCAGCGTGATGACAACAGTTTTGGTCTGGTACTGAGTGGCGGCATTACCTTTGGGAATAATCGTTATTACCCCAGAAGAGGAACCGGCTGGAATATTCACCGAACCTAAAATCAAGTTGTAATCTGTTCCATTTACCCCAGTGCCGCCGATGGCGTAGGGGACTGTGAGCGCGCTCGCAGTGCTTCCTGTCCGGCTCACGATGAAGGAACCGGTGGTGCCGCTTATGGTGGCATGGATCGTCACGGTCGGAGCGGTGCTTGTAATGGTTACAGCCGCAGAATTTGGTGAGCCAACCGCGTAGTTGGAGTTTGCGGTGAGGGTGAGCACCGCTGTCGCAGATCCTCCCGTCAAGGAGCTCGCTTTTGGAACGACGGAGAGATTGGCGCTCGCGCTTCCCGCCGGAATGGTGAATGTTCCCGAGAGAGTGTTATAATTCGTGCCATTGATCGCGGAGCCGCTCATGGTATAGAAAAGGTTCAAGGGAACAGAAAGATTCCCATTCCGGCTCAACGTAAAGGTTCCGGTGGCACCATTGCTGACGGAGGGATTCAGAGCCTGAACATTTACGGTGGAGAGGACGGTTCCCGTGCCGACATTGAAAGTGGCCGAATTAAAAGCACGCCGGCCGTCAGGAAGCATGACTTCAACTTCGACCCATTGCGGTCCTGAATTGGTCGGGGTTAAAGTGAATGTTGTTCCTTCAAAGGGTTGCGAATCACGCGCTTCCCAAATGGTCGTGGCATGGCTCAAATCAATGCCGGAAACCTGCACGGTGGCAGTGCAGCTTTGGTTCACGGCTCCTTGTGTGGGAAGTCCTGTAATTTGCGCAGAGAGCGACTGATAAGCCTGTGTACTCAAGCTTGTCTGAGAGAAGAGGAAGGCCATGTTGGCGAGGCTTCTGGCCTGGTTGACATCGACCATTTCGGTGGTGACATTCCA
>JABDCI010000027.1:0-19695 GCA_013288215.1 Verrucomicrobiota bacterium | reverse complement strand
GCCTGTGTACTCAAGCTTGTCTGAGAGAAGAGGAAGGCCATGTTGGCGAGGCTTCTGGCCTGGTTGACATCGACCATTTCGGTGGTGACATTCCAGCTATCGCCCCAGCGGTCATAGAGCGGATAAATCAAGCCCGTGTTGCCATCGGTGGGGTAGCTCAGGGAGCTGAGTTCATTGCCGCCACTGGCCAGCGCGTAGTTGGAAAGGTACATGAAGCCCGTCTGCAAATTGCCCGTGGGAATGCCGGAAGGGGGCAGCGCGCGGCGGTTATTATTCTCATATTGGCTGACGATCCCATGCTGGCGCTTCCAGCCCATGCCTGTGATGAACGTCATGTTGATTGGGTTACAGCCGAGCTCGAAGTTGAGGTTCTGGATGATGGCATTGAGATAATTGGTGTCGGCATTGAGCTGATAGGCCACCGCCATGTCGAAAGCCTGGTCGCTTGAAAAGTACCAGCCAGCCGAATAGGTGCGTTTGCTTTCATCGGGGAAGCAGGTGCCGTAGGCCGAGTGCTGGGTGCGGGTGAGCTGGGCCTGGCCCGCATTCTGGACCTCGGTCTGGCAGAGGGCCAGATAGGGGGCGTTCATCTGGCTTGCCGAGAGCCTGCCTGTCTTGGCGGCAAAGGCATAGTCGCGGATCGCGCATCCGTAGCCCTCGAACATCTGCCACCAGGTCCACTTGGAGATCGTCGTACTGGTCGGATCCGGCAGCCACGCCATCAATTGCTGCTGATAGGTCGGATCGCCCGTGGCCGCAAACAAGGCCGAAGCCGCCCAGCACAACTCATCGTCGTGCAGGAACGTATCGCCATAAAAGTAGATCTTCTGATAAGCCCCCTCTTTGCCATACTTGGCGATCGCCTGCATCAGAAAGCTCCAGCCGGCCTGGGCTTTTTGGAGATAGAGCGCCGCTTCGGTCGGAAATTGCTGCTTAAAGAGCGGCGAGGAACCTAATTCAGCCAGCGCACCCACGGCCGCTGCGGTTGCCGAGGTGCTCTTGGGGAAGACCACCTGGGGATACCCATCATTGGGTGCGACCAGGGAAACATTCCATTCGTACGGCTGGTCGCGCGGATAGACCAGGGTGTAAAATCCTCCGTCGCTATCCTGCATCTTCGCCAGGAAGTCGGCTTCCCATTTGGCTTCCTGCAGGAGGTCGCTCTTGCCATCACCGCTTTCGGGAATGCCGAGGTTGTCCAGCTGGCCGGCATTGGGAAAGGCGTCGGCTGCGAAGGTCAATGCATGGATGAACAAGGCGCTGTCGCAGGTGTATTTGCTGTAGTCGCCGGCGTCATGATGGCCTCCGGAGACATCGACGGTGCCCTGGTTGACGTAAGGATAAAGCAGCGTGCTCGGCCCGGTCACCGCAGGAGCGGTCTGGGCGGCTTGGGGACTTGCCGCGCTGCCCGTAATCATCGACCAGGTGTTGCTGAAGCTAGCCGCAGGCATGGGAATGGAGGCTGGTGCCGTATGGCAGGCGTCATGGACGAAGCGGGTAAAGGGCAGGGCGTTGCTCCCACCGCAGCGCTGATGATAGATCCCAAGCGCATAGGCGCGGGCTGCCGCCGCCGCAATGCCATCCTGGATCAGGAAGGGATAGGAGGCTCCAAGGCCGGGAACGACGAGCCAATATTCGCCCGGTGTGGTGAAGCTTGAAAAATCTGCCTGCAACACCTGCTGGTAGGGAGCTGGTGTGATAAAGCCCACGTCGGGGCGGGCCGTCAAGGTTCCATCGAATACATCCGTTCCCGTGCTGACATCCACGAGCTTGAAGGTGGTCACACCCGCAAGGCTCATCTCCCCCAGGGATCCAAGGCTATAGCCCACCATCGCTGTCTTCGAAAAGGTGGGCATGTAGCCCACCTGGTTGACGTGAATGGCAGGGCTCCAGCGAAGCGGATCGGACACGTCGGAAAATTGCATCGTCGGCGGAAAGACGCTCCCGTCCGGATTGGTCACTTGGACGGTTTGATTGTCGGCGATCGCACTGCCCAAAACCAGGTAAAGGGAATTACTGATGCGCAGATCCCGAACCTTTTGCGGCGCGTCGAGCACGCGACGCTTAAATCCCACGCTTTGCACGGCGATCGTTTGCGATCCCGCCTGAACCACGAATTCGCTCGCTGCAGGCAGGGTCAGCTGATTGCTGGAATTGACAAAGTTCCACATCGTCACCTGCCCAGGATCCACCGCCTTCGTATTGATCAGTACAAGCTCCAAAAGAGTCGGTGACACCACGCGCAGTTCATACGTTCCTACCGCTGGCATTTGCACAGGATCCAGGTCCATGGTCGCATGGACAGCGCATTGCAAAGAAACCAGAAACGAAAACCAACTGAGGGAAAGAAGAGTTGTTTTCACAACCATCCCTAGAGCACGGCAAGTGCCAACGCCCAAATAACGCCCAAAATTTCTTCAAAAGTTGTAAAACGTGTTTTTGTAGGTGAAAAATCTCTTCTTATTTTTACTGGGTTTACCAATAGCAAACCCTCATGCAGAAATTACGGATGGGAGACAAAGGAGTGGCGCAATAATTACGCGGACGAGCCAAGTCTCCTGACGGAAGAAAAATGAAAGCCAGCAGGCAGAGAAAAAATGGGAGTTATTGCCAATTTTGGCCATTCCGACTTAAGCCGTCAGGATAGAAAATCGTCATTGAGATTGATGCCCAACGCGTTACATAAATCTATCTCGTGTTCTTGTTCCTGAAGAATGATTTCACGAAGCGTTTCGCTGAGCGCGAATTCTCCCATGGCTTCCGCCTGTTTGATGCGTTCCCGATAGTTGGCGATGGTGATGCGTTCATTTTCAAGATCGAAACGTAGCATTTGCTTCGCGTCATTCGAGGTTTTGACGGATTTGGGAGTGACGGTGGGCATTCCGCCGAAATAATCCACCTGTTGCGCGATTTTCAGGGCGTGTTCCATCTCTTCTGCCGCATGAACCCTCAATTCTTTCGCAATAGCGGTGTAGGCAGCTCCCTTGATCACCTGACTGTAGACGATATAAGCGATGACTGCCTGGTATTCGCCTGCCAGATCTTCATTGAGAAGGCGGGCCATTTCTTCACGTGTGAGGATGGTTTCTTCGAGGGTTATTTCGGAATTCATAGAGTCATTATCGCCGATTGCCCGTTCTGCCGCCATCAGGAGGATCCCTGTTTTCAGATCCGGGAATTCGCTGGATTGCGAAAAACCCGGTGCGTTCAATAAGCTGTTTTGGGCGGGAAGATGACTTTGCCGAACGTCTTGAAAATGATCATTAACTCCAGGTCCAGAGACCAGTTCTCGACGTAATAAAGGTCCCATTGGATGCGGCGTGTCAGGTCTTCATTGAGCCGGGTTTCGCCACGAAAGCCGTTGATTTGCGCGAGGCCGGTGATACCCGGTTTCACAAACGCGCGAATATAGTAGCTGTCCATGATGCGCGCGAATTGTTCATTGTGCTGCACAAGGTGAGGCCGTGGGCCGACGACACTCATTTCTCCCATCAGCACGTTCCAGAATTGCGGCAACTCATCGACACTGAACTTGCGGAAGATGCGGCCCGCAGGATATACGCGCTCATCGTTGGCGGTGGCCTGCTTGCTCACATCGGGATTGTCCACCGTCATCGTTCGGAACTTGAGGATCTCGAACTCCTTGTTCTGCAATCCAGCCCGGCGCTGCCAGTAAAAAACAGGTCCGGGCGACTGCAGCCGCTGGAAGATCCATACGATCAAGGTGATCACCGGAAGGAGAGCCACCACGGGAAGCGAAATCGCGATGTCGAGAGAGCGTTTGATGAGTCGGTTGACGGGATTTTGAAGCGGTTCGTCGCGGATGCAGATGAAGCGGAGGCCATCATCTTCAAAATAGGTGATGGGATGGAGAAAGCGTTCTTCGAGGTTGTCCACCATCAAGAGGCGCACGCCGAGTTTGTCACAGATGTGCACCATGTGGGTGATCATCTTCGGGAAGAATGGGAATTCGAGGAGAATCACGTGAGTGACGTCCTGTTCTCGGATGACGCGCTCAAGATCATCGGTGCCTCCAAGAACGGGGACGCCGTGAATGTCGCCCTTATCCTTCTCATCATTCAAAAGACCTACGGGGCGGATGCCGAGGAGTTCCTTGCGATTGAGCCATGCGGTCAGCGCGCCCGCGCGAAAGCCGGAGCCGATAAGAAGCGTTCGTTGTTCATGAATGCCCTTAAAAATTTTTTCGGCGAGGGCTTTGGGAATCCACCAATCCGTGATGAAGAGAACCAGATACATCAAAGGCAGGAAACTGAAGAGGAAGAAACGTGAGATTGTCACGTCGCGCGTGGCCAGAAGGTAAAACGTGAGAAATGCTGTCGCGTAGACGACCTTGCTGCTGGCGAGGCGGTGGCATGCCTTCAGATTCCCATGGAGCACGCCGATTTGGTATTCGTGGGAGGAGCGGAATTCGTGGGCCATCAGCCCAAGCACGATGAGGACGCAATAGAGAAGATAATGGCCGAACCAAGAAAGATCGTGGAGTTCAACGAATCGGGCGACATAAAGCCAGTAGGCGATGATGACAATCAGCACCTGCAATATGAAATGGATATGATAAAGGCCCTGAATCCGGCGTGTTACCATGGAGACGACAACTATAAAGGGGCCAGGAAGTGTGTCAAGCAGGCCAGGACTTCGGTAGTGTCCTAATTTGGAAACACAGAGAAAAAGAGCGCGATGACGACAATAAAGAAAATGCTCCAGAGCACGATTCGGGTCATTCTAGTTTTCCGACTTGTTTTCCCGTAATAAACGCCGCTCAATTTTTCATCTTTGTTTCTTCTCTAAGAACGCTGATTATTCCAACAGATCCAAGTTTATGAATCGGTATTTTACCGTCGACAATCAAAGTCTCTGTCAGGAATTCGGTGCCCTAAAAGACATGAGGCGGGTAAAGGTGGAAATGATAAGAAAGTTCAATTCAAAGGCACTTTTCCATCTGCGATGTCTCGAAAGGAAACCATTTTGACGTTGGGGTCCGTGGCAAGGTAGTTCGCTATTTGATGCAGGACATCAATCAAGGCATCATCCGGCCTGTTTTCCCTGTAAAACTCCCACCAGTGTGTCATGATGACTGTCAGTTTTCTGCGGGCGATATTTTCTTTAATCCTGGGAAGAATGGAATCGTATGCATAAGTGTGGGTCACCAAAGATCCCGGATGAGTCAGAAGTTTGAGGTTTCCCACTTGCCAATGAGCCATTGAAAAAAACTTTTTAAATGCGTAATTGGGCCACCACAAGGGTGAAAGTTTGCGCAATTCAAACCAGAACGCCGATATCACACGAAAACGTTTGGCGACCTCATGCAAGCCAACTCGGGAAAATCGGTCATGAGGCGCCACAAATGTGGTGGGCTTCTCAAAGCCAGCCTCCAGAAGAAGTTTGTTTCCTTCCTCCAGTTTCTCGATGATCACAGAAGGATCTTCACATGCAAACTCATGGAAGTTGTGATGACAGCCGTGCTGCAAAATCTCAAATCCCGGGTTGGCTCTAAGATAGTCAACCAACGGCTTGTTTCGGCCAATGGGAATCCTGCCTTCCCCTAACTCGTTTTTTACCCGGAGGTAAAGTTCAGCCTGGCCGTTGGCAAGGGTGATGCGCGTATCCACATGGGGGATGGTGGCCAAGCCTACGGACATCCCACGATCAAGAAAGGGGCGATAGAGCTGTTCCAAATAATTGACGGGTGTTAGTGCGTGAGTGTCATCATCCCGCAAAACCACGTACTTCATATATTATTTTCAATCAACACTTCAAATTGCCTGCCTGCTCTTTGGAGCCTCCTCTGTCACACAGGCAGATTTATTTCAAACAGTCAGGTGTAAACTTTCTGTAGCTGTGATTTTTTGGGCATCCAACAGAAAATGCTCAAGATCGCGGACATATCTATCAATTGAAAAATGCTGTTCCACGGTTGCTCTTGCACTTTTGGCCAATTCCCGGCTCAAAGCCGGATTTTTGATCAAGAGTTCGATCCGGGATGCCAGTTGGCCGACATCCTCTTCCTGAAAAATAAGCGCATTATTTCTGTCTTTAAGCATCTCTCCATGTCCCCCCCGATCCGTGCTCACCAGAGTCGTTCCGGACGCCATGGCCTCCAGTGGAGTTAATCCGAAAGCTTCCACTGAATTTGAAGCAAAAACTAAGATGTCGTGCTGTCGATAGATGGCTGCGATCTCGGCATAGGGAATTCTTCCCGAAAATTCAATCCTGGCGCTTCCCGAAGAGGCGCGTGCCTGAAGCATTTGCACATAATCTTCCGGCCCCTCACCCACAACGGTGAGCACCAACTTCTCCTTCCCTAGCCTATGAGCAACCTGATGCACGGCGTCAATGATCGTGTGCACTCCTTTTTGGGCAAGTAGGGAGCCAGTATACAATATCTTCACTGGTGAACCGAGTGCGCCAGGTTCAGGCTTTAGCACAAACTGTTCCAAAGGAATGCCTTGATAAATCACTTTTGAATTCTGGAGAGGAACCCCTTTGGCCACCAGATTCGACTTCAGGGTGTTGCTGATGCAAGTCGCATGGCTGAAATGAATATTTTGTATTGAATTGTCAGGCGATAACAAGTCCGTGGAAATATATCGAGAGAGCCGCCCTGGCTCAAAAAGCGAACGTCGCGGCAAATAACCGGCGATGGATTCATCATTAAAGGTAAATGCTATCGGCAGGGCGCAATCCAGCGCGGCGCGCACAGCCCCCATGGTCAGACGCAATTGGCTCCAAACAAAGATCAAATCCGGTTTGAGCTGCTGGATGCATTGACGGGTTTCGGCAAAATTCCTACGAAACGTTTTCCGCTTGTGCCAGAAGTTAATTTCAGAAGGAGGCTGTTCAAAAGGCATTGTCAATTTGAGCCGCCTCAAAATATGGTTGTCTTTGCCTTTCTGCCAGAACTCCTCTCTTGAGGGAATACTGGTCAACACAGAGATTTGGTGCCCCTTCTTTTCAAAACCTTCACACACTTGGTTACAGAGTATTTCACAACCACCGTAGATGTCGGGCGGATATAAATTTGAAATAACCAGGATCTTCATGTCGTTTGGAAAACTCAGTCAAAAAATGCGTAGGTTCCAATCTAATAGTACCCAAAGTCGCACACGTGGCAATCATTGACTTTCTTTTACTAATTCCATCTTCGCCATTGCCGCAAAACTGTGAGAGTAGCCCAAATTATTGAATCGACTAGTGCAAACAGGAAGATAAGGGGAAATCCCACGATCCAAAAAGCCATTTCATCAAAAAAATAATTGAATTGGACCCTATAGTTCGGCCGGAACCATTGAAAGTACCTGAGCAATATTAAAGGTGTATTCTCTGGGAGAGGGTGGTGGATTAAGATTTAAACCGCAGGTTCCGTCAAATATTGGAGGGCGCCTAGGCGGACACGAAAGTCTGCCCTCCATGGAAAATGTAGAAAATTTTAAGACAGGGCCACTACCAACAAGCGGATAAACCGGTTGGAAAACGATTTTGAAATTCCCACAATTGCCGTTACTGTCTATTTTCCATTGTTCGATCCAAAAATAATGTCAAACTGATGTGTCCGGTATCGCATGATTCAGATGCAAAATACGCAGGAAGATTTTTTGTGGATCGGATAAACTTTCAAAGAACACTCTGATTTCACTTCTCTCCACAAGTCATGTCGATCAATTGGAAACGTTTGCTCTTATGGAATACGGTGACGAACTATTGCCGGGTGATCGTGCGCATCATCACCGGTTTTTTTGTCTTTCGTTTGCTCTTCCAACATTTTTCTACTGAACAGTTTGGCTATTGGTCACAACTCTGGTCTGGTTTTGGCATTTCGGTTCTGGCGGATTTTGGACTGGGATTTACCGCCCAACGGGAAACCGCTTATTGCAACGCAAGGAAAGAATGGGATGGTTTAAATCGCCTGCTCAGCACGATTGTGTGGAGTTATTGCATCCTGGGATTGTTGATTTTTTTGATCTTTTTTCTCATTCAGCCGTTCTTTCTAAGCCACATTCACATTTCCCCTTCGAACAAGGCATCCTTCACCAACGCTTACTGGATTTTTTTTGGAGCCCTTGCCATTGGCTTTCCCAGCGGACTTTTTAACGAAGTTCTCAATGGCCTTCAGCGTTTCGATTTGGGCAACTGGGCTCAAATCGTCGGTTCTCTCGTCAATCTTTTGTTTGTCCATATGGGACTCCAATACCACTGGCCATTTGAAACATTCATTTTTATCGGAGTCGTGACATCGCTTGGCCCGAATCTTTTCAGCTACATCATGGTGCGACGCCTGATTCCCACGCTTTCCCTGAATCCACGCCTTTTTCATCACTCCAATCTCAAACGCGTGATGTCCTTTTCCATCATTTCCTATATCAGCACTTGGACCACCCTCATCATCACGCGTACCGATCAAACTGTGATCAGCTTCTGTATCGGAGTCGCCTGGGTGACCGTCTACCAAGCGGGATTCAAAGTTGCTGAAATGTTTTGCGGGTTCACGCTGCAAATGCAGGGAGCTCTTTCAGCGACTGCGGCTCATTTGAAGGCCCAGGAAGACTATGAAGCGTTGCAAAGGCTTTTGATCAAAACGACGCGTATCACCGTGCTTTTTTCGACGCCAGCTTACATTTTTGGGGCAGTTTATCTGGAACACCTGATCCGCCTCGTCACGGGTCTCAAATCGGTCGACAGCACTACATTGTGGGTCGGCCAGGCCCTACTGCTCAGCGCCTATTCGATGTTGCTTACAAGCAGCTGCACCAAATGGATTTTGGTCATGTCCGGATGGGAAAAGCCTCTCTTAAAGCTCAGCGTGACGGAAGCCTTGGCGAATCTATTCCTGAGCGTTTTTTTGGTGTATAAAATGGGAGTTTTTGGGGTGGCTCTCGGCACACTCATACCCGGCGTGCTCGTTGGCTGGCTTGGCATCCAGCACCTTAACTTGAGCTTCACCAGGCTGCGTTTGGGAGAGTGGATTCGCCAGGTTTACTCTCCCGTTCTGCTTCCCATCTGCCTTTCGCTGGTCCTCCTTTACGCAATGCTTCACCTGTGGCCTCTGCCTGAAGGATCAAAAATGTGGATCCTTCATTTAGCGCTGCAAGGGACGCTCTTTATGACGCCGACAGCCATCTTTCTGCTGAAAGAACGAAAAACGTTATTTTGACGCCTGCGATATGGACCGGCTGCTGCGCCATTGAGACACGCAATCTTCAAAAGCAGCTTCACAACGAGCAACAAATGGGTCTTGTGTGTATTGTTCCAAAACCATTTGCCGAGCCTTGGAAACAATCTCCTCTCGTTGAGGGTCGTTTTGCAGCATTTGTAATGCTGCCTTTGCGAGGCTCTCCGGTTTTCCTCCTTCAAATGTGAGGCAATTTTCGCCGTCCTTCAAAACCTCCCGCGCGCCTCCTGACAGCGCGCAGATACATGGCGTTCCACAGATCATCGCCTCGAGATAAGTTTGTCCGTGCCCTTCCTCCCAGGTGGAGGCAAAAACAAAAAGGTCCGCTTTCTGGAGACGTTGATATTTTTCTCGCTCTGAAACTTTACCCACAAAATGCACGCGCTCTTCCAATTTGCACTGTTGGATCAACTCCTCAAGTTCGCGTCGATAATGTGGATCATTCTCAAATCCGACGATCTGCAACTTCAGATTTTTCAGCTCATGGTTCTGAACTAAAATGTGACAGGCTTTCACGATATCATGCACGCCCTTCCCCCGTTCGATTCTGCCCAAAAAAAGAAGGACCGGGCCCTTTTTCAGCCCTTTGGGATGAGCTTTGATGATTTCATCCAGATCGGAAGGGGGCTTGATTCCCACACCGACCACCTGCGCATATTTGAAAACTGCCTGGGGATTTTGCATCTGCAAGGTGTGCTTGCTGTTGCTGATCGCGTAATCTACGCACACGGGGCGGTAAAAAATCATCCAACCATAAATTCTTTTAAGCTTTTTTTTGAAACTCCTGCCGGATTCCATGCAATCAAAGGAATAGCGATCGTGCAAAAAGACGACCGTGGGGCAAAGTTTTTGCGCCACGATCAAGGGTGCGTAACTGATCCTCTTGAGATCGCTCACAAAAATTAAATCGGGCTTGATGCGTAGGATCCATGCGAATGTTTTGAAATAATTGAAGAGACTCGTGTAAAAAGATTTCAAGGTATACCAGACACTTATTTTTATAGGGTATGGGTATGGCATCCACATTCTGAAAACAGGATGGACGCCTTCCTCATAAACATGTTTTGAGGTAGAAGTGAGAACCTGCACAGCATGTTTTCGACGCAAAGCGGAAACCAGGGCTTCCGTCAAAACTTCTGCTCCTCCAAAAACATTGGGCGGGTAGAGATTGGAAATGACCAGAATTTTCACTTTCAAGAGCTGAAATGACCTTCAGAGGTCCTGATGAGCAAACACCCGTCGTCCATCGGGCCACTGAGCTTCGACTTCAATCCATGAAGTCTTTTTTGAGATCGCGAAATCCTGCGTCACGACGGGTTCCTGGTTTTGAGACTCCCACACAATCAACGCTTCGCTCATGTCCATTCCGGGGGCTTCCAGATGCGCTCGGGGACCTTCTTGGGATTGATCGATCGTGATCTTTCCAGAAGCCGATTTCCACGGCTGGTCTTTAAGCGGACTTTGCGCCATCCAGTAGGCGAAATTTGCAAGGGTGCGTGAAAGCTCCACAATGGTGAATTCGGTGGATACGTTAAACGTGTCGCCCCATCGGTCATAAAAAGGATAGGGAAATCGTGGATCATCATCGGATGGATAGGACAGAGCATTGAGGTCTTTTCCATAAGTTCTCATGGCAGGAAATGTCGTTTGAGCGTTGCCGACCAGCAATCCAGATGGCGGGAGGGCGCGCCCATCGTTTTGGGCATATTGATGCACGATTTCGTGAGGGCGATACCATCCTAGGCCTGTGATATAGGATAGGTTGAGAGGATTGCAGCCAGCCTCGAAATCCATGTTGTGAATGATGGCATCCACATAGCCCGGAGATGGTTCGAGTTGATGTGCAACTAGAATGTCGAATGCGGTGCTGCTGGAAAAAAACCAACCCAGTCTCATGGCGCGCTTGGCTTCGTTTGGGACAGAGGTGCCGTAAGCCGAGTTTTCCGAGTCGGCCCTGCAGTCTTTTGCGCGAAGCTGGATTTGACGCCGGCATTTCTCAAGAAGTCCAGGATCGAGTTTTTCAGTCGCTACTCTTCCTGTTTTGTCGGCGAACGCGTAGCTGCGCGCCGCGCAACCGTAGGATTCGTAGAGGCTCCACCAGCTCCAGAGCCAAGTTTCCGGGTCACAAGGGTTGAATTCCTTCACCAGCATTTGATGGATTACCGGATCCCCAGTGGCGAGATACATTTCGGTGGCGGCCCAGAGAATCTCGTCTTTATCGCCCGCGAAATCGCCGTAGTGCGTGATTCTCTGGTAGGAGCCGTTTCGTCCAAAGCGTTTCCAGGCGCTCACGAGAAAAGACCATCCCTTCTTCGCTATTTCCAGATAACGGGCTGCGTCCTCTGGGAATTGTTGTTTGAAGCGGGGGGAGGATGCGATCTGGGCGAGGGCAGCCGTCGCAGCAGCCGTCGCTGATGTGTTTTTTGGCGCAACGATCTGAGGATCGCCTGCATCTGGAAGGACGTTATCCTCGTAAGGACGGTCCCGTGGATAAACCAGAAAATAAAATCCGCCATCAGAATCCTGCATCTTTGCGAGAAAATCCGCTTCCCATTTGGCGATTTGCAGCACGTCGCTCTTTCCATCACCGCTTTCCGGGATGCCGAGATTATCCAGGTCGGACACGCCCGGGAATGCATCCGCAGCGAAAACAAGATGATGAATAAGTTGGGCGCTGTTGATGACATATTTGCTGTAGTCACCAGCATCGTGATGGCCCATGCTCACATCAATCTTTCCACTTTGTTTGAAAGGAAAGAGGCATGTCTCGATGGATCTCAGGACAGGGGCTTGATTCTCAGGATCTTTTCTTGTGTTTTCTGCGTTGCTGGCCAGAGCTTTCTCGACGTTTTCAAAGGACGGAGTCGGGATATCAGCAGGTTTGTAGTGGCAAACCTGGTGGACAAATCGCGTGAAAGGCAGCCGGTTGGCGTCTCCGCAGCGTTGATGATAAAAACCGAGTGCCAACGCGCGCGCAAAGTTGGCGGGAGTCCCGGGGTGGATCCAGAAAGGATAAGAGACGCCAAGCCCTGGAATTTCCACGGCATAACAACCGGGAGTTTCGAATGAAGTAAAATCGGCTTCGAATACATTTCGATACCACATAGCTGGGAAACCAAGATCATTCCGTGACTTCAGCTTGCCGCGAAATACCACTTGCTTCGAATTCAGGTCAATCAGATGAAACTCCTGATTGGGAGGAATCTCCATTTCTCCCATATCGCCAAGATAGTAGCCCACCGTGGCGTGTTTTGGCAGGTTGGGAGCGTAGCCAACCTGGTTGACGTGGATGACAGGGGTCCATCGCGAAGGGGAAAAATCACTCTGAAACACTGTTCCGAATTTCCAAAATCGCTCGCTTGGATCGGTGACTTCCACTTTGGCATCAGAAGGAAGTTCATGACCCAGACGAAGAAAAAGAGAATTTCCAATCCGAAGATCGTATTTTTTTAGGGGCGCATAGAGCACTCGACGACGAAATCCGACTGTGGCGATGGGAATGGGTTCATGGTTGGACTTGACATGGAGCTGCCGGGCGAGTGCCTGCTGTTCGGGAAGATCGAGATTCCAAGTTTCCAGCGCGCCATCCAGCTTTTTGGTCGAAACATACGTGAGCTCGAGAAGTGTGGGACTCAGAATCCGGAGCTGGTGCTCACCCACCGGAGGAGTCTGCAATGGATTAAAATTGGGATAAACGAGTGGCGCTCCTGAGAGGGAGCTGCACACGAAGAGCATGAAGGCGAAGGGCCAGCGCATTCGAAAATCATCACATGAGCTTGCCAGAACCGCAAACTTTTTGGGAACCGTTATGAGTCGAATGGCACGGCCTGTCCTAGCGCGCGTGGCCGCGAAGTTTGCGGCAGCGATCAAGGTCCGTATTTATTGGCAATATAAGTCTCGATGGTCTGCCTGTCAGAGTCGGAGAGCGCCTGGTTGTAGATCAGAATTTCTGCGATGTCGCCATTGAGGAAGTTATTGCCTTCGGCTTGGCCGATGCGCAAATCCGAATTAGGGACCGGCATCGTCGCGCTCGTGTTCACCGAGCCCAAGGCGCCCCCGTCCAGATAGTGCGAATAGAGGGAGTCGGCTTTGATGAACTCGAGCAGGTGGAAAATGTTTGCACCCGGGGTGAATGCGGTGGAGTAGCTATGAATATAGCCAGGTTGCTCATGCAGATCCATGGTGCCGGAGAGATACCAATAGATCCATTTGTTCACCGGGCCTCCGCCTTCGTCTTTTGAAACGATGGCTTGCACTGCTGAGGGATCGTGGAAAGCCACGACAGCGAAAATAGACATGTTGTTAAAATTCAGAGCCGGTTTATTGCCGGCACTCATAAAGGAGGCAACGCCATCGAAGCGGAGAGCAGGCTTGCCGTTGACGGCGCCGTTCACCCACTGCGGGCGTGCAGAAGCGATCGGTTGTGTCACATCATTTCCATTAATCGAGGAATCTGCCCAGCTGCTAACGTAGCCATTGGGATCCTGAGTGACTCCCTCGTCACCCTTCAGCCAAAGCGTAAGTCCAGTTTGCGGCAGATCCGATGCACTCATATTTTCAGTGAATACGATCTGGGTTGCGTTGCCCGTCGGACCGGCAGACGCCGCAATTCGATCCGTAATGTTGGTGACGGCGGGCGGCATGAAATAAATCTGCGCCACGCCGTTGCTATCCGTGTTCAGACTGAACGAGGAAGTGAGTGACGGATTTGTTGTGGAAGCGGAGATCTGACCTGCGCCTTGCTGCACGGTGAATGTCACGGGCGCCCTGGCGAGTGCCACACCATTGGAAGTCGTGACAGAAATTTGCAGCGGCTGCGGCAGAAATGCGCCGGGCGATGTGGTGACCTGATTGTTCCCGCCGAGCATCGTCAACACGGGTGGGATCGCGTTGTAATAATCGAAAGGATAGGGGTCGATCGCGTCGGGAAGGCCGTCGCCGTCGGAATCATGAAGCAGAACGGGCACGGGAGTTGACAGTGCCGATACATTCCCGCTCGAGTCGATGGCGGCGACCGTATAATTGAAGCTTGTATCGAGAGTCAACGTGGAATCCGAATAATTTGCAGCTGATGTCGACGCGATCTGCACTCCATTGCGATAGATGAGATATCCTGTGACCGCGACGTTGTCGGTCGATGGATTCCATGTCAGATTCACCTGGGTATCGGAAATGATCTGCAGTGAGAGATTGGTTGGAGCGGAAGGCGGCTGTGTATTGGGCTGGGACGGAGGTGGAGGGGTGGAAGGTGCCATCAATCCATATTTCACCATCAGGTAATTCTCTATTGTCTGACGCTGGGTGTCCGGAAGAGCTGAATTGTAAACAAGAACCTCACCAAGGTCACCATTCAGGAAATAGTGTCCTTCGGCCTGGCCAATCCAGATATCAGCATTCGGAGCAGGAAAGAAGGAGCTCGTGGAGGTTGAGCCTATCGAAGTTCCATTTTGGTAATGAGTGTAAACTCCGCCGCTTTTAACCACATCGAGAATGGTGATTTGATTGGCTGGGGGCGTGAACCCGGACGAAGAGCCATGAATGCCGCCTGGTTGCACATGCATGTCCATGACGCCGCCAAGATACCAATAGATCCATTTGTTCACGGGACCTCCGCCTTCGTCTTTGGATATAATCGCCTGGACTGAGGTGGTATCCCGGAAGGTTACAGCGGCAAAGTAAGACACGTCGGAGAAATCGAGCCCGGCTTTGTTCGGGATATCCAAATAATCGATGTTTCCGTCAAAGCGCACCACGGGTTCGCCATTGACCGCATTGGCGACGAAAAGGGGACGCCCGGAACCGGTCTGTGATGCATTATTGTTGTTGCCCGACTGATCCGACCAACTATTCACGAGATTCGAATTGTCCACGGAAACGCCCGCATCGGCTTTTAACCAAATCTGTAGTCCATTCTGGGGGATTGTGACAGGAGCAGGAGTAGGAGCCGGTGAGGGCGTAGGAGTTGGGGCTGGAGTCGGTGAGGGTGTTGGGGCTGGCGCAGGAGGAGGAGTTGGAGGAGGCGTCGGTGCCGGTGGGGGCGTAGGAGGAGGCGTGGACTGCGGATTACCCGTAATCGTCACAGAAGCGACGCTGGGTGTGGAAACCGTATAACCAGGACCCCCGGCAAGGGTCGCGATCAGTGTCGAACTCGTGTTCAAAAGTGAATTGGCAGTGGGGACAACCCTCATCGTCACACCGCTTTGGCCCGCGGGAATTGTTACGAGGCTCGGCAGATAATTATAATCCAGGCCATTCACCGCGGTGCCGCTCAAGGTATAAAAGACTGTCAGAGAGTTGGTGCCGTTGTCGCTGCGCATCACCGTAAAACTTCCACTCACATTCGTCTGATAGGACGTCGTCGGATCGTAAGCCCGGATGCTCGTCGTCTCGCTTACTGCTGCGGGCGGAGCGTTTGTGACCACGACCGGCGGCGAATTGGTCACCACCACGGGAGGCGTATTGGTGACGACCGGGGGTGGAGTGACGGGAGGAGCATTTGTTGAAGTATTCGCGACGACCGTAAAGTCCGATTCTGCAGAAACACGCCGGCCATCGGGAAGTTGTACTTCCGCTTCGATCCAGCTGGGACCGAGGACCGAAGGGATGAGATTGAACGTGCCGCCATAGGCTGGCTGCTGACCTGCGGTTTCCCAGACAATGTTGGCTTGGGACAAATCAAGTCCTGGGACTTGCGCGGTGGCGGTGTAGGTTTGGTTGGTGGCCACCTGGTTGGGAATCCCGGTGATCTGCGGCGAAGCCGTCCTCCAGGCCTGTGTACTCAAGCTTGTCTGAGAGAAGAGGAAGGCCATGTTGGCGAGGCTTCTGGCCTGGTTGACATCGACCATTTCGGTGGTGACATTCCAGCTATCGCCCCAGCGGTCATAGAGCGGATAAATCAAGCCCGTGTTGCCATCGGTGGGGTAGCTCAGGGAGCTGAGTTCATTGCCGCCACTGGCCAGCGCGTAGTTGGAAAGGTACATGAAGCCCGTCTGCAAATTGCCCGTGGGAATGCCGGAAGGGGGCAGCGCGCGGCGGTTATTATTCTCATATTGGCTGACGATCCCATGCTGGCGCTTCCAGCCCATGCCTGTGATGAACGTCATGTTGATTGGGTTACAGCCGAGCTCGAAGTTGAGGTTCTGGATGATGGCATTGAGATAATTGGTGTCGGCATTGAGCTGATAGGCCACCGCCATGTCGAAAGCCTGGTCGCTTGAAAAGTACCAGCCAGCCGAATAGGTGCGTTTGCTTTCATCGGGGAAGCAGGTGCCGTAGGCCGAGTGCTGGGTGCGGGTGAGCTGGGCCTGGCCCGCATTCTGGACCTCGGTCTGGCAGAGGGCCAGATAGGGGGCGTTCATCTGGCTTGCCGAGAGCCTGCCTGTCTTGGCGGCAAAGGCATAGTCGCGGATCGCGCATCCGTAGCCCTCGAACATCTGCCACCAGGTCCACTTGGAGATCGTCGTACTGGTCGGATCCGGCAGCCACGCCATCAATTGCTGCTGATAGGTCGGATCGCCCGTGGCCGCAAACAAGGCCGAAGCCGCCCAGCACAACTCATCGTCGTGCAGGAACGTATCGCCATAAAAGTAGATCTTCTGATAAGCCCCCTCTTTGCCATACTTGGCGATCGCCTGCATCAGAAAGCTCCAGCCGGCCTGGGCTTTTTGGAGATAGAGCGCCGCTTCGGTCGGAAATTGCTGCTTAAAGAGCGGCGAGGAACCTAATTCAGCCAGCGCACCCACGGCCGCTGCGGTTGCCGAGGTGCTCTTGGGGAAGACCACCTGGGGATACCCATCATTGGGTGCGACCAGGGAAACATTCCATTCGTACGGCTGGTCGCGCGGATAGACCAGGGTGTAAAATCCTCCGTCGCTATCCTGCATCTTCGCCAGGAAGTCGGCTTCCCATTTGGCTTCCTGCAGGAGGTCGCTCTTGCCATCACCGCTTTCGGGAATGCCGAGGTTGTCCAGCTGGCCGGCATTGGGAAAGGCGTCGGCTGCGAAGGTCAATGCATGGATGAACAAGGCGCTGTCGCAGGTGTATTTGCTGTAGTCGCCGGCGTCATGATGGCCTCCGGAGACATCGACGGTGCCCTGGTTGACGTAAGGATAAAGCAGCGTGCTCGGCCCGGTCACCGCAGGAGCGGTCTGGGCGGCTTGGGGACTTGCCGCGCTGCCCGTAATCATCGACCAGGTGTTGCTGAAGCTAGCCGCAGGCATGGGAATGGAGGCTGGTGCCGTATGGCAGGCGTCATGGACGAAGCGGGTAAAGGGCAGGGCGTTGCTCCCACCGCAGCGCTGATGATAGATCCCAAGCGCATAGGCGCGGGCTGCCGCCGCCGCAATGCCATCCTGGATCAGGAAGGGATAGGAGGCTCCAAGGCCGGGAACGACGAGCCAATATTCGCCCGGTGTGGTGAAGCTTGAAAAATCTGCCTGCAACACCTGCTGGTAGGGAGCTGGTGTGATAAAGCCCACGTCGGGGCGGGCCGTCAAGGTTCCATCGAATACATCCGTTCCCGTGCTGACATCCACGAGCTTGAAGGTGGTCACACCCGCAAGGCTCATCTCCCCCAGGGATCCAAGGCTATAGCCCACCATCGCTGTCTTCGAAAAGGTGGGCATGTAGCCCACCTGGTTGACGTGAATGGCAGGGCTCCAGCGAAGCGGATCGGACACGTCGGAAAATTGCATCGTCGGCGGAAAGACGCTCCCGTCCGGATTGGTCACTTGGACGGTTTGATTGTCGGCGATCGCACTGCCCAAAACCAGGTAAAGGGAATTACTGATGCGCAGATCCCGAACCTTTTGCGGCGCGTCGAGCACGCGACGCTTAAATCCCACGCTTTGCACGGCGATCGTTTGCGATCCCGCCTGAACCACGAATTCGCTCGCTGCAGGCAGGGTCAGCTGATTGCTGGAATTGACAAAGTTCCACATCGTCACCTGCCCAGGATCCACCGCCTTCGTATTGATCAGCACAAGCTCCAAAAGAGTCGGTGACACCACGCGCAGTTCATACGTTCCTACCGCTGGCATTTGCACAGGATCCAGGTCCATGGTCGCATGGGCTGATGACAATCCCATCTGAAATGCGCAGATTAAGATTAGGGCGCGCAAAAAGCTGAGGGGAAAGGAAAAATTCACGAGAGGAGCGAGTATAAAGCATTCTCCTTGCCAAACTATCAGTAGTTCACTGATGTTTCGCATCGGGAAAAATCCTAAAGACAATATTTTTTCAGAGCACGCAAGGTTTATTTGCGAAAACAGCCGATAATTTTAAGATTACCACTCAACCGATTTTTGAAGCTTTGCAAAAAAGAGAGTTTTAGGTTCAAATGGGACGAAAAGAAAATGGTGGCAGCCCTGTAAAAACGATTGGCGAGATTGCTTTTTTGGTATATTTTAACTTTTCGTAAATGACTGCCATGGACTTGGTTGCTTCTCTAGCTTGTGACGCGAAAAAGTCGAAAAGGGCGTTTTTCCACCCTATGGAACCCCCCTATGCGCCCAGCTTTTGAGGCCGTAAAGTATCTTGTCCATATTTTTACAAGATATTCTCATTCAATGAGATGCAACAAAATGAGGTACCTGCTGCCTGGGGAGACTTTCGCACGGAAGTGACGACATCCGATTCATTTTATGAAGCTGGGAGAGGTATCACATAACATATTTGCAGACGATCTGAAGACAGGGCTGCATTCGATTTCCATGGAGACATTGGCTTTGGAGGGGGTGCATCTTTGGCGTGCTCCTCTCACGGCCGATGACGCCATGCGGGAACGGTTTTATGCCTTTCTTACTGCGGAGGAGAAGAAGCGTGCGGGGAGATTTCATTTCGTCGAAGACCGTTTCCGTTACATTGTCGCGAGAGGATGTCTTCGTTATATCCTGGGTATGTATCTCAATTGCGATCCTTGCGAAGTTGCCCTTGCTTCGAATCCCTGGAGTAAGCCCTTTCTTGTAGAGGATGGTGGCCAGAAGTCGCGTCTTCGTTTCAATCTATCCCACTCGGGGGGGATGGCGCTTTACGGGTTGACGCTGGATCGTGAAATTGGCGTGGATTTGGAAGAGATGCGACCGCTGGACGATCTCGAGTCGATGGCATCCATGGTTTTCACGCCGCGGGAGATTGAGATTCTCGATTCCGTTTCCACCGCCGAAAAAGAAGAAATTTTCTTTCGATTTTGGACGCGCAAGGAGGCGGTGATCAAGGCGGTGGGGCGCGGGCTGAGCATACCGCTGGCCCGCATGGATGTTTCGGACATCTCGCATCCCATTTCTGGAATGGAAGCCGCTGGCGTGGTCGGATCATGGTGGATTGCGGACATCGACAGGAATTCCGGGCATGCCGCGGTTTGCATGGAAGGCGGCCTTCCCGTTTCGTGGAATATCCGGAGGGTGGAATGGTGATCGCCTCATCGCCTACCGCGTGCACCAAGGCGCAAAGGCGCCAGGTTCTCGTCGACTGGAACGCTTCGCAGCAAGCGTTTCCTCAGGGGACATATT
>JABDCI010000026.1 GCA_013288215.1 Verrucomicrobiota bacterium | reverse complement strand
CATGTGTCAGTACAGCAGATTGTTACAAATCGTGTTTGTCAGCAGGCTTAGTCCGCAAATCTTCGTTGAGAGGTTCTATCAAGTCAATTCCTATACCTTCTGTCGGCATGTCCGTGTCCCTGCTTTAGGTATCAGGAAAAAACTTATAGAAATGAGTTGTGTTGCAGTTCTTGACTTTGTCTTTTTTGTCCGATCCAGTGGGAGGATGGCAAAGATGGTGGGCATCGATCTGGGAACGACGCATTCCCTGGTAGCGACCGTGGATTCCGGCTTGCCCCTGGTCATTGCCGATGAGCATGGCCAGCGTCTGACACCCTCGGCGGTCCATTTTCCTGCCTCGGGGGCAGATCCGCTCGTGGGGTGGGAAGCGCGTCATATCCGCATGGTTGAGCCTGAACGCACCCTCTATTCGATCAAGCGTTTCATGGGCCGGCGGGGGTCGGAAATTCCCGATGATGAGGCCGCCACTCCCTATCCAATCCGCCGTGGAGGAGAGGGACCCGTTCAGTTTCCCATCGACGACAAAGCGTTTCTTCCCGAGGAAATCTCAGCTTGGGTGCTGCGCAAGTTGAAGAAAGACGCCGAACGTTATTTCGGCGAAGAGGTGACACGAGCCGTCATCACCGTCCCGGCTTATTTTAATGATGCCCAACGTCATGCTACGAAAAAAGCCGGTGAACTTGCAGGATTCACAGTGGAACGCGTTCTGAATGAACCCACGGCGGCGGCGCTCGCCTACGGGCTCGATCAGCTGAAATCGCATTCGAAAATCGCCGTTTATGACCTGGGTGGCGGCACTTTCGACATTTCAATCCTCGAGTTTCACGAAGGAACCTTTCAAGTTCTTGCGACCAACGGCAACACGCGACTGGGAGGCGATGATCTCGACCGCCGCATCACAAAGCATCTTTGCGAACTCATTGAATCGCAATGTCTCCAGCTCAAACCCCTCCATCACCATCCTCTCATTCAAGCGCGCATCCGCGAAGCAGCCGAACGCGCCAAATGCGATTTGTCGGAAGCGGAGCAAGTCGAAGTTTCACTCCCCTTCCTCACGCCTCAGTTCAGCTTTTCGCACCGACTCACCCGGGCTCAACTCGAGCACCTGACGCAGGATATCATCGAACGCACTCGCTCCCATTGTTTGCGCTCCTTGTCGGACGCCAAACTCGAACCGAGCGAACTGAGCGATGTTATTTTGGTCGGAGGCCAGACACGCATGCCGCTCGTGAGGCGCCTGGTGCGAGAAATTTTCGGACGCGAACCCAACACGTCGATTCATCCCGATGAAGCGGTCGCCCTTGGCGCGGCCATTCAGGCAGAAATTCTTTCCGGCGGCTTCCAAAACATGTTGTTGCTGGACATCACGCCCCTTTCGCTCGGAATTGAAACATTCGGCGGACTGATGAATGTGATCATTCCGCGCAACTCGACGATTCCGCTCAAAGCCGGAGAAATGTTCACCAGCGCCGTTGACAACCAAAAGTCGATGCTGATCCACGTGCTTCAAGGGGAACGCGAGATAGCGCGCGACAACTGGTCCCTCGGAAAATTTGAGCTGGAATTTCAACCCGCTGCCCGCGGCATGCCGCGCGTCGGTGTTCAGTTCGAAATCGACGCAAACGGGATTCTTCACGTGCTGGCGCGCGACATTCATACAGGACGTGAAAAAAAAATGGAGATGCAATCGGCGGTGGACGTGTCCGACGAAGCCGTCGAGAAGATGATCGGGGAATCCGTCGAGCATGCGTTCGACGATCTCCAGCAGCGCCACTGGATCGATGCGACGATGCAGGCAGGTGAATTGATCCGGGCGACACAGCACGGTCTCGAGGAAGTGGGCGCCCGCCTCCCCGCAGACGAGAAACGGCAGATCGAGACGCTGCTGCGCACCGTCAAGGAGGCGCTGGCCACACAAAAATCGGGAATGCGGACGGGCGAAACGGCGCGGCTTAAACAAGCAAATCTCGCGCTTAACAACGTCACCCAGAATCTGGCGGTACTGATGCTCCAATCACTTATCCCATCAAGTGAATCCGCGCCGTGATTTCCCGCCTAAAACACCAGGGTCCTTTTTGAGGCAAGGAACTTACAGCCCATTCATGGGCACATCATACAGAGGGTTGCGAAAGCAGGAAGAACGAGCCTCCATTCCTGCGGTCTTCAAGACGGAGGCGCGAGGTGCAGAAGACCGCATTTTTCTGCGGCGATCTCAGCAAGTTGGGCAAGCCGCCTGCGCAGGCGTGTGCTTTTGAAAAAAATGTAGCAAAGCCAAAGACAGACGAGACTGAACCAAGTTCCGATGACAAAGTAACCTTCTGAAGAGGTCGTCCTGAGATATTGGATGAGGAAGAGAAGGCTGATCGCACTGGCGATGTAGGCAAGCAATCGGCAGAAGGTGGTAGGATTTGGGTGCAAGCGGGCGTGGGTCAATCGCTTGCCGCTGCCGTGCTCTTCAGTCACCGTCAGCAAGCGCATCTGCCACCATCGATTGCCGTAAATTTGAAAATCCCACTTGGACCAGCCGGTATCCGGCGAATATTTCCATCCTTCTTCATCCAAACGCTCCTGATAACTGCTCAGGAATTGCTCGCGGCCGACGCCGTTTTCGCTCCAGAATGAAAGTACCGCTGGACGGTCCCATACCACTTTCACATCCTTTTGTGGCTCCAACAATTGACGCGGGCTGCGCTTCTGGATCATCCAGGTCGAATATCTCGCCCAGCCACGCGCAATCGGCTGCCAGATGGCGAGGAGTGACACAAGAATGTGGCTGTGAAATTTCTGATAAGGCGGTTCCACGCGTGCTCTTAAGCCATAGGAAAAACCAACAAGAACGGTGCATGCGAAGAGAAAGGCGGGCACGTACCACGCACCACGAACCTGAATCGCAACGAGCAAGGTCAGCAGCGTGAGCATGCTCCACTCGAGGCTGCTCATAAGCAGCACGAAATCCGATGTTTTCCTGGGATAGATCGCCTGAAAAAGCCCCATGCCAAAGACGCCGTGATAGACAATGGGGCGATGAAAGAGCGAGGAGAGATGGATGCTGCCATACACCTGTCCCTTCCATTTCGCTGAACCAGTCGGACCAAAAAACACAAAATGCTTGAAGCGCAGCAGCGCCTCCGCCTCGCCATAACCCTCCTGCTGCTTGAAATAAGCACGAATGCTGAAGCGCCGGTGATGCCAGACGACGGCCGAAGGACTGAATCCGATGCGATGACCTTGCTGCCTCAGGCGCCAGCAGACATCGACGTCATCTCCCGCCTTGCGATAAACGGGATCGAATCCACCGATGGACTCAAGCGCCCACTTGTAAAAAGCCATATTGCATCCCGGAATATGTTCTGCCTCAGAATCATCGACAAGCACGTGACTCGGTTGTCCCGGCGCCACGGCGACGCACGCCTGCACCCAACTTTGTGCCGGAGGCGAAATATTGGGACCGCCCACCGCCATGAAATTGTCCTGCTGCAGCGTTCCGACGAGATAATAAAGCCAGTCTTTGTCAGCCATGCAATCGGAGTCCGTATACGCGATCACCTCGCCCGACGCGGCTTTCATTCCGACATTCCGCGCCACGCTCAGGCCGAGGTTTTCCTGGTGAATATTTTTCACCTGTGGAAAATCCTTCATGATCTCCTGCGTCTTGTCCGTCGAACCATCATCGACGAGGATAACTTCGTAATCCGGATAATTCATCTGCAAAAGAGAGGTGAGGCAAGCCTGCAGGGTTCGAGCGCCATTGTAGGAACAGACCACCACGGAAACTTTTGGATAGTGCTTGAGCGCAATGCGATGCGCGTCCTTAAAAAGACCCTGCACAGTGTAGAACGATTTCTTTGGTTTGCGGTCTGCGTCGACGATTCCAAACTTCCAATCGGTGATTTGATGCCCACCGGTGAACCAATCGTCCGTCCACGCGAAAAGAAACGTCCCAGCAAGTCCCATGCGAGCCACTGCTTCAACATGCCAATGGAAAAGCTCCGCTTGCTCTTCTTCGGGATGGCGCATCGTGTCCATTCCGAACTCTCCCAGCATCAATGGTTTTTCGGCAGCGAGATTTTGCAGGCGAGCCAAATACCGCTGAAACACTGCTTGGTTGTGGAGATAGACATTGAAACAATTGAAGTCAATCAAGCCCGGCAGGAGATATTCGGTGGAGGGATAGTTCGCGTAAGTGTAAAGCGGATACGGGTCAACTTGGCGCGCGACATCCACGAGGCTCTCGATAAAATTTTCGACTCGGTAGGATCCATACCAGCGCGCGATGGGCGCGGGGATTTCATTCCCCACCGCGTAAGCGAAGATCGCCGGATGACCCTTATTCGAGCGCACGGCCCGCCAGATCTTGTCACGAATGGCGCTGCGCATTTCCAATGTGTCGAGGAACGAAACATGCTGTTCCCATGGAATGGTGATAAAGGCCTTGATGCCAGCCAACTCGCATTCGTCCAGGAACCACGTCGGGGGCGCATGATAAAGCCTCAGGGTGTTGATCCCCACCTCCGCCATCAGACGCAGGTCGGCTCGCACGCGATCAGGAGGAGGAAGATGGATTCCGTCGATCGGCTTGAATGGGCCATACGTCACGCCCTTCACGAAGAACTTTTCTCCCCCTTGGAAAAAAAACTTCGATCGGATGACGATGCGCTGCGATGAAACTCGCCGGGCCGGAGTCCCCTCATTCCTCGAACTCAGAGGCTTGGTTTCAACGGGAGAACTCATGGTGCGCAACCCGCCATGCCACAGGGTCAGCTCAGGAACTCACGAGGATCGGTAATGTGTCCAGTGAGAGCGGAAGCTGCCACCGTATAGGGCGAAGCCAGAAAAACTTTGGATTCCTTGTGCCCCATGCGTCCAGGAAAATTCCGGTTCGTCGCCGTAATGCAATTCATCGGGCGGTTCAACCGACCGAAGGAGTCTTGCGGTCCTCCCAGACACGCAGCACACGAAGCGTTCTCAGTCATCTGAACGCCCGCGCTTTCGAGAATGACCCATACGCTTTTGCCGTTCCATTGGGTGCTCTGAAGCTCTCGCACGACGTCGGGTGTTGCCGGCACGCCGAACGTATCGATTTTCACGCGCTTGCCTTGAACGATTTGAGCGAATGCGAGAAAATCGCTGGTCTTGCCGCCCGTGCAAGAGCCGATATAGGCGCGATCCAGCATGATGTCGGTGCACTCGCGCGCCAGAGCCCGCTGGCCAGGATCCGGATGCTTGGCAATGGTGGGTTCGAGCTTCGAAAGATGAAATGTCTTGTCGTAAAAGAACTTCTGGTCTTTGTCTTCTTCGACTGGCTGATAGGTGGAACGGGTGCCATTGACTCGCGTGCGCTCATCCACATAGGCCTTGGTGACTTCATCAAACGGGAAAATCCCATTTTTGCCGCCCGCTTCGATCGCCATGTTCGCGATGGTCATTCGATCGTCCATATTGAGCGACTTCACACCGGGACCATCGAATTGCATCGCGCGATAGGTGGCGCCATCGAACCCAATATCGCCGATCACGTGCAGGATGAGGTCCTTCGCCATGGTACCAAAAGGCAATGCTCCCTCGAAACGGAAGCGCATGGTCTCGGGAACTTTGATCAGCAACTTGCCCGTCCCGAGGACGAATCCCGCATCCGTATTGCCGATTCCCGTCGCAAATTGATTGAATGCCCCTGCCATGCAGGTGTGCGAGTCCGTCCCGAAAAGAACTTCGCCCGGACGGGTATGACCTTTCGCAGGGAGAGCCGTGTGACAGACGCCTGCATAATGGGAACCATATTGACGCTTGAGCTGACCCTTTGTCTCATCGAAATGCCATGAGCCGTTTTCGTCCTCAATCACATCGTAAAAATATTTGATTCCCTGTTCCTTCACAAAAGCCCGGAGGATATCCACGTTGCGGTTGGATTTCGAATCTGTCGTAAAAATGTAATGGTCAGGAATGATCACGACACGTTCGCGGTCCCAGACTTTGGCGTTCTGTCCGAATTCACGTTTGAAAACACCAATGGTTCCCGGTCCGCATACATCGTGCGTCATGAGAACGTCAGTCTGGACCCAAATGTTCTCACCAGGAACGACGCGCGCTTTCCCGCTGGCTCGAGCGAGCAATTTTTCAGTCAAAGTCATTCCACCAGTTTAAAACTTCCTGGGGAAAATTCAATGGAATTGCGAAGGTGGGGCCCGGTTCAGGAACCCCTGTTTTGACGAAACATCGTCACGATCGTGTCCCCAAACTTGAAATCCTTCCCAGCCTTCCATATGTCCGTTTTGACAGGAATCTGCTTTTTGAAATATTCGATCAGCAACACCCCATCCGGAGCGAGCAAACTGGGAAGCCGTGGGGACTGAAGCAAATAATTAAGCCATGACGTTTCTTCTTTTTTGGAGATCGTCTTGTCATAGGGCGGATCGGCGAAAATCATGTCAAAAACCTCCGTGTCGCGGCCAAGCCATTCGAGGGCTTGGCGGACATCTCCCCGAACCAACCGCGCCTTCTCCTGAAGATGAGTTTTTTTTAGATTCTGCTCGATGAGGGAAGCGGCCCTGCCGTCCTTTTCAACAAGAACCGCAAAAGCAGCTCCTTGGCTCAAGGTTTCAATCGCAAACGCACCGGTTCCGGCAAAAAGTTCCAACACGCGCGCACCGGGAATGCATGCTGCAAAACTCGAAAAGATCGCTTCCTTCACACGCGACGGCGTCGGCCGAAGCCCGCGATGTTTCGGAACCTTGAGGCCGTAACCCTTAGCAGATCCGCTAATGACTCTCATCTTTTCCTTTCGGAATGGCCTCAAAGATCTGATCGAAAATGGCGCCTCCTATGGCACGGTTCCGGGCGCCGGAAAGGTTCAGTTCCAAATCTGTTTCGGGCTTGTGGATCCTCCCCCAGGTATGAACCGAAATTTCGCCGCTTCCATCCGTTTTTTTTGTAAAGTTGGATACCATTTGCGGTGGAATTTGCGTGGCAATTTTATCGGCAAGCGCGCACTTAAACCAAAATTCCTGGGTTTGGTTTGGAAACTGGATCCAGCCATTTCCCAAAAAAGCAAGATCTGCTGATTGAATCTGGAACCTTGGAATCGAAAAACGGCGCGCCTTCAAATTAAAATCCAGACCGCACACCTGCAGAGGCAGATTGCGCAGATCGGAACGATTCAAATATCCGCCAAGCAGAGCGAGAAAGGAAACATTGACCAGATGCGCGTCGTCGACCTCCAGCTGCCCTTCCCCGCTCGCAAGCTCCGGACTCACCAGCAATCCCTTGAAACTGCTGCTGCTCTGCAATCGGCCGCGCACGTCGCCTTCCGTCCAGCGAACTTTTTCCAAGACTTCCTCCGTTTCGATATTCTGAATCTTTAACTGCAAATCGAAAGGAATTCCCGGCTTGGTCTGATCGGCCTTGAAATCACCATCGAGCCGCCCACCGAAAAGATCTGCCGAAAAATTCGGGATGGTCAGTGTGTCCCTGCGCCAAAGCAAGCTGACGCTGGCCGAATTCAGTCTAAAATCCTCAGGAAGATCGAGCGTCTCACATGAAATCGCACCCACTCCGCTCGGAACAGGCGTGGAAGAAAGCGAAGCCTTTACTTCGACTTCGTGAGCCACGATCGTCTGGCCGTGAGCCACATGCAAGGTCACCATGCCGTGCTGCACCCATAACCCCTTTAAATCCATCGCGGGCGGCGCAGGCCATCCCACCCGGGAATGAAGGCTCGGACCGGACTGGAACACGGGAGCTTCCATGACGGCATCCGTTGGAACAGGCGCAGAATGGTCCACGCGCATCAAGGACCCTTCGCAAGCATCGGAAAGAATCGCATTCCGATGTGCGAGCCGGCGACCCGATTTTCCAAAAGGTTCGGTGAGATCAAGTTCGAGCACCGGTTCATCCAGCGACACCTTGACGATCACAATGCGCTGATGAAAAAGCGCTTCGGAAAGATCGTAGCGAATGCGCGCGCGCTGGATCATCAGAAACCGGTGCGGCGTCACATCCGGACTCGTCAACACGACGTTGCGCATATCAAGACCGCTCAAAACGCCATTCTTCATCTGGCCCAGGCGCACTTCGCATTCAACATAGTTCGAGAGCTCCTGAACGATCAGGCTTTGGAAGCGTCGGGAGTTTAAATAACTCTGAATGACAAACGCGAGCGCCACGACGAGTAGGACGAGTTGAAGAAGGACGCAAAAGAGAATGATCGTGCGGCGCTTCATATCCCCAGAATCTTAAACCTTGGATCTGGAATCAACTCGGATTTGGATAGGCCCATGGCGAGTCGCTTTTGGACAAGGAAATCACGCAATGCTCTGTTGGATCTCTTTTAATACGGCGTCCAGCAACGAACTGGCGCCCATTCGGAACAATTCCGGCCCTATCCAATCCTTTCCCAGAAGTTCTCGAACCAAGCGGACGTAGGCAACGGCGTCGGCCACCTTTCGAATGCCGCCGGCCGGCTTAAGTCCGACCCTTTTCCCGGATTTTCGAAATTCCTCCCGGATTGCCTCACACATCACCCAAACGGCAGGCAATGTCGCGCCGGGGGCAATTTTTCCCGTGCTCGTCTTGATAAAATCAGCGCCGCCCTCAATCGCCAGTTCGCTTGCACGCCGGATTTGTTCCAGATCGCCGAGTTCACCCGTCTCTAAAATAACTTTCAACGGAGCCTTGCCACACGCCCGCTTCATGGCGACGATTTCATCCGTCACGGCCGCGAAGTCTCCGGACAAAAATGATCCGCGGTCCAGGACAACATCCATTTCATCAGAGCCCGACGCCACCGCGGCACGAATTTCGGCGAGCTTGATCTCCAGAAGCATCTGTCCCGACGGAAAACCTGCCGCAACAGACGCAACCTTCACTTTCGAACCCCTCAGCGCTTCACATGCGCACGTCACAAAGCGCGGATAAACGCAAACCGCCGCACAGCTCGGCGCATGAGGGGGAGCAACCGCCTTCGCGCAGAGACGGCGAATTTTCTCCGGGGTGTCTGTCCCCTCGAGGGTGGTGAGATCCATGCATGCGATCAATCCGCGAAGTTCTTCCACGCTATGAATCGCGGCTTCGATCTTCAGGCGGTCACACGCTTCTTGCACCTCGGTCTCGTTCACGGCATTCAGTCCAGAACTTTGAATCCTTCGACTTTTTCGAGATGCTCGAAAAACTTCGATTCGTCCTCGAAAAGGCGTCCCTTCTCGATGTAACTATCCGTCGTGAAAGGACTCAATCCCTTTGGAAAGATCATATATCGGTTCTTATGATAATCCCGCGCATGTCCAAGTTCATCCATCATTCCGGTGCTTAAAGGCGGACGCTCAAGGTAGGGATGGACCGCCACGGTGGAATCTGATTTTCCCACAAACCAGTGAAGATCGCGATGCACGGTGTACGCATAAATGGATTCCTTGTCCCTGAAATCCGAAACATGCGGCCCGATCTCGATCGTCTGGGGATCAATCACCACGCCAAATTGTGAAAGCCGTTTGATCACTTCGTCCACCTGCTTGCGAACCAACGGGTCTGCATAGGTCATGCAGTAGCTCGCATAAAACGCGTGCACATTCGGATAACGAATCAAATAGTAGAGGGATTCCGAAGGCTGTTTTGTGGAAAGGACGATGTGCCGGATTCCCATCGCCTTGGCCCAATCTTCACTCAGACTCACCTCCTCGTTCATCCAGGAAAGAATTTCGTAAATCGTATGATTCTTTTCCTTGATGATCTTCAGGAAAGGATCGTGAACGGGTGGATTTTTCAAGCGTTCGTGAATGAGCCATTCCGCATCGATGAGAGTGACGATGAGATCGGGCCGAACGTATTGCTGGATATATTTCGCGTCTTTGCACTTCCGATTAATGCGGTTCCATTCGATGGTGGCCGGCGCGCGCACCACGACGTGCTCAAAATGCCCTCGCTCGATTTCATAGCCAATGCGAATCCATTCACGCTCCCGGGTGAGCTCGAAAATATAGTCCGTTGTTCCGAGCATCTTCTCGAGTGGCTTTTTGCCGTCCGCAGTGGACATGTCGAGCAGATTAAAGACCCCCACCTTCAGGCTCTTTGAGGCGCATAACTTGATGACCTTATCGAGATACTCGCGATCATCGAGTCCCGCGATCATACCGGTCAACAAAACGCGCATGGATTCATTAAGAATGAAACGTGGAAAATGAAAATGAAAAAAAGACTAAGATTCCCAACGCGTCTTCCAGACCCTCGTGATTTCAAGTGAATTTCTGAATTCCACGAGATCATGCCACGACCACGCTCTTCTCGAGCCACGCCTTCACCCTGGCAGCCACCGCCTCAGGGGTGAGTCCAAACGCCTTTGCCAGATCGTTCGCCGGGGCACTTGCACCGAATCCCTTCAACCCACAAAAAAGGCCGTCCTCTCCAAGATAGGCTTCCCATCCCTGTTTGATCCCCGCCTCAATCGCCACACGCCGCACCGTCCCCAATATTTGCTTGCGATACGCATCAGGCTGCTTGTCGAAAAGCTCCCAGCTCGGAAAGCTCACCACCCGCGCACGAATCCCATCCTTGGCGAGAAGGTCTTTGGCCTCAAGCGCCAGACTCACTTCGGAACCCGTGGCAAGCAACGTGAGGTCGGCTTTCGCATCTTCCACGAGAACGTAAGCGCCTTTGCGGAGATTTTCCGCGCTTGGGTATTTCGTCTGATCGAGGACCGGCAGGTTCTGGCGCGTCAGCACGAGTGAAGTGGGACCATGAATGTTTTCCAACGCGACAATCCACGCCCATGCGCTTTCGTTCGCGTCCGCGGGACGGATCAACGTATGCTGAGGAATCGCCCGCATTGCGGCAAGGTGCTCAACGGGTTCGTGCGTGGGACCGTCTTCTCCAAGAAAGATGGAATCGTGGGTAAAAACATGGATCACGTGCAAGTGACTCAGCGCGGCAAGGCGGATGGGCGGACGCATGTAATCGGTGAACGCGAAGAAGGTCGAACCAAACGGAATCAGGCCGCCATGATATCCCATGCCGTTCACGATCGCTCCCATCCCATGCTCGCGAATGCCGAAATGAAAATTGCGTCCCGCGCGATTCGTTTTGCTGAAGGAGCCATATTCCTTCACGAACGTCTTCGTGGAAGGATAAAGATCAGCCGAGCCTCCCACGAGTCCAGGAACCTGCCCCATCAATGCTTTCAACACCTCGCCGCCCGAGCTGCGTGTCGCCTGCGGCTTCGATGGATCGAACTTTGGCAGCCTGGCGGAAAGATCGGCGGGCAGTTTGCGATCATGATACGTCGTCCAAAGCTTCGCCTTTTCGGGATTCGTTGCCTTCCACGCCTCGAAGGCCTTCTGCCATTTTGTTTCCACCGCAGCACCCTTGGCCTTCATTTCGTCGAAACGCTGCCGCACCACACGCGGCACGAGAAACTGAGCATCCTCAGGCCATCCCAGATTTTTTTTGGTCGCCTTCACTTCATCAGGACCAAGCGCTTCCCCATGCGCTTCGCGCGTTCCCGCCTTATGCGGACTGCCAAAACCAATCGTCGTGCGTCCGATGATGATGCTTGGTTGATCTCGCACTTCCTGCGCAGCCTTGAGCGCGGCGGCGCATGCCGAGCGGTCGTGACCATCGATCTCCTGCACGTGCCAATGATAGGCTTCGTAGCGTTTGCGTACATCGTCGCTATAGGCCAAATCGGTTTTTCCCTCGATCGTGATCTTGTTGTAGTCGTAAAAATAGATCAGCTTGCCCAGGCCGAGATGCCCGCCCAGGGAGATCGCCTCGTTTTCGACGCCTTCTTGGTTGCAACCGTCCCCCAGAATTACATAGGTATAATGATCGACGACCTTGTGCGAATCCGTATTGAAGACGGATGCGAGATGTTCCTCTGCAATCGCCATTCCAACAGCGTTCGCAGCTCCCTGGCCGAGAGGCCCCGTCGTGGCTTCGACACCTTCGGTATGGCCAAACTCGGGATGCCCCGGAGTCTTGCTGTTCAATTGACGGAATTTTTTAATCTGTTCGAGTGGCATGTTGTAGCCGCAGAGATGGAGCAGACTATAAAGAAGCATGCAGCCATGCCCCGCAGAGAGGACAAACCGGTCGCGGTTCGGCCATTGGGGATTGGCAGGATTGAAACTGAGAAATTGTGTGAAAAGAACGTAGGCAAAATCCGCACAACCCATGGGAAGGCCGGGATGTCCTGAATTCGCCGCCTGCACGGCATCAACCGATAACATGCGAATCGTATTCACACACAATTCGTCGAGCTGTTCGCCTTTCAAACCTTGTCCAAAGGAATCGTATGGATCCATAAAAAGGCCAAATTACCGGCTTTTCATTCAGAGGGCAAGCGTACCAACCTCTTATTTAAGCTTCGGCGCGAGCCAGCGACTTGCCAGTTGCGCGGTTTTCAACAACCTCTTAAGGTGATGGCACCCATGCGTTCATTTCTTCTTCTGATTGCGCTCACGTTCACCTCTGTATGGTCCGCAGAACCCGTTCGTCTCGGCATCGACGTTTTGGCATCGGACGATTTCGCGGCCTTGAAAGGAAAGCGCATTGGACTCGTCGCGGATCCCGCCAGCGTCGATTCCTCGTTGACCTCGACAGTCGATCTTTTCTCAAAAACCGACCGTTGCAAGCTCGTCGCGCTCTTTGGTCCGGAGCACGGCGTTTATGGCGATGAATACGCGGGAGTCGACATTCCCAACCGTATCGACTCACGCACGGGGCTTCCGATCTACTCGCTCTACGGCGAGACGCGAAAACCGACCCACGAAATGCTCGCAAATCTCGACATGCTGGTGTTCGACCTCCAAGACATCGGATCGCGAAGCTACACCTATATCAGCACGATGAAGCTCTGCCTCGAAGCGTGTGCCCAAGCGGACATCGATTTCGTCGTTCTCGATCGCCCAAATCCTCTCGGCGGCGAGCGCATTGAAGGTCCCGGCGTCGAGAGAGCTTTCGAATCGTTCGTCAGCGCGATCAACGTTCCCTATCTGCATGGCATGACGATGGGCGAACTCGCGCAAATGGTCAAAGAGGACATCGCACCTCACTATCAAAAACTTCGAATCATCCAAATGACAGGCTGGAGCCGATCCATGACCTGGCAGGACACGGGTCTTCGCTGGGTGCCAACGTCGCCGCATATTCCCTATGCATCTTCCTGCGCCGCCTACGCCGCCACGGGAATTCTCGGAGAGTTGGGGGGGATCTCCAACGGAGTGGGTTATCCCCTGCCATTCGATCTGATCGCCGCGCCGTGGATCAAGAGCGACAAGCTCCTAAAACAGTTAAAAAAAACGTTTGATGCCGCCGAGATCGGGATCCTGCCGATGCGATTTCGCCCTTTCTACGGTGAATTGAAGGATAAAAATTGCGAAGGAGTTCAAATTTTCCTCGATCCACATCAGACCAAGAATCTCATCGAGATCAATTTCCGTGCTCTGGAGGCTCTCGGCATCCAAAAAGTCGTGCAACTATCTCCGAAAGATCACATTGAGATGTTTGACAAGGTTTGTGGAAGTGATGCTCCACGAAAGTGGATGGAGGATGGTCGTCCCCTTAGCGAACTCTTCCATGCCTGGAAAGAATCGGCAGAAAGCTTTCGTAACTTTCGCCGCAAGTTTCTGCTTTACGACGATACGCCTCAAGAAGCTCCCGAAGGAAATTCCGTGCAGCCGCCCTCCGCCGTGAAGACGCGGTAGGCCGAAAAATCCGGCAGCCACGCCCTTGCGAAGCCGGGCGTCAATTTTCCGGTGCACAGCATGAACTGTCTATGTCACAATCAAGCGCATGTTCTATTGGGCGACCATTTATCTCCTTCGCGTCCTATTTCCCCTCTTCACGCGTTTCAAAGTGAAAGGACAGGAGCGCATTCCACGGCAGGGCAGCTTTCTTCTCGTCTCCAATCATATCAGCCATTTCGATCCGCCCGTCTTTTCCGCGGCATGCCCTCGAGCCATCGATTGGGCTGGCTCGGAAATTCTTTTTCGAAGCGCAATCGCCCGTTTTTATTTCGCCCGGAGCAATGTGATCAAAGTACGCCAATATGAAGCCGATGCAGGTGCGCTGCGTGAATCCATCCGCCGCGTACGCAAAGGCAGATGCGTCGGACTCTTTCCGGAAGGCGGGATTCGCTGCGGCGAGAAAAGCGTTCTCGGCTCACGGGTGCATTTGTACGAAGGCGCATCCATAATTGCCATGATGTCAGGCTCACCGATTCTGCCATGCCTTGTGATGGGATCCGACCGCCTTTACAACCCCCGTTCACTGCTTCGTCGTCCTTCCATCTGGGTTCGTTTTGGCAACCCCATTCCAGTACAGGGTGAAGGAAAAGAGGAACGCGAGCGGCTCAAGCAGGAAATGATTCGCTCCATTCGTGAACTTGCGGAAGAATGGAAGCATGAAGAACACCCTGCTCCAGAGGACTGGCCGCAGACGCCCCAGCAACGCAATCCCAAGATTCCGCCGGTAAGGCGGGTCGCTGTGGACCAGATCTAACCCGCTCGCAACAACGTTCGGGCAAATGCCGGCCTTCCCATCTGTTTTTCATTTCTAATTTTTCATTTTTCATTTTTAATTTCCTTGTGGGTAGCTTTTCTAAGAACGTTGCCTTGCTGGCCATTGGATTCTGGCTGGGTTGCACCATCCTGTTCGCGGCTGTCGTCGCACCCACGCTTTTCAATAAGGACGTGACGCTCGGAATGAGTGTGAGCATGCAGGGGGCAATCATCGGGGCGATCCTTCGCCGCATTTATTTCCTCTCCTACATCTGCATCGGCGTCGCATCCTCCTTCCTTCTCGTTTCGTCACTCCGTGAAGGCAAGGGCGCATCGGGACCCCGCCGCGCGTTCATTCTTTGCGTGTTTGTCCTGGGGCTGAATGCTGCGAACGATCTCTGGGTGTTGGACCGGATCAATAAAGTGAAAGTGCAGATGGCGAATGGCGGCGATCAGGCTCATTTGCATCAGGAATTCGAAAACTGGCACAAGGCATCGACAGCGATCTATGGATGCGCGGTGCTTTTTGGATCGGTCGCAGCGGCGCTTCTCCTTCCTTCCGTCAGCGGCAGATCGCGAAAGTCCAAATAGAATCAAAACAGCTCGCGCATGGCTTTCTTCGGCGTTAATCCGAGTTTGCGATAGGCACGCTCGGTCGCGATGCGTCCTTGCGGTGTGCGCTTCCAATATCCTTCCTGGATCAGAAAGGGCTCATAAACTTCTTCGATTGTACCCGGCTCCTCCGCTGCGGCAACTGCGAGCGAATGAATGCCAACTGGACCACCCTCGAACTTGTACAACAGAGTTTCCAAGAGCCGCTTGTCCATTTCATCGAGCCCATCCTCATCGATCCCCCACATCGTCAATGCTTGATGGCTCGCGTCCTGAGTGATGTGATTGCCCGAGCGAACTTGTGCGAACTCACGTGTGATCCTTAACAAATTGTTCGCGATGCGAGGCGTTCCGCGGGAACGACGCGCAATCTCAAAAGCTCCCTCCGGCTCGATCTCGACGTTGAGGATCCGGGCGGAACGGAGAATGATTTTTTTCAAATCTTCGGCCACATAATAATCAAGACGGTACGGAACGCCGAAACGCGAAAGCAGGGGTGAGCTCAAGAGGCCGCTGCGAGTCGTGGCGCCGATGAGCGTGAATTTCGGAAGATTGAGCCGTACGGAACGAGCGTTCGGTCCAGTGTCGATGACGATGTCGAGTTTGAAGTCCTCCATCGCTGGATAAAGATATTCCTCAATCGTTTTCTGGAGACGATGAATCTCGTCGATGAAAAGAACATCCCCTTCCTCAAGGGTCGTGAGAAGCCCCGCGAGATCCCCTGCTTTTTCAATCACAGGACCGCTCGTGCATTTCAGATTGGCGCCCATCGCCTTCGCAAGGATATGCGCGAGGCTCGTTTTGCCAAGTCCGGGAGGCCCGATAAAAAGCAGATGGGCGAGCGTGTCGCCGCGTTGGCTAGCCGCTTCTACGAGGATTTCGAGACGTTCCTTGATTTTCGGCTGGCCTCCGAAATCACCAAGATCTGTTGGCCGGAGCGATAAATCGAAAGGCGTCTCTTCGCGATCCAGAACATCGCGCTTCAAATTGAGGCCTCGATCCACCGACATGACACGAGCATGCGTCATCTTGGAAAAAGTTGAAAGTTGAATTTCGACGGATGCGCTTCAAGCTCGCCCCCCCTCCACCCATCCAAAACCATCAAGGAGCAACAGAAAAGGATTCCAATTCGGAACGAGAAGACGCCGAAATGAGGCGCGTGGTGCCGATGAATTGAAGATAGGCGTTGAACGCGAGGAGTGGGAAGTAAATCTTGTAGTAGTGATAGCTGAGATAAAACACTTTCGGGAAACCCGTGCCAGTCCATGGCGCTTCATCGTAAGAGCCGTCGGGCTTCTGGTGAGCCAATAACCATTCAAGACCCTGACGAACCGCCCGACTGCGAACCTCGCCGGCCGAGATCAGGGCGAGAACTGCCCATGCCGTTTGGGAAGGCGTGCTCGGGCCTTTCCCCTTCAAATGTTCATCCGAATAGGACCCTGGAGATTCCCCCCAGCCGCCGTCTTCATTTTGGACACTTTTGAGCCAACGCACCGCGCGCTGGACGTACGGCTGGTTCAAGTCCTCGCCGATTTGCGCCAGTCCGACAAGAACCTGCCACGTCCCATAAATATAATTGCATCCCCAGCGTCCAAACCATGAGCCGTCGGGACATTGGTCCTTTTTGATGAACTCGATGCCCCTTTTCGCTTCCGGCATCTCCGCCGTGTAGCCAAACTCGCCAAGACATTCTAAAACGCGCCCCGTGATATCCGAGGTCGGTGGATCGATCATCGCGTTGTGGTCTGCAAACGGCACTTGTGTGTAAAGATAGCGGTCATTGTCCTTATCAAAACTCGCCCAGCCGCCGTTTCTACACTGCATGCCGAGCATCCAATGAAAACCACGTTCCACCGCGCGCGCCAGTTCGGCGGGATTGGGCACTTCGGCCATGTTCAAGGCGCGCAATACCATGCAGGTGTCGTCGACGTCCGGATACCATTCATTGCGAAACTCAAAATACCAGCCGGACGGTTCCTTCTGCGGATTTTTGATAGCCCAATCGCCAAGAACCGTCGTCTCTTTCGAAAGCATCCACTCCGCGGCGCTCACCACGGCCGGATGCGATGGCTTGAGGCCCGCCTGTTTGACCGCGATGGTCGCCCAAGCAGTGTCCCAGACGGGCGAGAAACAGGGCTGGAGACGCATCGTATCCCCTTCGCGAATGATGAACCGCTCCAGCTCTTTTTTCTCCCGCTGGATAAGCGGATGGTCGGGTTCGTAACCGAGTGCCGTCATGGCAAAAATGGAATTCACGATCGCAGGGAAAATCGTTCCCAACCCGTCGGAGTGCTCGAGGCGCTCGAGAAGCCAGCTATGGCACTTGCGAAGCGAAAGCTTGCGAAACGGATGCAATGGCTGGAGCCGCCATCCTTTGATGATGGAGTTCCACGCAAGAAAGAAATTGTGCCAACTGAAGATCTCCTTGCTCCAGGGAAGGTGAATATCGGCGTTCTCGCGCCCGCCTGCGTAAAGTTCGTCGACTTTGAAAGGAAGGGGTCGTGTGATTTTATGATGCTCCACGATCGCCAGGGGAATGAGAATGGTGCGCGACCAGGCACTCATGGAGTAAATGCTGAAATAAAAATTTTTCGGAAACAGAATCAACTCGGGTGGAATAGCGGGCACCCCGTCCCAATCAAATTCGCCCACAAGAGCCAGATAAATCTTGGTGAAGCTGTTCACCCTCGTGATGCCGCCGAGGCGCAAAATTTCGGCACGCGCCCGCTTCATATATTCGGCGTCCAAGCCGTGACCTGCGAGCTTCAGAAGAATATAAGCCTTGACTGCAACGCTGATCTCGGTCGGAGCCCCGGGATAAATTCCCCAACCGCCACTTTCATTTTGCTGGGCCAGGACATAATTGGCCAGTTGGGAGTAGGTCTTGGGATCGCCCCATCCCATATAATGCAGGAAGATGGCATATTCTGTTTCAAGAATGGTATCGCCTTGCAACTCGGCCACCCAATAGCCTTCAGGATGCTGCTGCCGAAGCAGCCAGTCGCGGGTGCGATTGCGAGAAGAAATGACACGATCAAGCATAACAGAACATGCTTTCTCCAGTAGTGGCTCATTGTCAACCCTTTAAATAAGGAACGGGATTCCCGCACACGATCTTAGGGGGGAAACTCATTCTGGAATTTTCGTGAGATTCACGGGATCAATTGATTCCAGCTTGTTCTTGCACAAAACGTTCGAATAATTACACTTCCATCACTGATGCCTTTTCTGAAATCCCATAAGAAGCGTGTTTTGGTCGTTGACGATGATCCGCTTATTTTAGACGTCACCTCTGAATTCCTTCAAAACGAAGGGTTCGAAACGGTCACGGCACCCGACACGCTCCAGGCGCTCGATGAAATGAAACGCCACCCTGCTCATGTGATGCTCCTCGACATCAAGCTTCCGAATGAAAGCGGCCTCGAGTTCCTGGCGAAGTTCAAGGAACAATATCCTGATGTGCCCGTCGTGATGCTGACCGGATCGGGTTATGACGAAGATATGATGCAAGAAGCCCTCAACAAAGGGGCGTCCGGCTATGTCAGCAAGGAGACGGACCTCGAAAATATGGTCGTCGCTGTCAAACGCTTGATCAAATAAGATTGGATTCGTGAAAGCCCGCATCCTCGTCACTCCTAAAAAAACCGTCCTCGATCCTCAGGGGAAAGCCGTCGCCACCGCCATCCAACATCTGGGCATGGAATGCGTGAGTGAGGCTCGGGTCGGGAAATATATTGAACTCCAAATTTCTGGCGAGAACATCGAGCTCACACGTCAGAAACTCGACGGCATCTGCAAGGACCTTCTTTCAAATCCCGTCATCGAAGACTACCAACTGGAGTTGGAAAAGTAAGATGCGCTTTGGCGTTCTTCAATTCCCTGGCTCCAACTGCGACCAGGATTGCATTCATGTCGTTCGCAACGTGCTCGGTCACGAAGTTTTCTACCTCTGGCATAAGGAAGCCGACCTGAAAGCAGCCGATTGCGTGATCGTTCCCGGAGGATTTTCTTATGGTGATTATCTTCGGTGCGGCGCCATCGCTCGCTTCGCCCCCATCATGAATTCGGTGAAAAAATTTGCAGCCGAGGGTGGCCTTGTCCTTGGCGTGTGCAACGGATTCCAAATTTTACTCGAAGCGGGTCTCCTTCCTGGAGCGATGCAGCGCAACCGCTCGCTCAAATTCCGCTGTGAAACCGTGTGCTTGCGCGTCGAGAAGAACGATGCGCCTTTCATGTCCAAGGCCCAAAAGGGGCAAATCCTTCGCATCCCCATTGCGCACGGAGAAGGCAACTACTTCGCCGATGCGAAAACCCTCGAGGAACTCACGCGCAACCATCAGATCGTGCTCCGCTACTGCGATGCGCAAGGGCGGATCACAGACGATGCCAATCCGAACGGCTCGATCGAAAATATTGCCGGCATTACAAACAAGGAGGGCAATGTGCTTGGCATGATGCCCCACCCCGAGCGTGCCAGCGAAGCCATGCTTGGATCCGAAGACGGCAAAATCATTTTTGAATCACTCCTCGCACATTTGGAACAACGCAGGCTGGTCGCAGTGTGAAAACAGGCGGGATGGTCAACCTTTTGCGAGAACACGGTTCACCGCATTGAGATAAGCCCGCGCGCTGGCTTCGATGATGTCCGTGGTGGAAGCTTTGCCCGTTACAGCTTCTTTGCCGCCAAAATCAACTTTGACCGTCACCTCGCCGATCGCATCCTTCCCTTGTGTCACGGCACGGATATGATAATCGAGCAGCTTGCCCCGTTTGCCTGTGATGCGGTCGATCGTCTTCAATGCCGCATCGACAGGACCATCTCCGATTCCAGCATCCTGACGGGTCTCGCTCGGGCTTTTTTTTCCTGACGTGTGTTTCAACCGCACGGTGGCAGTCGGAACCGTCTGGTTCCCCGAAGAGACAGAGAGATAATCGAGCGTCCAGACCTCGGGCACCTCGGAAATTCGATCGTCCACCAATGCGGCCAGATCGTCGTCATACACAAACTTCTTTTTGTCTCCGATCGTCTTGAAGCGCGCAAAAACAGCTTCCATTTCTTTATCGCTCAATGCAAAACCCAGGTGTTTCAGGCGCACTGCCATGGCATGGCGTCCGCTATGTTTTGTCAAAGGCAGTTCGGTGATGCCCCATCCGATTTCCTGCGGATCCATGATCTCGTATGTTTCGCGCTTCTTTAAGATGCCATCTTGATGAATGCCTGCGCTGTGCGCGAACGCGTTCTCGCCGACGATCGCCTTATTCCGTTGCACCAGGAAGCCACACATGCGAGAGACCAGGCGCGATGTTTTCACGATCTCGTTCATTTTTATCCCCAAATGCAGTTTTTGGTAATAATCACCACGTGTTCGGATCGCCATGATCACTTCCTCCAGCGCTGCATTCCCGGCGCGTTCCCCGATTCCATTGATCGTTCCCTCCACCTGGCGCGCGCCATGCTGCACCGCCGCCAGAGAGTTCGCCACAGCCATTCCGAGGTCATTGTGACAATGCGCGCTGAAAATCACGTTTTCCGCGCCCTTCGCATTTGCGATCACATGACCGAACATATCGCCATATTGCTCCGGAGTGGCATAACCAACCGTGTCGGGCATATTGATGGTCGTTGCGCCCGCGGAAATCGCGGCCTCCACAATCTTAACCAGAAAATCAAGCTCTGTGCGCGATGCATCCTCAGGCGAGAACTCGACATCCTTCACGTATTGACGCGCGCGCTTCACGCCTTCGACCGCCAACCGCAGGATTTCATCCTGCGCTTTGCCGAACTTGAATTCCCGATGGATCTTCGATGTGCCAAGAAAAACGTGAATACGCGCCATTTTACCGGCGGGTTTCACCGCCGCGGCAGCCGCATCGATGTCCTTCGCGACGCAACGCGCCAGTCCCGCAATGATCGGCCCTCGGATTTCCGTGGCTACTTTCTTTACCGCTTCAAAGTCGCCATCGCTAATGACGGGGAAGCCGGCCTCGATCACGTCGGCGCGCAGGCGTGCAAGCTGACGGGCCACTTCCAGTTTTTCGCGCAGGTTCATGGAAGCGCCTGGACATTGCTCGCCGTCGCGCAGCGTGGTGTCAAAGATACGCACTTGATTGCTCATAGGTTGATTCAGCCCTCGAGAGCTGGCAGGAAAATAAAAAACCCACCAGCCATCAGGAGGCCAGTGGGTTTAAGATTCAATTTTTAGCAAAGAAACTTAACCCTTCTGGCCGAACGCCAAAAGTTGCAAACCAAAAAGGTTTAGGTTGAGCTTCATCTGAATCATGGTTACGCCTGTTTGATCGTTTTGTCAATCCTCCGAAGTTTCAGCTGGGACCGTTGGGTTGCCTTTCAAAGAGTCGTCCATTCGCTCGACGCGATGAGAAGGCTTCCTCTCGGGGTTTTCAAATGGACGAGGTAATCGCGAAGCGTTCTTGAGGGAAAAGCCGGTGTCATCCATGAGCAAGGTGCCATGCTCGCCAGCATCAAACGAATTGCACTTTGCCCTTCCAGCGCCCATAATATTCGGCCAATGAAACTTGGCGACAGCTCTTCTTTAAAGCAACGGGAAGAACGCAAACGCGCGCTTGCCTACGATCCCCTTCAGCGATGGTTGCATATTCAGCAGACTATTACCTGGGCCGAGGCAAGCATGCCGCAGGAGTTTCGCCGGAATCGACCCAGGTTTCGATCGTCCTCTCGTGCCAAGCTTTCATGAACGTCGATCACATCCTGCAAACCCTGAATCATCAGGAAGTCGATTTCATTCTCATCGGAGGCATGAATTTCCTCCTTCGCCACGCTCCAGAACTCACGTTCGATGTCGACATTTGGGTGGCTGATGCGTCGGAAAATTTGATGCGACTGAACGAAGCTTTGAAAAAACTCGGTGCAAAATGGGGACCTACCGAGCAGGCCTGGGGGCCTGTTCCCGACGATTTCCGATGGCTCGAGACGCAAAGCTGCTTTTGCCTTGAGACCGAGCATGGAGCTCTCGATATCTTTCGGGAAGTTTGCGGATTGGAAGGGGGATACCTCGAATGCAGGAAAGTCGCCGTCTTTGCCCATACCCCCGCGGGCATCGCCTATGCTGGTCTGTCCGACGCACATATGCTTGCGACACAAGAAGCTCTTCCTGCGTCCGAGCAGAAGCCGAGACGGATTGCCACGCTCAAGCAGGCGATTCAACGTCAAAAAAACGCGCCATCAAGCATCCATTTCCCATGAAAAAGACGTGCCTTCTCTTCGCCAGCATCGTGTTGTTGAACATTCCAGCGCGCGGCGATTCCTATACGGAAGCTAAAACCGTGGGGGGTATAAGCAAAACGTGGACCACCGGCATGAAGCAACGCACGGAGATGCCCAATCTCATGGGCGGCTTCCTCCTGACGATCACCCGCGTGGACATGGGAGTTCAGTGGAACATCGACATGACGAACAAAGTTTACGAAGAAAAATCAATCGCCATGCCCTACCAGAAGAACGAATCCCTTTCATCCACCGGCCATGATGCGGGAAGTGAAGATCCGGACAAAGAGGCCCCGCCCAAGATCGAAATCAACAAGCTTCCGAATCCCCGCACCATTGCAGGGTTCTCCTCCAATGGATACGAAATCAAGGAAGCCAATAAGAAAGGG
>JABDCI010000025.1 GCA_013288215.1 Verrucomicrobiota bacterium | reverse complement strand
GTCCATGTTTTTTTGGAAAGTCTGGCTCCTCGGGACCAGGCGCTGCTGGCGCTCAACCAGGCCGTGCGCAGCCAGCTTGCGGAGAAAATCGTGCTGAAAGAGGCGCTCAACAAGCAATGGGATAAACGTGCTGACGTGCTTTCTCAAATCGAACGGCTTCGCCGCAATTGCATCGTGGAGAGCTATCTGGAATCTATCTCGGCTCCACCCGACAGTTATCCGAGCACGACTGAATTGAAAGCCGTCTATGACGCGAATCTCGAAACATTCCGCGTGCCCAAGCAATATCGCATTGCCCAGGTTTTTATCGCGGTGGCGCGGAATGTGGATAGATCGGACGATGACAAGGCTCGCGCTCAACTCGAGCCGTTGTGCAAGCAGCCGGATACGTTTGCAGCTGTCGCCCGAGCTCAGAGCAACGATAAAATAACGGCTGAGAGGGGCGGCGAGATTGGATGGGTGATTGAATCGCAGATGCAGCCGGAAACCCGCTCGCATATCCTTGCTCTCTCGAAGGATGGCGTTTCAGAGCCGTTTCGACTGAATGATGGATGGCACATCGTCAAATTGCTCGATGTGAAGGAAAGTTACATCCCTTCACTGGACGAGGTGAAGCCTGTTCTTGTGCAGCAGCTTCGCCTGGAACAGGCGCGTGTCAATAGCCAGATCTACCTCGCCAAACTTATGAAAGCAAATCCTGTGACGATCAATGAAATCGCCTTGGCGGAGCAACTCGATCAAGTGGCAAAGACTGGCAAACCATGATGATCCGCCGTTTCCATCTTGTTGTGAATCCACCTGGACTGGCATGGGCAGTCATCGGAGCGATCATGATTTGGTTTGGAAGCGATGTGTTTGGTGGAGATCCACGTGTCGCAGCTTTGGCGTCAAGGACGCGTTCCAGCCCTGTCGCGGGATCCTCTGGCGGGGACGTGGCCGGGTCTGCGAGTGCCCTGAATGCCGCCAATGCCGCCGCGGCTCAGCGCGCGCAGGACAGCATCACCCAGACCGTTGCGACGTTGAATGCGTTGCGCGCAGCTCAGAGCGCGGCGCGCGCTGCTGCCATGGGAGGGCCAAACAATCTTGGCGCGGATCCGAATCACCCAGGACATCTGCTTCCTGATGTTCCAGATGGACTTGTCTCCGGCGGTCTTGTGCCGGATTCGGGCCTTGCCGCTCCGGGCACGGCGAATCCGGTGACGACATGGGTGAATGCCAACACACCGGTCCAGAGTGTGAACGGCATCGCAACGACTGTCGCTATCCAACAAACAGGACAGCAAGCCATTCTCAACTGGCAAAGTTTCAATATTGGCAAAAATACGACACTCTCCTTACAGCAGGGAGGCACGGATTGGGTGGCCCTCAATCGCATTCTCGACCCGTCGCTTGTGCCCAACCAGATTCTCGGCGCCATCAACGCTCCGGGTGGGGTCTATGTTCTCAATCAGAACGGGATCATTTTTGGCGGTTCCTCCCAGGTGAATGTCCGCACGCTCGTCGCTTCGTCATTGCCGATTAACGACAATCTCGTCAGTCGTGGTCTCATCGACAACCCGGATGCCCAGTTCCTCTTTTCTTCGCTCAAAATCCCCATACTATCCAAAAACGGCACCATGCCAGCCTATGACCCGATGAGCGATCCCATGACCAAACCACCGCTGGGTTACAGTGGGGACGTGCTGGTACAACCCGGAGCAGACCTCGAAAGCGCGAGCACGGCGGAGCATGTTGGCGGACTCATTGCCCTGATCGGGCCCAACGTGCAAAACGCGGGATCCATCTCAACCCCTGATGGCCAAACGATCCTCGCCGCCGGCCAGCAGGTGGGGCTGCTTGCCCATTCGAGCGCGGATCCGAGCTTGCGCGGTCTGGATGCATTCGTTGGCGCAGTGTCGGATCCTGCTTCGCCCAATGTGGGCGGAAACGCCGTCAATAGGGGAGTCATCGAATCTCCACGGGGTAATGTCACCATGACGGGCAAGGATGTGGAACAACTTGGCGCGATCGATAGTTCAACCTCCGTTTCATTGAATGGGCGGGTTGACCTATTGGCCAACTATAATAGCACGGTGTTCCTGGATCCCACCGGCGCGAATGTCCTTCGACCGACGGCAAGCGGGGTGGTGACCTTGGGAGAAGGAAGCGTGACACAGATTCTTCCGGAGTTGGACAGCGCGGAGGAGGTGACGGGGAGCCAGCTTGCGTTGCGCTCACAAATCAATCTTCAGGGCGAGGCGATTTATCTCGCGCCGAATTCCACGATTTTGGCTCCCAGCGCCACGGCCTCGCTGCTGGCTGGCGGCTGGTATCAGATTGGGACGCTGCCTCCCGATTTTTTCGCGACTCTCGGGCAGGTCTATCTCGATCAGGGAGCGACGATCGACGTATCAGGTTCGTCCGACGTGAGCGCTTCTGTGAGCAAATTTTTTGTGCCGGTGGAATTGCGGGGCACGGAGTTGGCGGACTCGCCTCTGCAGAGGAATGGAAATCTTCGGGGGCAGACTGTTATCGTGGATATGCGGCAGAATGGCACCTTCAATGGGCAGGATTGGGTGGGTTCGCCCATCGGAAATCTTTTCGGCTATCAGAATCTCATTGAGAGCAGTGTGGGCGAGTTGACTACAGGCGGAGGGTCCGTGAATATTTCCGCGGGCGAGTCGGTCGTGATGCAGCCAGGTTCGAGCGTGAATGTATCGGGCGGATGGGTTTCCTATCAAGGGGCGACGGTGAAGACCACCCAGGTCGTTTCGGGAGGGGTGACCTATGACATTTCCCAGGCCACACCCGATCGTGTTTACACAGGGATCGCCCAACCTCTGGGAAATCTTCCTGGTCTGGATGGTTCCCATTTTGATCCAGGATATGTCCAAGGTGGAAACGCGGGTTCGCTCGTTATCACGGCGCCTGCGATGGCTCTTGACGGTAGCTTGCTGGGCGCCGTCACAATGGGGCCGAATCAAAGATCAAGTCTTCCGACCGCCGGTACGCTGACATTAAGTTTCAAGGCGCAGGATCCTGCGTCGATTCAGCCGTTTCACGATTTTTCCCCCACGCCGCCCAGTTTGAGCTTTGAGCCGATCGGATCGCTCGTGGCCGCTGATGCCTTTGCTTTGGACGGATCGGGAGATCCGGTTCCGCTCCGTCAGGACCGCAAGCAGACATTTCACCTCCCGACGGACGTCATCAATCTGGACGGGTTTGGACAAGTCACGGTGGACAATAGCGACGGCGACATTCTTTTGCCTGCCGGAACCGCGTTGAATGGCCGTCCTGGTGGATCGATTTCCCTCATTGGAGCGAACGTGGAAATTGACGGCAGCATCACGCTTCCAGGCGGGTCGGTTAGTCTTCAGGCGAATGATCAGTTGCTATCGTTCATCCGCGTGGACCAGGCTCCACCGACCGCGGATCCGCTCCGCGGACATGTGACCATTGGCGCGGGAGCGTCTATCAATACATCCGGACTTATTGTCGACGATCGTCTTACATCCAGCTCAGCGTTTACCATGCCGCTGCAAACGGAGGGTGGCAGTGTGACAGCCAAAGGTCTTTTCATAGATCTCATGCCAGGCAGTGTGTTGGATGTATCCGGCGGAGTGGCGATTGGCACAGATGGGAAACCGGCTTACGGAGCGGGCGGTGGCATTTCCATTTTGGCCGGGCAGGATCCTAACGTTTTGGACCTGATCGAGAATGGCAGTCTTCAATTGGGGAGCATCTTAAATGGTTACTCAGGAAACGTCGGTGGTTCGTTGCGACTCATGGCTCCCCTCGTGCAAGTCGGTGGCGCCACGGCATCCCCAGAAACGCTGTTACTTTCGCCCGACTTTTTCAGCCAGGGAGGATTCGCCTCTTTTTCAATCAGCGGTCTGGGAGTCCCGAGTCCAACGGGAGATTTTCCTCCCGCAGTGTTCATCACGCCGGGAACCGTCATTTCTCCGGTCACGCAAAGTTTTCAACTCGATCCGAATGGTGCGGCGACACTCGCGCCTGCTTCGCTCCCAGTCGGTGTACGGGCACCTGTCTCGGTTGAATTCAATGCGTTGGGCGTCTTCAATTCGGTTTCCGGAGATTTGATCAAACGCGGGGATTTGCTCATGGGAGAGGGCGCGCGCATTCAAACGGATCCTCTAAGTAAAGTAACTCTGACTGGCCAGTCTGTCGCGGTGCTGGGCTCGGTGGAGGCGCCCGGCGGAAACATCATGGTTTCCAGCCCTCTGCAGGGGCCCGTTGCCCTCTTCTTTGGTTCCCCAGCACTGGATTTCGTTCCGACGATTGATTTGGGACCGCAAAGCGTGCTCTCCGTCGCGGGTACGACGCTCCTCACGCCAAACGTTTTTGGATTTCGAACAGGGTCAGTTCTGAAAGGCGGGAATATCAATGTTACTGGCAATATCGTTGCCGAAGCCGGATCGATGCTGAATGTGAATGGTGCTACCGATGTTCTCGATTTGGCGCCGGAATACAGTTCATTCGTGCTTCCGACTCTTCGCAGATCGTTTGGCAACCAGGCGCTGATTTCGACTCGGGTGAATAGTGACGCTGGATCGATCACAATGACCGGCAGGAACATGCTTTTCATGGATTCCACTCTAAGCGGCATGGCGGGCGGCGCGTCTGCGCAGGGTGGGAGTCTCACGATTTCCTCCGGTTCGGCGAACCACGTTTCCACGCCCCTGGATGTGAACATTTATCTGACGGCTTCGGGTAATGCGATTCCGTCCTCGTTTTATCCGGCCGGCCAGACGGCGATTGGACACGTGGTGCTTGACTCGAATGGGAATCCGCTCCAGGGCCCAGGCTACTTCCCGGTGAGCCGCCTGGCGGGAAGTGGGCTCGATTCAGTTACGATTAATGGGAACGTGCAGTTTTCCGGCGATGTGAATCTCACTGCGAACCGCAATCTGAGTTTGGGATCCGGCGGGATCATTTATGCCGATCCTTCGGTGGCTTCCTCTCTGACACTCGACGCGCCGTATGTCGCAATCGGCATGCCGCTGCAAACGCCGCAGGTTGTCCTCGGCGAAATACAAAATCCCACGGCCATCATCACTAGTGGCGGCACATCTTACTTCGTTCCGCCGACGACCGGTCAAGGTGCGTTGGAAGTGAATGCTCAGTTCATTGACATCGGAAATCTGACACTACAAAAAATTGGAGCCGCGAGGTTTCAAGCCGGGGATGGAGAAATCCGCGGTTCTGGAACTCTCGATGTGGCAGGAGAGATCGATATGACAGCAGCGCAGATTTATCCCCCCTCGGCGACCATTTTCAATATTGTCGCCTATGATGGTGCTAGTCCGGGTGTGATCAACGTGTCTGGCTCAGGCATTCGTTCTCTGCCGCTTTCTGCCGGTGGCCGTTTGAATCTCTACGCTTCAGAGATCAACGATTCGGGAGTTCTTCGCGCGCCCATCGGCACGATCGATCTTGGATTGAGCAGTCAAGCGTCTAGCTTCGATGCCACGGATTGGCTTGGAGGCGGCACCTTTCCCACCACTCATTCGTTAACGCTTTTGCCGGGAAGCGTGACGTCCGTTTCTGCCATTGACCCGATCAGCGGCCTCGATGTTGTGATTCCCTACGGAACAGTGCAAAATGGCATTCAATGGATCGACCCGGGTGGTCTGGATATCACGGGGGGGCTCGTCCCATCGAAGGTGGTGAACATCTCGTCCGCCCAGGTCAGCGTGGATCCGGGCGCGACGATTGATGTGCGCGGAGGAGGCGATCTCTACGCCTATCAATTCGTCCCAGGGCTTGGTGGAAGCAACGATATTTTCGCGGGCGGGAAGAGCTTCGCGGTAATCCCAGGATACAGTGGTTTTGGTGGCGACCTTGGGTTTAGCGGCAGCGGTCTTGCTGTGGGCGATCAGGTGCATCTGGGTGCAAGCGATGGACTACCCGAGGGGACATACACGCTTTTGCCGGCGAGTTACGCCCTTCTGCCGGGCGCATTCCTGGTCACTCCAAAAACCAGTGCGCCTGCGGGCACGAGTCAGGTTCAAAATGATGAATCGACACTCGTCTCCGGCTATCGTTTCAACAATCTCGATTCCTCGGCTTTGGCGCAGCCGCTACTCTCACAGTTCGAAGTGGCGCCGGGTCAGGTTTTCCGGGCCCGCGCAGAATACGACGACTTTTTCGCGAACACATGGCTGAAGGATGCTGCGGCAACACGCAACATCACCCCTCCGCGGCTGCCCATCGACGCAGGGCAATTGGTGGTGGCGGCCAGTTCTGATCTGAATTTCAGCGGTTCGCTCAACACGCAGAGGCCTCTGGGAGGACTGGGTAGCTTGGTCGATCTTGCGAGTTCGGCAGATATCCTGATCGCTGGACCGGAAGCGAGGCCCGACCCTGGAGCACTGGTCATCGACTCCTCCGCGCTCACCGCTATGGAGGCTGACAGCCTTTTAATCGGCGGGTACCGAACTTTGGGCGACCAAGGACTGGTGGTTACGGTGCTCACGCCTCATCTGAAGGTGGACAACAAGGGAGCACCGTTGACGGGAACCGACATTATTCTGGCTTCGCGAAGCACTCTTACGCTTGCTCCCGGAGCTGACATTGAGTCGTTGGGAACGTTCGATACATCCGCTTCCACGCTTCTTCTTGGTGATGCCGCCACGCCGGGCAGTGGTAACGGCCTTCTGGTCCGTGTCGCGGCCAACACTTCGGCTCCCGTGGTGCGTAGTGGTGTCGATTCCTCCACTCAGCCGCTGATGCAAATTGGCGCAGGCGGTGTGGGAGCGCGACTGGTGGGTTCGAGTGTGACACTTGATTCAACCCAGCAGACCCTGTTCGATCCAAATTCGACATTGATTGGTCAGAACATCGCCTTCAATAGTGGGCAGATCAGCATTCAGCTTGATAACGCTGGGACTCTTTTCAGTGATGCCACTCATCCTCTCACGACGGGGCTTGTGCTTTCAAAATCGGCTTTAAACGGTCTGCTTGCGAACGCACAGTCACTTTCGTTGTCGAGTTATTCCTCCATTGATCTCTATGGAGACGGGCAAATCGGGCAGTTCGATTCGAACTTGGGACAGTTCACGATTCAAACCCTCGCGCTGCATGCCGGAGAAATTCGCGGTTTCAATAATGGAAATGGCCCTGTCACCGTCAATGCTGGAGATCTCACCATCGACAACGCGCTGGGCGCGACATCGTTGGGAACCGTGGTGCCTGTGCAACCCGGGTCCATTTCCACTCTCAATTTTCACGCCGACACGATCCATTTGGGAAAGAACGTACTCAATGTGGACCAGTACGCTCAATTGGACATGACCGCCGAGAAGGGGATCCTCCTCGAAGAAAATGGCGGCCTCACCACGTCAGGTTCCGCAACCATCACGACTCCGATCATTACAGGTGCGGTCGGCATCGTCGCCCCGGATCAGACGATCACAGCCGTGGGCAACCTCGTACTCACGAAGGGAGCATCATCTTCTTCCTTACCGATCGGAGGTCTGGGCGCCATATTAAATCTTACAGGGGCCAGCATTTCAGATGCGACAGACATCGTTCTGCCCAGCGGTCAGATTACCTTGCACGCGACCGGGACGGGTGGCGACGTGACGCTGGACGGGCGACTGGATGCGAGCGGCACGCAGCAAAATTTTTACGACGTCGCCAAGTACACGGATGGGGGGCAAATCAGTCTGATCTCGGACAATGGATCTGTCATTACAACTCCCGATGCATGGATTTCGGTCGCCGCAGCTCAGGGAGGCGGCAAGGGTGGCACATTCTCAGTCAGTGCACCGATCGGCTCCTTCACATCGGCTGGCACTTTGTTGGGGCAAGGAGGGAGTGCGTCCGATGCCAGCGGCCTCTTTTCTCTTGATGCCGGAAGCTTTTCCTCCTTGGGTGCGCTTAATGCTGCGCTGAATGCAGGTTCCTTCGATCAGTCCCGATCGTTCCGCATTCGCACGGGGGATGTCCTGGTGGATGGCGCGGCCATCGCGCGAAACTTCACCCTCTCGGCTGACCAGGGAACGATCACGGTCACTGGAAACATTGATGCGAGCGGACCGACAGGAGGCGCGATTGCCCTGTATGCCAACGGGGGGGTGACCTTGGACAGCGGTTCCATCCTGACGGTGGCCGGAAGCGCCTTGGATGATGCGGGAAAGGGAGGAACAGTGGATATTGAAACGCGCGGCGCAAACGCAGGTCAAGTCACTCTCCTTAGCGGTTCCACGATCGATCTATCGGTGGCGGATGGCGCGGGTGGAACACTTTATCTGCGTGCACCGCAGGTATCCGGCTTTACCGATGTGGCGATCAGCCCGATTGCCGGCAGCATTGTTAATCCCGGTTCGATCGTCATCGAAGGATATCACACCTATTCCTACAACAACGCGAGCCAGATCATCGACGCCGCGCTTCAGTCGCAAGTGGAGAATGATAGCGCAAGTTTTGCCAGCAACATGGCTGCGGTGCGGAGCCGGCTGTTTAGCACCGATCCGGGCGGAATCCTGCATGTGCGTCCCGGCGTGGAGATCGTGAATTCGGGGGGTAATCTTGTGTTGAACAGCGACTGGGATCTTTCGACGTATCGCTTTGGACCCGGCGCTCTCGGCAATGGTTCTGGAGAACCAGGGACACTGACCCTGCGGGCCGCGGGCAATCTCGTATTCAATGGAGCGCTGAGTGATGGCTTTCAGGCTGGCGGTGGTTTTCCTCTCTATCAGGAGGCCCTCTTGCCAGCAGGATCTCTTTCCTGGTCTTATCGGTTGGTTTCGGGCGCGGATTTGACGGCAGCCGATTTTCATCAAGGGACGCCATTGCTCCAGTTGACTCCTGGCGCGGGTTCGCTCCAGCTTGGAAAGAACATCGCGAATCCAACCACAAGCAAAGGAGCAAGTGGAACCCTTGCTGACGTGATGAATGTGAACGGATCCCCTGCTTATTACCAGGTGATCCGCACAGGCACGGGCGACATCGATATTTCCGCGGCCCGCGATGTGCTTTTGCTCAATCAATTCGCGACAATTTATACCGCTGGGACGCAGGTGGCCGATCCGACGCTTGGAGGGACGTTCGATGTTCCCACGACTGCCAAATGGGTCAACAACTCCTTTTTGAAAGCAGGGTTTGAAAATCGGGTCGACGGCAGTTTATATCCTGCCCAATACACTCAGGGGGGCGGAAATGTGACCATTGATGCTCAAAACAACATCGAGCACATGACGTTGGATAAAACCACCGGCCAGCTCGTCCTTGATTCCGAACTCCAATTGCCGGTCAACTGGCTCTACCGCCGCGGGCAAATTGGTGCGAATGGGACGTTTGACAGCGGCATCAACGGCGACAAGATGTCCACCACGTGGTGGACCAGCTTCATGAGTTTCTTTGAAGGGGTTGGTGCTCTGGGCGGCGGCAACCTGACGATGATCGCTGGCAATGACATCGCCAATGTGGACGGCCTGATCCCCACGAATGCGCGCATGCCCAAGGGTGTCCCTAATGCGAGCAAGTTGGTCGAGTTGGGCGGTGGAGATCTCCTCGTGCACGCGGGCCATGATATCAACGGGGGTGTTTATTATGTGGAGCGCGGACAGGGGACCCTCATTGCTGGGAATGATGTGACGACAAATGCCCGTCGTTCTCCCGAATTGGCTGCCCTCGTCAGTCTCAATCTGGCGACAACCCTTACTCCTGAGGACAGTCTGCCTACCACCCTCTTTCTCGGTAAAAGCAGTTTCGACGTCGCGGCCCGCGGCGATTTGACAATCGGGTCCACTGCGAACGTTTTCATGCTGCCGGAAGGCATCAGCAATCAGATCTGGTACAAAACCTACTTTTCCACCTATTCAGAAGATGCCGGATTGAGCCTCTCCTCACTTACGGGAGATGTAACGATTCGCCAGAGCGGCAAATTGCCGAATAGTAGTGTCTCACAGGGATTGCTGCAGTTGTATCTTAGCAATGTCATCGAGACCCGTCTTTCGTCCGGAAGTGTCTCGTGGTTGCAGCCATGGCTGAGAACGAACGACGCATTGGGAAGCTCTGGTTTTTCAACAGCTTCCGCTCTGATGGCTCCTTCATTGGAGGCAACTTCTTTTCTTGGGGATGTCAATGTGGTGGGAAATCTTATCTTGTCTCCTTCCCCCCAAGGGAGCCTAGATCTTTTTGCCAACGGGGCAATCAACGGATTGAATAAGATGGGTTTGAATATTCAAAATAATAACGGTGTGTGGGGTTCAAGTAGCATCCTTCTTTCAGATGCCGATCCATCGCGAATTCCAAGCATCTCTAATCCGCTTTCCATTATTGGACCTATTCCTACTCTGAGAAAAATAGGCGCCACACCGGGAGGAAATTATGATAATCCAGTGGATTGGACTGATTTCGACCTCATTTTTCAAGATTCTGGTTCAACGGTGATGACGCTTGAGGAAAAACAGTTACTCCATGGCAGCATTCCGCTCGATCCAACGGATCCAAACTCCGCGCGCGGTCCGCTCCACGCCCTTGACTCGAATCCCGACCATTTGTACACGCTGTCTGGCGATATTTCGGGTTTCACTCTCTTTTCAGGAAAGGCTGCTGAAATTTCCGCGGGCCAGGATGTGACGGACATCTCTTTGTATCTGCAGAATGTTCGCGGTAGTGATGTGAGCGTGGTTTCTGCGGGTCGCGATATCGTGGCGTATGATCCAAATTCCGCGTTACGCGTTCAGGCCACAACAGGGGCTAATGAAATTTTGCAAGGGAGCCTTATTTCGCAGGCGGGCGACATTCAGATCAATGGTCCGGGCACGCTTGAGGTGCTCGCCGGGCGAAACCTCGATTTAGGCGTGGGGGGGAGTCGTTCCGATGGTACGGGATTGGGAATTACAAGCATCGGCAATGCGCGGAATCCTTATCTGCCATTTGAAGGGGCGCAAATCATCGCGGGCGCAGGGCTCCTGGATTTCAGCGGCGGTGTTGGACTTCACAGCAGTGAGATGGATTTTGCGGCGTTCAATAGCCAGTATCTCGATCCGGCGACCGGTGGAGCGAATGCGGCAACTTATCTTCCCGTGCTCAGAGATGCCATGGGGCTGGGGGCCCTCACAGATGATCAGGTATGGACGGCTTATCAGGCTCTTTCGCCCGAGGAGCAGGCCCAACTGGACCTGCAGATCTTCTATTTGGTCCTGCGTGATGTGGGACGCAATCATCTCAATCCTGCGAATGGAAGCTCTGGATATAATGATGGCTACAACGCCATCGCGGCGCTTTTCCCGACTGACAAAGCATGGACTGGGGACATTTCACTGACCTCGCGCGAGATCTCCACAAAGAATGGAGGAGACATTAGCCTGCTTGCGCCGGGCGGCGCGCTCAACGTCGGTTTGAATGTTCCAGGCGCACAGGCATCGGACCAAGGGATCCTGACAGAACATGGCGGCAACATTTCGATTTTCACGCGCGATAGTGTCAATGTGGGAACTTCGCGTATTTTCACGTTGCTTGGTGGCAATGAAATCATTTGGTCCTCGGATGGAAACATCGCCGCAGGATCTTCTTCGAAGACAGTGCAAGCCGCGCCGCCCACGCGTGTTCTCATTGATCCGCAAAGTGCTATGGTGCGTCTTGATCTCGCAGGATTGGCTACAGGTGGAGGCATTGGCGTGCTGGAATCCGTCCCGGGTGTTCCTCCTGCTAATGTGGACTTGATCGCTCCGAAAGGTGCTGTGGATGCCGGGGACGCGGGTGTTCGCGTTTCAGGCAATCTGAATATCGCAGCTAACATCATTTTGAACGCAAACAACATTCAGGTCTCCGGCGCATCTGCCGGCGTTCCCGCTGCCGCAGCTGCACCCCAGGTCTCTTCGGTCTCCGTGAATGTCACGCCCACCACCAAGCCAACCAGCACTGCTGACGACGCGCAGCAGGCGAATAAGACTCCTGCCGACATCATTACGGTTGAGGTTGTTGGTTTCGGCGACGAAGCTCCGGCCAAGGAGGACGACGAGGAGCTTTTAAAACACAAAAAGCTGACCCAAGCCGATCCCATCATGTGATTGAAAGAAGGTCCGTTTTGCTTCGAAAGCCGGGATTTTCCCGGCTTTTTTTTGGCCCGATTTGTAACTGCTGACAATGGCTAAAGGCCGCGGTTCAAACCTATTTCTTTGTGACAGAGTGCTATATAAATAGGGAAAATTCCCTTTGGTGCCGATATCAAGTGTATGAACTCCGGTCGGCACGGAGAAGGTTTGAGTCAGATGTCCTTGGCAGGATTGATGTTCCTAAGCCTCGCAGCGGGGCTTGCTGCCGGTGAGGAAAAGATGGTCGAGGCCGATGGATTGCGCGTGATATTTTCCGATGGCGCCGCCTTATCGCAAGACGGAGGAGAGATCGTTGTGTTGCGAACGGCGGCTTCTTTCAAGGAACTCTTTCATCAAAGTGTCGAAAAGGCGACGGTTCATGTCCGCAGCGTGGATCGCCGCGACATGGGCGAGATGTTTCATTTTCAGGAAAGGACGCTTCCCTCAGGAAGAAGGGTGATCGTCAGCCAGCGCATCGCGAATATCGCTGAAATGATGGTGCGGTCGAGAGGATGTCAGGTCGAGGGCATGACCTTTGGCGAAAAGGGTGACTATGAAGTGAAAATCGCCGGCCTAAGCGGTGAAAAGTTTGAGCGTGTTCTCGCTCATGAGCTCGTTCATGTGCTGGTGCGCGAAACCCATGGCGACGGAGCGAATCTTTTCCTGAACGAAGGTATTGCGGAATACCTTGCGGGAAAGCAATTCCCATCTGAAGTTCAGCATGACAGGGGCGATTCCAAAACGTCAAACGCCGTATTGCGACCCTACGTGGAAGGGCTGGATTTTTGCCGACGTCATGCTTCCGACGCGCGGTTTGCGGCGTTCTTCACTGAACAGCTGAATCATCCCGTGACGTCCTCGCGGGAGCTCGAAGAGATCTGGGAGCACGCTGATGCTCCCTCTCGCTGACATCTCTAAACTCCTCCTTCAGGTTCAATTCCTGAGAGTTTGGCTCATGCTTGTTTTAAGAGCCGATCGAATCCGTATGTGAGATTTGTGAAACCATCCACAGCACTCGTTGTATCAAAAAGAGAATGGCATGCCACCAACTCCTTCGCCGAACAGTCTGCGTGTTTAAAATCAAGTTAAAGTCGAGAAAGTTGGAATATATATTCCAATTGAAGAATATACCTAGATAAGTATTATCATGTAGACCATGGCTTTGCTAAAAATATATCGATGTCTTTGTGATGAAACCCGGTTAAGAATTTTGAACCTGTTGTTCTGTGGCCCGCTCTGTGTTTGTCACTTTCAAGAGGTATTGCGCGAGCCGCAGGTGAAAATTTCAAAACATCTGTCTTATTTAAAAAAATATCAATGTGTCGAGGTCCATCGGCATCAAAATTGGATGATCTATTCGCTTCCAAGGTGTCCTACGGGTTCATGGAAATCCCATCTCAAATGTCTCCAGGACTGTGTGCAATCGGACTCACTTTTTCGAAAAGACGTCCTCCGATTGCGAAGAATGTATGCTAAAATCAAATGGGTGAAGTCGGCTTGTTGCCCTTCAAAAGGAAAGGTTGTTTGTGACATATAAATTCAAAATTCTTTTTCTGTGTACCGGAAACTCGGCCCGCAGCATTCTGGGAGAATATATTCTTCGTAAAATGGCTTCTGATCGCTTTGAAACTTTCAGCGCAGGGGCAAACCCCACGGGCAAAGTGAATTCCATTGTGTTACGCTGTCTCAAGGAAAGCTTTAACATAGACGCTTCGGATGCCCGAAGTAAATCGTGGGAAGAGTTCAAAACCGTCCATTTTGATTTTGTGATCACCGTCTGTGATAATGCAAGGGAAGCATGTCCGATCTGGCCGGGTCAGCCGGTGATTGCGCATTGGTCTTCGCCGGATCCTGCTCATTTCGAAGGCACTGTTGAAGAGAAGCTTATAAAAACAAAGGAGGTCGCCCACCAAATCAAGCGAAGGTTGGACCTTTTTTGTTCTCTTCCAATTGAAAAATTGGAGCGGCTCAAGCTGGTGAATGCGGTGCAGGAAATTGGCTCCTCAAATGCCTGACAGGACTTGAGTGCGCAATGGGGGCGAATCACGTGCGCTCCGTAGGGCTCCACCGGATTTGTCTTTTTTTCGCGGAACGAGGGAGTGTGCGATTTTTCACACTGATGGAAGTGCCAGGCACACAAAACATTGGATTTTTGAAGGATGCTTTGCTTAGCTCTTCATTCCTCTTTTTAGCCAGGGTAGCTCAGCGGAAGAGCAGGGGACTCATAAGCCCTTGGTCGGGAGTTCGATTCTCCCCCCTGGCACCAAATTAAACCTAACTCAACAAATCATCTGGACGGACGCTGCTTTGCGGACGCGAGCCGAGAAGCTTGGCTTGTGAAACAACGCGCTGAACGTCATCATCGAATCGATATCCATGGCAATTAGGACACGTATTGGTCTGGATCACCACAATGGACTCGCAGCCTTCGCAGACTTTGTACTTTGTAGGATGTGCCACAATTTCGGTGGCGCGCTGCTGACGCTCCGTGAGATCTGCCATCTTTGGAAGATGCCGGCCGGTTCGGTTGGATGCAATGTTTTTGCATAAGGCGTAACTGAATTTTCATCGATAAAGTTTGAAATCCCTTCCGGTTCAGGGTTTTATGACTGGGAAGCCAAGGTTTTTAGAATTGTTGTGAACGCGTTCATTCTTGAGACGTTAGCGAGCCAACAATGGCTTACCGAAGAACAGTTTCAGGCCGTGCAGAACGCGGTCGCGCTGAATCCTTCCCTCGACATTTTTCAGTTTCTTTCCCCCTGGTTGGGACCCGATCACATCAAGTGGTTGCGAGAGGTCGAGGCTGCTGCAGCGTCAAGCGCGAGTGGTCAAGCACCTCCCTTGGTCTCTTCGTCGTCTCAGGCGACGGTTCAGATTCCCACAACGGCAGCGGATCTCAAAATTGAAGTCGCACCGGATGGCGCATTTAAGCATCTTGACGATTATCTGAAGCTCGCGAAATTTTACGATGCCTCCGATGTTCATGTGGGTGTGGCGGCGCCTCCCATGATGCGGCGTTACGGATGCCTGCAAACGATGTGGCCGGACGCGCCCTTGCTCACGGCGCCGCAAACGGAGCGGTTGCTCATGGGGTTTCTGTCGGAGAACCGGCAAAAGCATCTTCGAGAAACGGGGGATCTCGATTTCTGTTACGAAGCCAAGGAAATCGGGCGTTTTCGCACGAGTGTTGTCCGTCAGCGCCTGGGATTCGACGGAGTGTTCCGCATCATCGAGAGCCGTGTGCGAACGATGCAGGAGCTTGAGCTCCCCGAAAACCTGAAAGGCCTGACGAAATATCAAAACGGATTGATCCTCGTAACAGGGGCGGTGGGGAGCGGGAAATCCACCACTCTCGCGGCGCTCGTCGAGGAGGTGAACAAGGAGCGTCACGATCACATCATCACCCTTGAGGATCCGATCGAATATCTTTTTGAGGCAAAAAGCTGCCAGGTGACCCAGCGCGAGGTGCACACACATACGAAATCCTTCGCAACGGCGTTGCGGGCTGCTTTGCGTGAGGATCCGGATGTCATCATGGTTGGAGAAATGCGCGATCTTGAAACTATTTCGTTGGCGATCACCGCCTCGGAAACAGGACATCTTGTGCTTGGAACGTTGCACACGAGCAGCGCCGCACGCACCATGGATCGCATCCTCGACGCATTTCCTGTCGAACAACAATCGCAGATTCGCACGATGGTGGCTGGATCCCTTCGTGGCGTTGTCAGTCAGCAACTTGTCCCGAGAGCAGATGGGAAAGGGCGTGCCTTGGCGCTGGAAATTTTGATCAACACGCCGGCTTCCGCCGCACTGATTCGCGACGGAAAAACGTTTATGATTCCAGGCGTCATGCAGACTGGAAAAAAATTGGGATGCCGGTTGATGGACGATTCTCTTTTGGAATTGCTGACGCAAGGGATCATTGCGCCGAGGGAAGCTTATGAACGCGCCAGCCAAAAAATGCTCTTCAAGGAATATCTTGATGACGATGACGAGGAATAAAAGACCTTAGTCTGACGACTGCCATGCCGAATATTGATGCACTTTTTCAGTTGATGGTTGCTCAAGGCGCTTCCGATCTCCATCTGCACCAAGGACAGCCGCCGAAGGCCCGCCTTCATGGTGAAATCAAACCCATCTCCGATCACGTGTTGGAACGTGATGAAATTTGTCAAATTCTTCTCGAGGCCGCAGGCCCGGAGCGTTGGAAGTCTTTCGAAGAGAATGGCGATCTTGATTTTGCCTACCAATTGGACGCAAATTCTCGTTTCCGTTCGAACTACATGAAGCAGTACGATGGTGTGGGTGCGGTCTTCCGCTTGATTCCGACAGAAATTTTATCGCTCGAAAAACTCGGGTTGTCGCCGGTGATCAAAAGCTTTGCAAGCCTGCGTTCCGGAATCGTCCTCGTGACGGGACCGACCGGAAGCGGCAAATCCACCACGCTGGCCGCGCTGGTGGACTATATGAACGAAAACTCCTCAAAGCACATCGTGACGATCGAGGAGCCCATCGAATTCGTTCATAAAAACAAATCCTGCGTCATCACGCAGCGCGAAGTTCCTGTCGATACAGAATCCTTCCAGAGCGGTTTGCGCGCAGCCCTGCGTGAGGACGCAGATGCCATTCTTGTCGGCGAAATGCGCGATTTGGAAACGATTGCGCTGGCCCTGACGGCCGCTGAAACCGGGATGCTGGTTTTTGGCACGCTTCATACGAACGACTCTCGCAAGACGGTGGACCGCATCATTGACGTTTTTCCCGCCAGCCAGCAGCCGCAGATTCGAACCATGCTTTCGGCGTCCTTGCGCGGCGTCGTGGCGCAGCTTTTATTAAAAAAATCGGATGGAAAAGGTCGCATTGCCGTGAATGAAATTCTTGTTGCCAATCACGCTGTCGCGTCCATCATTCGTGAGGGGAAAACAGAGAAATTGTTTGATGTGCTCGTGAGTGGACGCAAGGAGGGGATGCAATTTATGGATGACGCCATCATGACGCTTCTCAAGAAGGGGGTTGTCACTCCAGTCGAGGCGTACATGAAAGCCATCGACAAGGCGAACTTCCAATCTCTTTTGCCGTCCGATGCCAACATTCCGATAAGTTGATATGAGCACTTCTATTATTGTTACAGGTTCGAAGGGGCGGATGGGACAGACGATCTTGCGATTGGCGCAGTCAGATCCTGAAATCAAGGTGGTTGCCGGGATCGACCGGGATGATTCGCTGGAGCCGCTGCTTAAGCCAGGAATGGTGGTCATCGACTTCAGCATGCATCGTGCAACACCTGAGTTGGCGAAAGCTGCCGCTGCGAAAAAATGTCCGATGGTCATTGGGACGACGGGCTTTACATCCGAAGAATTAAAAAAAATTCAAAATGCCGCAAAAGCTACCCCGATCCTGCTCGCGCCCAATATGAGCGTGGGTGTGAATCTTCTTTTCAGCCTGGCGCAGCAAGTGACTTCGATCCTGAAGGACAGCACGGATATTGAGATTATTGAAAAACACCATCGCCGCAAAAAGGATTCTCCCAGTGGAACGGCTGCAAGGCTCTTGGAAATCATCGCCGCCGAGATGGGGCTTAATCCTGCGACCGCGGCAAGGCATGGCCGCGCCGGTGACGTGGGAGAGCGAAGCGCCAAGGAAATTGGAGTGCATGCGATTCGTGGCGGAGATTTTGTGGGCGAACATACCGTGATTTATGCGGGAGATGGGGAAGTCGTGGAAATCACGCACAAGGCGAGTTCGCGTGATATTTTCGCAAAAGGCGCCCTGGTTGCCGCCAAGTGGATCGCCACGAAAAAACCTGGAATGTACGATATGCTTGACGTGCTTGGTTTGAGAGTAAATTCAGAACGAAGATGAGTTCGCTCCGTCCGATGGGTGTCGCACTGGGATCGAACCAAGGAGACCGCCTCGATCACTTAAAGATGGGCTGGCAGTGGCTTAAAAGCCGGTCGCGCGGTCCGGTACGCGCTTCCCGCATTTATGAGACCCATCCTGTTGGCTGCGAGCCAGGAACAGAATCCTTCCTGAACGCGGTAGGTGAGATTCATAGCGATGAGGAGCCCCTCGTCCTGCTCCGGCTGATGCGTGAGTTTGAGCGCGAGAGGGGACGTCCCGAAAGCTATCCGCGCAACGCGCCCCGCACGCTCGACATGGACATGCTTTACGCCGGCGACGTGATTTCTGACACACCGGAGCTTGTGTTGCCTCATCCACGACTGCTGATGCGCCGATTTGTGCTTCAACCTTTATGCGACATTCGACCAGAATTGATTCTTCCAGGACAGGCACAGTCCGTGGGGGAAATCTTTTGTTCCATGACGGATGTGGATGATTTAAGGGTGTTCAAAGATCAGATGGACTAAGAGAGGTGAAGGGCGAAGGGGTTGAAGGTGATGCGGACGGTCCATTTTGGGATTGGGACGTCTGTCGATCTCTGTTAGGGTCTGGGAATTGGCTTGATGACTCCTCGAAAGAAAATCACTCCGAAGGCCATTCGCGAACGTAAACGCAAAGGGAGGCTCATTGTCGCGCTCACCGCGGCCGATTTCATCACAGCTCGCCTCCTCGACGACGCTGCTGTTGATATCATTCTTGTGGGCGATTCTGTTGGGACGACGCTCCTCGGATATGAGAGCACGGTGCCTGTGACGATGCGTGACATGCTCCACCACACCAAGGCGGTCGCGCGCGCGAAGGTTTCTGGCCTCGTTGTGGCTGACATGCCATTTGGCTCGTACCATCAATCGAAGGCTCAGGCCGTGCGCAATGCGCTCCGTTTCGTGCGTGAGGGAGGAGCTGATGCTGTAAAGCTCGAAGGAGGTCTCGTGCAGAAAGCGACGATTGCAGCGATCGTGAATGCGGGGATTCCTGTCCTCGGCCATATCGGATTGCTGCCGCAAAGCATTTTGCAAGAAGGCGGCTACAAGGTGCAGGGAAGAACGGAGGCGCAAGTGGAGGCATTGGAGCGTGACATTCATGCTGTCGAAGAGGCTGGCGCCTTCGCATGCGTGCTCGAATATATCTGTGCGCCTATTGCCCGGAAGCTGACGAAGATGACCTCCATTCCGACGATTGGCATTGGTTCAGGCAGACATTGCGACGGCCAGGTGCTTGTAACCAGCGACATGCTCGGGCTTCAGGGCGGATTTGCACCGCGCGCGGTGCGGCGCTACGCCGAACTCGGCAAGGAGATGAAAACAGCTTTCGAAAAATTCACGAAGGATGTTTTGAAAGGGAAATTTCCAGGCAAGGAGGAAAGCTTTGAGTAATCGTGGGATGATGGGTGAACCATCCGGGCATCGAGCTTTATGAGTTCCGTGTCTGTCATCCTCATCACGAAGAATGAGGAGGAAGATCTTCCGCGTTGCTTGGATAGTGTGCACTGGGCAGATGAGATCGTCGTGGTCGATTCGGGAAGCACGGACAAAACTGCGGAAATCGCGCAGGGGCGGGGTGCGCGGGTTTTCGTTGAGACTTGGAAAGGGTATGCTGCTCAAAAAAATTCATGTCTCAAGAAAGCGACCCGCGAATGGGTGGTTTCCATTGATGCGGACGAGGAGCTTACGGAAGAGGCCCAAAGTGATATTCGCCTGCTGGTCCAAAAGAATGATCCTTCGGTCGATGGCTATGCCTTTCGCAGGAAGGTCTTTTACTTAGGAAAATGGATCACGCATGGAGATTGGTATCCTGATTATGTGCTTCGACTTTGGAGGCGCGGAAAGGGAGCATTCGAAGGAAAGCGCGTTCATGAGTCGGTAAAAGTGGAAGGCAAAGTGCGATATTTGCGCAGCGAAATTCTTCACTATACGTACAAAGACCTCGAAGATCAGGGGGTTCGCATGGACAAATATGCCAAGCTTTGGGCCGAGGATCAGTTCGAAAAGAGGCGGCCCTTCATCTGGTCGGATCTCTATCTTAGGCCGCCGCTTCGTTTTCTCCGGGGGTTCGTTTTGAAGTTCGGCTGGCTTGACGGCTGGAGAGGGCTCTTAATCGCGTGGTTGTGCGCGAAAGAAGTTTCCTGGAAATATCGCCGTCTGCGGGAATTGTGGCAGAGGGCTGAGAAATAAGCGGCTCTTTAAGCCACGTCTTTTTCCTGTTTCTTGCGCAAGAGAGGCTGGCGTTTCCCTTCGACAACGGAACGATTAATGATCGCGCCGGCAATGTCGGCACGGGATGGAATTTCGTACATCAAATCGAGCATGATTCGTTCGAGAAGCGCCCGGAGAGCTCGTGCGCCTGTGCCGCGTTTGATCGCTTCCTGGGCTAGCGCGCGCAGAGCATCCTTTGTGACCTCGAGTTGAACGCCTTCCATGGCAAAAAGTTTTTGGTATTGCTTCACCATGGCGTTTTTCGTGTCGGTCAAAATGTGAACCAATTCATCTTCGCTCAGCTGGTTGAGCACGGAAATGACCGGCAGGCGGCCGATAAATTCCGGAATAAGGCCATAGGAAAGAAGATCCTCGGGTTGGGTCGCTTTGAGAAAATCGTCGGTGGTGTTGTCGAGGTGGGGGCCTATGTCGGCACCAAAGCCCATGATTCGATTGCCCAGGCGGCGACGGACCATCTTGTCGAGTCCCACGAAAGCGCCGCCGCAGATAAAAAGGATGTTGGTCGTGTTGATCTGGATATATTCCTGATGGGGATGTTTGCGCCCGCCTTGAGGCGGCACATTGCAAATCGTGCCCTCAAGAATCTTCAAGAGGGCCTGTTGAACACCTTCACCTGAGACGTCGCGCGTAATCGAAACGTTTTCGGTCTTGCGGGCGATCTTGTCGATTTCGTCAATGTAGACGATGCCGATCTCGGCGCGCTTGACGTCGTAATCCGCATTCTGAAGGAGGCGGAGCACAATGTTTTCGACATCTTCGCCCACGTATCCGGCTTCGGTGAGGGTGGTTGCATCCGCGATACAAAAGGGGACATCCAGGATCCGGGCGAGTGTCCGGGCCAGAAGCGTTTTCCCGGAACCGGTTGGACCAAGGAGAAGAATATTGCTTTTTTCGATCTCGACGTCACCAAAATCGGATTTTGGCAGATCGGAGGAGAAGATGCGCTTGTAGTGATTGTGCACCGCAACGGCGAGAGTCTTTTTGGCATTTTCTTGTCCAATGACGTATTGATCCAGGTTCGCCTTAATTTCGGCTGGCTTGAGCATGCTCGGCCGAGGGAGAGGACGTTTGGTTTCCTCCTGCAGTTCCTTGTCGAGAATGCCTTTGCATACCGAAATGCAATTGTCACAGATATAGACGCCGGGACCTGCGATCAGCTTGCGCACCTCGCTGTGGGCTTTTCCACAGAAGTTGCACATCGTAATGTTGCCCGCTTTAGCCATGGGAATGCTTGGTTTTCGACAGATGCGATGGGTCAGGATTTACTGCTGGTTTCGTCGAGCTTTTTGTCGGTGATTTCCTTCCTAGACTTTACCACATCATCGACGATTCCGTAAGCTTTGGCTTCCATCCCGGACATGAAGAAGTCTCGGTCGGTATCCCTGGCGATGGTCTCCACGGGCTGTTTTGTGTGAAAAGCCAGAATTTCATTAAGCCGTTCCTTTAAACGCAAAATTTCCTTGGCTTGAATTGTGATGTCGGAGGCCTGGCCCTGGGCGCCTCCGCTTGGCTGATGGATCATGATGCGGGCGTTGGGAAGGGCAAAGCGTTTCCCCGTCGTCCCCGCCGCCAAGAGCACAGCTCCCATGCTCGCGGCTTGGCCGACGCAATAAGTCACCACGTCGCATGTGAGAAACTGCATCGTGTCGTAGACGGCAAGGCCTGCCGAGACAACACCGCCAGGTGAATTTATGTAAACGTTGATATCCTTCTTGGGATCCTCCATTTGGAGAAAGAGAAGTTGCGCAATAATGATGTTGGCAACGTGATCGTCGATCGGTGTTCCGAGGAAAACGATGCGATCCCGCAGCAGACGGGAATAAATGTCCATGCCGCGTTCACCGCGTCCCGTTTGCTCAATGACGTAAGGGATGAGAGTCTGATTGTATTCCATAAATTTCACTGTATCGCTAGGTGCCGCTATTCCGCTTCCACAGTAGCATGAGAGATAAGCAAATCAAGGGCGCGTCCAAGAAGAATTTGTTCCCGCAGCGATTCCATCTGGTCGTTTTCCTGAAGTTGTCGTGCGAAGTCTCGAACGGGCTTGCCGGCGCGTTGAGCGGCCTCCTCCAGACGCTGTTGCAGATCTTCCTCTTTCACCTCGATTTTTTCTTCAGCGGCAATGCGGCCCAGAATAAATGAAGCACGGACTTTTTCCTGCGCGTTCTTGGTTGCGATATCCAGGATTTCCTTGCTTTTCTCGCGAATGGAATCCTCTTCCACGCCGCGCATCTGGTTTTCGCGGACGATGTCCACCATGGTGTTGCGCGTTTCAGCATGAACAATGCTTTCCGGCAGCTCAAAGGGCGTTTCTTTTAACAATTGATCGATGAGTTGCTGGCGAACCTTGTGATCAGATTCGTTCTCACGGTCTTGATGAATATTCTCACGAATTTTACTTTTCAATTCCTCGAGGTTAGCGGCCTTGTAGCTCACAGCGAAGGAGTCATCGAGCTGCGGCAGCTTCTTTTCTTTGATGCCGATCACGGTCACGGAGTAGTCGGCCTTCTTGCCAGCGAGTTCGGGAACACGGAATTCCTTTGGAATTTCCACGTGAATTTCGCGCGTGTCCCCCGTTTTGGCGCCGATCAGGGGATCGCAAAATCCAGGCAGAAAGGAGTCCTTGGCTATCAGGAGCCAGAATTGTTTGTTTTCCGCAAGGGGACGTGCTGCAGGGCTGAAGTCGGTCAGCGGCTTGCCCTCGGAGGTTCCCATGTAGGAAATGACCGCGAAATCGCCGAGCTGAATCGCGCGGTCGGTGACGTCGGTGAAGGATGCCTGCTGTTCGGCGAGCATTTTCAGGGCGTCGTTGATTTCCTCTTCCTTGATCTCGACTTTGGGCTTCTTGACCTTCAGTCCTTTGTATTTGGGAAGCGTAAACTCGGGCGCCACATCCACGGTGGCTTGAAAGCGCAGAGGCTCGCTGCGCGAGAATTTGACCTCTTCGATGGAAGGCATGCTGACCACCTTCAGCTTCTCCTTGGCCACGGCTTCGCGAAAGCATTGGGGGATCAGCTTGCGCTGCACTTCGGCGCTGATTTCCTGTTCAAATTTCTTTTCTTCAATGGCAGCGGGGCGATCGGCCGTTTGGAAATCAGCAACTTCCAGACTTCCTTTCGACGCATCGCGACAGGCCGCTCCCGCGCACAAATCGCCACGTGGGGCGTCGCGGACCCCCTCGGCGAAAAACCCAAAAAGCCTTCACCACGGCTCACCACGA
>JABDCI010000024.1:321-23682 GCA_013288215.1 Verrucomicrobiota bacterium | reverse complement strand
TCACACGAAGGATTGGTGGCTTGTGTGCCTCGGCATCCGGCCGCAGCAAGGTCAATATCATCACTTGGGACGCGAGACGTTTCTTGCTCCGGTCGCATGGAAAAATGGATGGCCCGTTGTGGGGCATGGAGGCCTCGTGGAACTCGAAATGAAAGGCCCCGCGTTTTGCAGAGCGCAACAGCCCTTTGAACCTCTGCGCGATGATTTTGATGATCCCCAGCTTCTCTTTTGCTGGAATTTCCTACGCTGCCGCGCCAAGGGCGATTGGTCCCTTTCTGAACGTCCAGGATGGCTGCGGCTTAGGGGTAGCGCCATGGATCTGGACCAGCCCGGCTCCCCGGCATTCGTAGGGCGCCGGCAGCAACATTTCCGTTGCCGCATATCCGCGTTGCTTGATTTTAAATCCGATCAGAAAAATGACGAAGCTGGCCTCACGGTGCTCATGAATGAGCGCCATCATTACGAACTTGCGATCGGCATCGTCCATAACCAACGCACCGTTTTTGTACGACGTCGCATCGGAGATCTTGCAACCGTGGTAGCAAGCCAAACACTTCAAGAAGGCCCCGTCCACCTCGAAATCCAAGCCGAATCGGACGCCTACAGGTTCCTTTATCGAGTGGGCGAGGAACCGCTGCGAATACTCGCTTCGGGGCAGACCCAATACCTTTCAAAAGAAATCGCAGGCGGCTTTACTGGTGTATATTTAGGCATGTACGCTACCGGCCATGGAAGAGATTGCGGCGCACCCGCCGATTTTGATTGGTTTGAATATCATCCTCTTTAAAACATAATCATTGGCGGGCATGGACGATCCCATACTGACGAAACTGAAAGCGCGTCTTGATGACACTTTGACCTGGCCTTGCGTCTATATCTTCAAGTTCATTGCGCCACAAAGCGAATCCGAAGCCTTGATAAAGTTGTTTCAAGGTCGTCCCACGTCCACCCGACAATCCGCAAAAGGCAATTACATCAGCATCACCGCAGAGTTGAACATGCAGAACAGCGAAGAAGTGATCACCATCTATCGCGAAGCGGCCAAGATCAAAGGAGTGATTGCGCTATGACATCATTTCCGACGACTCCCATTCAGCATGTGGCACACTCCCGGGCGAATGTGCCATGTTCAAGCCAACATGCCTGAGGAAACGATCCATTTCGAATCTCCGCGCGCGGCGCAAGCCATCTATGGCAATGATCTCCGGCTTTTGAAAACCGTCGAAGATTTCTTTGAGGTGAAACTCACTCAGCGTGAAGCCTGGTTCCTGGTAGAAGGCGCGAGTCAGGAAAACGTGAACCGTGCCGCCGCCTTCCTCGGCGAACTTGACGCCGCGCGCTCCAAAGGCGTGAACATCCGCGCCTTCGAATTCAACTATGCCCTCGAAACCTTCAAGAACTCACAACCAGGCTCCAATCTCCACACTCTCTCCGAAGTCCGCATTGAGGTTTCTTCCCGCAAGCAGTCCATCCATGTGCGCAGCCACGGTCAGCGCGATTATGTCGAGGCCATGCGCACCCATGACATGGCTTTCTGCATCGGCCCCGCAGGAACGGGAAAAACCTACCTCGCCACTGCCATGGCGGTATCGATGCTCCGCGACGGCCGCGTCGAACGCATCGTGCTCACACGTCCTGCCGTCGAGGCGGGCGAAGCCCTCGGATTTCTCCCGGGAGATCTCAAGGAAAAACTGCTCCCCTACCTCCGCCCTCTTTACGATTCATTGGAGAAAATGATGGAGCCCGATGAAATTCAGCGGCATACGGAAAAAGGAACCATTGAGATTGCGCCCCTCGCCTATATGCGCGGCCGCACGCTCAACCACGCGTTCATTATTCTCGACGAGGCCCAGAACACCACTTCCGACCAAATGCTCATGTTTCTGACCCGCCTGGGCGAAAATTCCCGCTGCGTCGTCACGGGCGACGTGACACAAATCGATCTTCCCAGCCATAAACGAAGTGGATTGCCGGAGGCGGAAAAGATCTTGGCGGGAACCGATGGCATCGCTTTTTGCCATTTGACGGAAACGGACATCGTCCGCCATCCGCTCGTTCAAAAGATCATCCGCGCTTACCAGAAACACCGGGGAAATCGTTGATCAGACCGCGATGACTTCGAGGCCGCCCATGTAGGGCCGCAATGCTTGGGGGATTTTTACCGTTCCATCCGCCTGCTGATGAGTTTCAAGCAGCGCGATGGTTAATCGTGCCAGCGCCGTGCCGGAACCGTTCAACGTGTGGCACGTCTGATTCTTCCCCTCCGCGTCCTTATAACGAAGGCTCATCCGTCGCGCCTGGAATGACTCGAAGTTGGAACACGATGACACTTCGAGGTAAGCATCCACGCCAGGACACCAGACTTCGATGTCGTAGCATTTGGCCGCTGAGAATCCCATGTCGCCAGCGCAAAGCAGGAGGACTCGATAATGCAGCTCAAGCGCTTTGAGCACCGCCTCCGCGTCGACGACAAGCTTTTCCAGCTCGTCGTATGAATCCTCCGCGCGCGTGATCTTCACAAGCTCAACCTTGTCGAACTGATGAACACGAATCATGCCGCGCGTGTCTTTGCCGGCCGAACCGGCTTCGCGCCGGAAACAGGGTGTGTAGGCGCAAAGTTTGAGAGGGAGCGCCTCGAACTTCAAAATTTCCTCGCGATAAAGATTGGTGACTGGCACTTCGGCAGTAGGGGCAAGATAAAGAGGATCATCGCGCAACGCGTACATGTCTTCTGCGAATTTCGGAAGCTGCCCAGTGCCCACCATGGCCTTCTCAAGAATCAGGTAGGGAGGAGAAACTTCCTGATAGCCATGCTTCTGAGTGTGCAGATCCAGCATAAAACTGATGAGCGCCCGCTGGAGGCGTGCTCCAAGTCCCCGATGACAGACAAATCCTGAACCTGAGATCTTGGCGGCGCGTTCGAAATCAAGAATGCCGAGCTGGGTGCCGAGGTCCCAATGGGTCTTCGGCTTGAAATGATATTTCAAAGGCTCTCCATATTGACGCACCTGCTTGTTGTCCGCAGCCGAAGTTCCGTCAGGTGTGCTGGGGTGCGGGATGTTTGGGATAAAAAGCGCTTTTTTCTCAAGAGCTTCCTCAACTTCACGCAGCATCTGATCCAGTGAGGCGATTTGATCGCCCACCTTTTTCATCTCTCCGATTTTTTCGGAAGCGTCGCCTCCCTTCGCCTTGAGCTGCCCCACTTCCTTGCTCACCAGATTGCGTTCATTCTTGAGCGTGTCCACTTCCTGTTGGGCGGCGCGGCGGCGCTCATCGAGCTGCCAGATGCCTTCCAGCGCAGCGGCGGCTTCGCTGGAACGCCGTGATAAGGCGGTCTTCGCTTCGTCAAAATGGTTCCTCAAATATTTCAAATCGAGCATCGCATCGGTTTATCGCGGGCAGAGGTGAAAAGCAAGCTGGGTGACATGCCTTCCTGCATCCAGAATCGATCTGTGAGACTTCCTGCGATGAGTGAAAAGGATGGAACAGCGACGGCGACTTCACTTACAATCCACATTCCTCATGAAGTTCACATGGAATCAGGTGCAGCGGTCCGTAGAACGGATCATTGAAAATCTCGGATGCTTCGCGCTGCTTGCCACCGCCCTCTCCTATTTTGGACGCCACGCCTGGTGGACGGACGGCTTCACGCATTTCCGCGCCCAATATGTCGGCATTCTTGTACTTGCGCTCGTCCTATGGCAGCGCCGCTACAAGTTGCCCTGGATCGTACTGGGGATGATCGGCCTGGTCTGGAACGCGAGCTACGTTCTGATGCTTTACCGCGGCGACATCCAGAAGGGCACGACACAAAACTATTTCACAGTCCTGCTTTTCAATGTGCGCTCCAAAAACACATCTTATGAACAAGTTCTCAATTATTTCAAAAAGTCCAAGGCGGATGTCTTTGTCGTTGAGGAAATCACAGAGAAATGGGCCGAAAGACTCGAGCCGTGGTCCAAAACGTTCGTGAGCCATCTGGAATTGCCGCAGGAGGACAATTTCGGACTGGGGATTTATTCGCGCTATCCACTCGAACATCCGAAGATCAATCCATTAAGCGAAAACACCACTCCCTCGCTGGAAGGCCATTTCTGGTTCAATGGAACGCAGGTCCATCTCCTCGCTGTTCATGCTGTTGCCCCGTTGAGCCATGCGACATGGAAAGTGCGCAACAACCAACTCGACTCGATAGGAGCCTGGTGTCTCGATAAAAATTATAATGCGGTGATTGCCGGAGACCTGAATGTGACACCATGGTCTTCTTTCTTCGACCGGCTCTTGAGCAAGGGCCGCCTCGTCCATATGCGTCGCGGATTCGGAATCGTGCCAACTTGGCCGTGCAGGATGCCGCTCCTCGAGATCCCGATCGACTCGGTATTGGTGCAAAACAATCTCGAAATCGTGCAGGTGGAACGAGGTCCCGCGCTCGGTTCCGATCATTTTCCGGTGCTTGTCACGATCCAAACACGAGACTAGCTCCATTTCTCACGGCATGGCAGAGGCTCGCGAGGTCGTTCTATTGCCTCTTAATCTTCAACCTGATATCCTGTTGCCTTCCCACATGAATTCCATTGCACTTCTTTTCCCAGGGCAAGGTGCCCAATTTGTCGGAATGGGTAGAGAATTTTTTGAATCGAGCGACCCCGCCCGCTCCGTCTTCGAAAAGGCGAATGAAATTTTAGGCGTCGATCTCGCGCGCGTCTGCTTCGAAGGGCCTGAAGAAAAATTGACGCAAACCACATGGTGCCAGCCGGCCCTTTTTACCCACAGCCTTGCTGCGCTCGCCGCTGTCCGAGCGGCTTTCCCCCAGCTTGCCTTCCAGGCTGCAGCGGGACTTTCCCTCGGCGAATTCACAGCGCTCACCGCCGCCGATTGGTTGAGCTTCGAGGAGGGGCTTAAAATCGTCCGTCGTCGTGGAGAACTCATGCAACAAGCCTGCGAAGCGACGCAAGGTGGAATGGCCTCCATCTTGGCGATAGAACTTGAGCCCCTGCGCACGGTCTGCGCGGAAAGCGATGTCGATATCGCAAATCTTAATTGTCCGGGTCAAATCGTCATTTCCGGATCGAAAGCCGGCATTGAAAAGGCGGTCGCGCTCGCGAAAGAAAAAGGAGCCAAACGCGCCATGCCTCTCACCGTCGCCGGCGCCTATCACTCGCGGCTCATGCAATCCGCCGCAACCCAGCTCGCCGCCGCCCTCGAACCCGTCTCATTCCAGCCATCTTCCATTCCCGTAATCTCCAATGTCACCGCTCAATCCCATGACCATCCGACGCTTAAGCAACGCCTTGTGGAGCAAGTCACCTCTTCGGTCCGCTGGGAGGAATCGATGCGCCATCTGATTTTGCAGGGTTTCAGCACTTTTCTCGAACTCGGCCCGGGTGAAGTGCTGGCTGGCCTTATGAAACGCATCGATCGCAGCGCCACCGTGCTTACCATCGGCAAACCTGCCGATCTCGAAAAGCTTCAGCACCTCACCCCGCAACACGCTTAACCGAATGACCCACTCATCAAAGCGTGCTTCTGCCTGATTGCATTCCCTCTCTTATGAACCTTAATCTCACTGGTAAAGTAGCTCTTGTGACGGGGTCGGGACGGGGTATTGGCCGCTCGATCGCGCTCGCCTTCGCGTGCGCGGGAGCCGATATCGCCTGCCTCAGCCGAAGCGAAGCGAATTCGAAACAGACTGCCGATGAAATTACTGCCCTGGGCCGGAGAGCCATTCCTTACGCCGTGGATGTGGCCGACTCAAAAGCGGTGGATGCTGCCGTCGAAAAAATTTTGGCGGATTTTGAGAAGGTAGATCTTCTCGTCAATAATGCAGGCATCACAAAAGATGGACTCCTCATGCGCATGCCTGAAGCCGACTGGGACTGCGTCATTGCCACGAACCTGAGCGGAGCCTTTCATTTCACGCGCGCGTTGAGCCGGTCGCTTCTCAAACAGAGATCGGGAAAGATCATCAATATCACGAGCATCATCGGATTGATCGGCAATGCTGGCCAGGCCAACTATGCGGCCTCCAAGGCAGGCCTGATTGGTTTGACGAAATCCACGGCGCGCGAGTTCGCGTCACGGGGCATTACCTGCAATGCCATCGCCCCCGGCTTCATCGAAACGGACATGACGCATGAGTTGAAAGAAGATCTGCGTCAAAAGCTGCTCGACAAAATTCCTCTTGCCCGGTTCGGAAAACCTGAAGATGTCGCTGCGGTCGCTTTGTTCCTGGCGAGTTCCGCGGCGGATTACATCACGGGACAAGTGCTGACCGTCGATGGCGGGATGGTGATGTAACCGGGATGGGCTGTTCTCGACGAAAAAGAAATCGACGACGTGAATTTGGAGTGGCTGCTTCTAAATTCTCTCATAGGAACTCCATGCGTTCCGTTCGAAAACATCCACACGCGCAGGAGGGATATTCAACCAGACCACGTCTGATTCGCATTTTACAAATCTTGGAAACGGCGCATGGACATCTGGCCGTAGATCGTAGGTGAACTGGACGAACCGTCCTTCCTCGGTCAGACATCGTTCCACCTGACGCCCGATTGCCGCCACCAAATGTTTCGGAAGCGACCGCAATGGAAGGCTGGAAATCACGAGATCGACGCGGGGTCGTGCCATGGCCAGATGCGTTGCAAGCAGATCCCCCATATATTCGGCGCCTCCATGAAGAACCGTGATTTCCGGAAACCGTCGCTTGAGGAGTTGTGTCAACGGAAAGGAGCGCTCGATGGTGATGACCTGTTTCGGATGCACGCCGCGCTCGAGGATCCCTGTGGTGATGGCACCGGTGCCGGCACCGAGTTCGACAAGCACCCCATGAAAATCATCCGGAATAAAGGAAGCGATGCGATCGGCGAGCTGGCGGGAACTCGGCAGCGCTGCGCCGATACTGCGGGGATTCGACAGAAGCTCCCTGACAAACGCACCGAACGACAAAATGCCGCCCAAGTCTTCAGGGCGCCCATTTGATTTCCAATCCTCTGGTGGGAGAGTGTTTCGTGAAGAAGCCAATTTGGAATTCACAACATTCTCTTGCATAGCAAATCAATAGGGGAGGAGGTCAAGCCTGTTGATTGGAACCATTCGAAATCACAGATGACATCCGGACAAAGATGTGCCACTTTTGTCGGATATGCAAAGATGGATTATTTCATTCATTGCCACCCTAGTTCTGAGCCTTTCCGTCATGTCAGCTGAACCCACGAATACCGAGGAGAAAACGTCTATGACCGCCCCCACGACCGATGAAGTTGCAATCATTCAAACCACCGAGGGGGAGATGGTCATCGGTTTTTGGCCCGACGTGGCACCCAAGACAGTCGAAAATTTCAAGAAACTGGCCAAGGCCGGATTTTACGACGGCACGGCATTTCATCGCATCATCAAAGGCTTTATGATTCAAGGCGGGGATCCCTTCTCCAAGAATCCGGACGATGATCGGGCAGGCACCGGCGACCCGGGCTATAAGATCAAAGCCGAGTTCAGCAAAAAATCTCACCAGCGCGGAGTCATTTCAATGGCCCGCTCTGCGGATCCCGATTCAGCTGGCTGTCAATTTTTCATCTGTCTCGGCAACGCGAGCTTTCTCGACGGCAAATACACGGCCTTCGGCCAATTGATCAAGGGCGACGAGGTCCTTGGCAAAATCGGCGACACGCCGACCACCACGGGTTCCGATGGCCAGAAAAGCAAACCAACCAAGCGGATCGAGGTCAAGAGCATCAAAATTGTATCCGCGACCGACGTGAAGTAATATTCCAAGTGAGGATCCGAAGGTCCCAATAATTTCTTCTGGGCTGCATTTTGACAGCCACAAGTATCATCACCACTTTTGGGGCTCCAGCGAACAATACAACGACATCAATTTATAGGAACTGAATCTTTCACCACACAAACCTTAGGCTTGAGGCATCTTCATTGTCGCGCCTTTTTGTGGCTCAATCCCCTCGCCTCTTCCGAATCGCGTGCTCGTAGACTTTGACGTATTCGTGCGCGGAAGCTTCCCATCGGAACTCACGGCTCATCGCCTCTTTGCGCATGCTAAGGATGTGTTGCGGACGATCCCACCAGGTCGAATTCGCCCAGCCAACGGTGTAATAAAGCGCGTCCGCTGAAATATCCCAGAACTTGAATCCCGTCCCACGACCGCTTCCTTCGTCGTAGTTCTCCACGGTATCATTGAGGCCTCCGGTAGCCCGCACGATCGGAAGCGTTCCATATTTCAGCGAATACATTTGGTTCAATCCACAAGGCTCATAGATGGATGGCATCAGAAAAAAATCACTTCCCGCTTCGATCCAATGACTCACCTCGTCGTTGTAGCCCATATGGACGCCGACGCGTCCGGAATAACGCCGCGCGAGATCCTGAAAAAAATCTTCGGTATGTTTGTCACCGCTCCCAAGCACGACAACCTGCAACATCATCCCATTGAGCGCTCGTGGCAGAACATCGTGCAGCAGATCGAACCCCTTCTGCTGCGCAAAGCGTGAAACAATTCCAAATATCGGCACATCTCCGCGCACTTCCAGCCCGAAACGCCTTTGCAGCGCTTCCTTGCACACCACCTTGCCCTGCATGTCACGGCGACAATACTTCGCAGGAATGAGCGGATCATGTTCGGGATCCCAATGCTCATAATCCACGCCGTTGAGAATACCGAAGAGGTCGGCCTGCCGATCGTGGAGCATCGGCGCAAGTCCCTGGCCACCGAGGGGGCTCAAAAGCTCGTCGCGATGCGTCGGCGATACGGTGGTAAGGGCGTCGGAAAAATGAATGCCAGGCTTGAGCAAGTTGATTTTCCCATGATCTTCAAATTCAGCGGGATTCCAATGCTCCTCTCCGATTCCAAAATAGCTAAATGCGCCCGGATGATACACCCCTTGATAGCCGATGTTATGAATGGTCAGGACGCTCGCTGTGTTCGAGAGGGGCGAAAGAATTTTGTCCCAGGTTTTCAAAAAGACGCAGGCCAGCGAAGTTGGCCAGTCATGGACATGCATGACATCCGGAATGAAATTGAGATCCTTGCAAATCTGCATGGCCGCTTTGGAGAGCAGCGCAAAACGAAAGGCATTGTCTCCATATTCGCCCCATGACTCATGGTAGATGCCGGGACGTCCGAAAAAGCGCTCGCAGTCAACAAACCAGACCGGCACCTGCTTGTCGAGGATGGCAAAATAAATGCCCACCCATTGCTCCTCGCCCCGACCCATATGCACGCAGCAGGAGCGGTCGAATCGAATCCCGTATCTTGTGCGATCTATGGAGGAATAGAGCGGAATCACGATCCGTGCGTCATGTCCCATCATGCGCAAGGTTTTGGGCAACGCAGCCACGACATCCGCAAGCCCTCCCGTTTTCGCGTAAGGAGCGCATTCGGAGGAAACAAAAAGGACTTTACGCTCGTGATCCATGGAAAGAGTCCTTGCCTACTCGAGCAGAATCTTGCTCCGCAGGAAACTCCAAACAAGCGCCATGGCAAGAATGGCAAGATTGCGGCAGGATCATCTCGGAAAAAGCTCGATCAAGCCTCTGTAAAGGCTCTCATTTGCAATTTGTCTTTGCCATTCCCGCTCCCCTTATGAATCATTCTCACGATATGAAATTCCATGCAGCCGTCGCTGAAAAGGCACCCCTTCGTCTTCCGCTTATGTTTGGGCATTTCGTGCCATGGTTCACACTGAAGGGAAATGATTTTTCCCTGCCAAAAGACGCGATGAGCGACTTGAATTTCAAGCCAAAGATTGAAGACTACCGTCACTGGAACGATTCTCGCTCGGTCTATCGCCGGACTCATCTGCATATGCCGGCGATCGGCATCTACGATTCACGCAATCCTGATGTCATCGAATGGCAAATTCAGACCGCGCTCCGATTCGGCGTGAGCGGCTTCATCATCAACTGGTACGGCAAACACTCCGTCGAAAATATTCTCACACTCCATTTCCTCCGCGGATTGAAGCGCTGGAATGACGCTCACCCCGATCAGCCATTCCTCTATTTCTTCTCCATCGATTCCCAATGTTTGTGGCCGTCGGAGGGCAAACAGCCGGTTCGGCTTGAGGAGGATTTCGCCTACATCCGCCAGCATCTCATCCACGATGCCTATCTGCATCGCGATGGACATCCCGTTTTTTCCGTTTTCCCCTACGAAAATAACGTCGCGACATGGCGAAAAGCCCTCAACAGCGTCTGGGATGAAAACGGCGCCGATCTCATCTGGATGAACAGCGCGCCAGGCGGCGGCGAAAACGCTTTTTATCCATGGATCCAACCCGACAAGGATGCGGTGGATCTCTCGAGCTCCTACACGTGGCAAAATCCCGACAACGTGGGCGACGCATGGCTGACGCAGCTCTATCATTCAGCGTCGTCTCTCAAACAGCCTCCTGAATACATGATGGCGGGAGTGTGGCCAGGCTTCGACGACCAGCTTGTGTCGTGGGCTTGGAACGCCGATCCGGAAAATCCGAAAATCCGGCCCCGGGTGATGTGCCGCGAAACGACGCGTGGTAACACGCTTGAACTCACGTGGCAGGTCTATTTAGCCTATCTTGCAGCATGGGCGCGTCACGACGCGACCGCGCGGGTTCCGGTTCCGCTCATCCAGCTCGTCACGTGGAATGATTACGCGGAAGCAAGCACGGTGGAGCCGACACGCGATTATGGCGAAGCTCCGTTGAGCATCTGCAAAACCAAACTCGATGAAGCCCAGCGCATCTGGAGTCAGCGGAAATAGATTTATTTCAATCTTGCAGGAAGCTGTTGGACAACTTCCTTGACGCGCTGGGCTGCATCCCGATGCGAGATGAGCAGCGCATCCTCAGTCTCGACCACCAGCAAATTTTGCACGCCGAGCAACGCCACCGGCTTTCGGGTCAGAACGAGACATCCCCGACTGTCCACAACCACATGTTCGCGCGGACAGACGTTTCCATCAGAGTCCTGAGGAAGATGGGCGTGCAACGCGGTCCAGGATCCCACGTCGTCCCAATCAAACCTGCCTTCGGCGACACAGATGTTTTTCGCTTTTTCCATCACTGCGTAATCGATGGAAATCTTTTCCAAAGCGAGAAATCCCTTCCGCAAAAAACCGCGTGGATTTTTCTGAAGGGCGTTCCAACCTTGCGCGTGAGCGCGGGAATATTTGCGGAATGCGTCGCGAATCGCGCGAGCCGACCACACAAACATGCCCGCATTCCAGTAAAAGTTCTTTGACTTCACCATGCGTTGCGCGCGGGCGAGAGCTGGTTTTTCCAGAAACCGGCGAACTCGGAACCTTCCCCTTCCAAGCTTGGGGCCGCGTTCGATATATCCATACGCACAGCTCGCCTCCGACGGTTTGATCCCGATCGTGACAAGCACATCCTGTTTCGCAGCGAGATCAAAACAGTCGCGTAGAATTTTTAGATAGCCCTCCGTGTCGCGGATGAGATGGTCCGCGGGAAGGAGCGCCATGACGGCATCCGGATCGTGTCGCGCTACGGTGGCGCAACCCAGCATGACGGCACCGGCAGAATCTTTTCCTACCGGCTCAACAATAAATCGTGATTTCAAGAATTTGGGCATAAGCCGCGCCATGGCGCGGGCCTGCACCGCGTTGGTGATGATCCAAATGCGTTCGATGGGAATCATCGGCAGCAGGCGTTTCACGGTCATTTCAATCATGGACTGTCGACCAAAAAGCGGCAGGAGCTGTTTGGGGCGATTCTCCCGGCTCCAGGGCCAGAAACGTTCGCCTTTTCCACCCGCCATGATCAGCGCGTGAAGATGGGAGGAATGAGGAGTGTCTTTCATCGATGAAATCACGCAATGGCGCGCGTGAGGGAGCGCACGAAGCGCGAAACCTTCGGAGCGAGGTTGCGCTGGCCATCGAATTGAGCGATGCAATGGACGATCGCGCTGCCAACCACACAACCATCGGCCAATCTGGCCACTTCCGCCACCTGCCGCGGTGTTGAAATCCCAAATCCCACTACAACGGGCACTTTGGTATGTTTTCGGATTTCCTGGATTTTTGACGTGACGCCCTTGCTGACGTGTTTCTGCATGCCGGTGACCCCTTCGCGTGAGACGTAATAAATAAATCCCTTCGCCCTTTGGGCGATGCGCTTCAGACGAACTCCATCCGTCGTTGGAGCCACGAGATAAATGGGATGAAGACCGGCGCGCGCCATCAGTTTTTCATAATCACCCGATTCCTCGGGAGGGAGATCGAGATTCAGAACCCCATCAACTCCCACACGCGCTGCGTCGCGGACGAAATGCTTGATCCCGTAATGATGGATGGGATTAAAATAAGTAAACAGCACAATCGGCATCTTGAGCCCGTGCGCGCGAAGCTCCCGAACCGCTCGAAGCACCCCCCGGAGATTCGTTCCAGACCGAAGGGCGCGATCCTGGGCAAGTTGGTTCACGACACCATCGGCGAGAGGATCGGAAAAAGGAACGCCAAATTCAAGAATGTCCACACCCGCGTGTTCGAAACCCTGCGCCAGGCTTGCGGTAGCGGAAAGCGAAGGATCGCCGGCGGTAATATAGGCAATAAAAGCCTTGCGACCTGCTTTGCGAAGTTGAGAGAAGCAGAGATCGATGCGATTTTCGGATTGGGACTGGCTCATGGGAAACCCAACGACTTAGCAGGCTGCTGAAAAAATGGCAATGATCACGTTGCATCTTGAATTTTAGCCAGGAAGCATCCTGTCGGGACCGCCTTGAGCCCCATCTTCCTGAATGCCTATTCAACATCAGAGTTGATTCCTGTCCTGTTTCGGACGAGAGTAAAAAGGGCTCTGAAAAGAATGGAATGGTCTTGCCGAGGGAAACAAATCGAAGCAACGTAACCCTTTTTAGCTGTGAACGTCTCCCCATGATGGACATCAAACCCAAGATCGAGCAGGCCCTGAAACAGCTTCAGAGAGTCATTGTTGGAAAAGACCGTTCGTTGCGCCTGGCTGTTTGCTGCCTTCTCGCCCGCGGTCATTTGTTGATCGAAGACTTGCCGGGCGTCGGAAAAACCACCCTTGCCCGCGCGCTGGCGCGGTCCCTCGGACTGGACATGCACCGCATTCAATTCACCAGCGATCTCTTGCCTGCAGACATCCTCGGCGGCAGCATTTACGACCGCGAAAGCCAATCGCTCGTGTTTCATCCCGGCCCGATCTTCGGCCATATTGTTCTGGCGGATGAAATCAATCGCGCCACGCCAAAAACCCAAAGCGCGCTCCTGGAATCGATGGAGGAATGGCAGGCGACCATTGACGGCCAGACTTATCCGCTGCCACAGCCTTTTTTCGTGATTGCCACGCAAAACCCACATCATCTCGTGGGAACTTATCCGCTGCCCGAATCACAACTCGATCGTTTTCTGATGCGCATCGAACTCGGATTTCCTGATCGCGAGGCCGAACGCAAAATGCTTTCAGGCCCAGATCGCCGCGATCTCGTCGATCAGATTCCCTCCGCTTTCACAACCCAAGAAATTGTGGCTCTGCAGGAAACCATCCTCAACATTCACGTATCGGAGCCTTTGCTCAATTACGTTCTCGATATCCTCGAAGAAAGCCGGCGCAACACCAACGGAAATCACGGCCTTTCGCCCCGTGGAGGCATGGCGTTGCAGCGCGCTGCGCAGGCGTGGGCGTTGATGGAAGGACGTGAGATGGTGCTCCCCGAAGATGTCCAAGCCGTCGGACCTAGCGTCATGGCGCATCGATTGAAAACGTCATGGGACGGCTCAACACACTCAGGAGCCGCCATTGCGGACCAATTCTTGAAGAACATCCCCCTGCGGTAAACGCGTCATGAGCTTTCGGGATCGAAAAATCCGGGTCACACCCACCCCTTACTTTCTCATGCTCGTCGGGATTACGATCGCCGTTTTTTTTGCGGCATTTCAATACGAAAACAATCTCTCTTACCTCGTTCTCGCCCTGATGGTCAGCGCCACCACGGTTTCCGTGGTGCATACCTATCGTAATCTGGCGGATATTGAAGTCGATGCCATCCCCATGCCTCCCGTTTTTGTGGAGGACGCCGCTCTTCTGAAGCTTGACGTCTACAATCATAAGGGAATCGCCGCCTATTCGCTGATGTTCGACCTGCCGGGTTCCCGGGTGCTGGACAAACCGATGCGACTCGATCACATATCCCCCGCGAATAATCATATCCTGGAACTGAAACTCGATGCGACGCACCGGGGCAAACATCGAATTACAAGTCTGCGCGTTTCGAGCAGCTTCCCTTTCAGTCTCTTTCGCGCTTCATTCAGCCAGCCCATCGCGACCGAATATTTTGTTTATCCGAAACCAGAAAGCCTCAGGCCATGGCTGGAGTCCGTCGAGGAGTCAACCCACGGGCATCAAATGGCAAAAACAAGCGGTGACGATTTTTATGGCTGGAAAAGTTACCATCCGGGCGACTCCCTGCATCACGTGAACTGGAAGGCCTTCGCGCGCGGCCATCCGCTGCTTGTTCAGGAGTACGCAGGCAATCATACGCCTCTCCTCTGGTTTGACTGGGAGGGCTTAAACGAATTCGAAGCGGAAACAAAACTTTCCCAGATCGCATTTTGGGTCATTGAAGCTCATCAACAAGGAATCCCTTACGGCCTGCGGCTGCCAAATTCGCTCGTGCCGCCCGGAACCGGTAACAATCATTTTCATCAATGTCTGCGCGCCTTGGCTCTTTATTCCTGAAGTGGATCTTTGCGAAGGGAAAGCTTCAGCTCACGCCCTCCCAGGTGCGGGCATTGCTGCTGACCGCGGCTTTCGTCCTCTTTCCTTTTGTTTTCTATCTTTCCTGGTATATCACCCCGCTTTTGCTGCTTTTTGTGGCATGGCGCTACTTCCTTGAAGTTCGCCAGACCGCCCTGCCTTCCTTCTATACCAAGCTCGCGCTGCTTATTATCGTCATCTCGATCATTCTCCTGGACCAGGGCACACTGCTGGGACGGGACGCGGGGACGTCGTTTCTCATGGGGCTGCTCGGCATCAAGCTGCTGGAACTTCGAACGTCGCGTGACTTTACAGTCGTCTGTCTTCTCTCTTTTTTCATGGTCGCCGGCGCCCTCCTCTTTTCGCAGTCGATTTTCATGGTGGGTTATCTTTTGGTCGCCATCGTCCTTATCTTTGCCGCCCTGGCACGGCTTCACAGCACCTCCTCCGATCACGGCGAATGTTTTTCAAGCTGGCAATTCTCGTCGCGGATTTTTCTTCAATCCCTTCCGCTGGCCATCCTGATCTTTCTTTGTTTCCCGCGGTTCCAGGCGCGTTGGGCGTTCCAGCTCCGCCCCGCAACCACGGGCCTTTCCGATTTCATGCAGCCCGGAGACATCGCACACCTCGCGACGGATGAGCGGGTTGCATTCCGCGTCGATTTCCCGGAGGAGGGAAAGCCCTCAGGCGCGCTCTATTGGCGGGGCCTTGTATTTTGGAATACCGATGGCCGCGAGTGGCATGTGGGAGCGCGCCACCTGAGCCAGCAAAAATTGGTTCCCAAAGAAGCTTCGGTTCTTCAAAAAATCACGCTGATGCCGCATTCGCAGAAATGGATGTTCGCGCTCGATTATCCGATGGCTTCACCTCCCGGGACATCCATCTTCTGGGGCAACGTGATCGAATCACGGACCATCATTTTTCGGAAAATGCAATATTCGGTGCGCTCGTCCATAGGCGCCCATCCCCAAGACATGTCCGAGGACATCAAGAAGAAATCGTTACAACTGCCAAAGCAGCTGAGCCCCCGCATTGTTCAGCTCGTCACCGCATGGCAAGCACGAGCGAAAAGCCCTCATGATATCATCCGATCCGCCCTCAATTATTTCCATGACGGTGGATTTCTCTACACCCTGAACCCAGGCCGTTATGACAATCTGGATCCCTATGGCGATTTTCTCTTCAACCGCAAACGGGGTTTTTGCGAGCATTTCGCGGGTTCGTTCGCGCTGATGATGCGCATCGCGGGCATCCCCTCACGCCTGGTAGCGGGCTATATGGGAGGCGAATACAACCCATACGGACATTTTCTGACGGTACGACAGGCCAATGCGCACGTCTGGACGGAGGTATGGATTTCCAATGAAGGCTGGGTGCGAGTGGATCCGACGGGATCGCTTTCCTTGGATCAGATTGAACAGAGCGTTCAAAATCTTCTCAATGCCAGCGGCGCCGCTTCGGGAGGAGAAGATACGCGAGACGCGGGTGCAAGCGGCATTTTAGCGCACCGGTTCGTTCGGATTATGCACCTCTGGCGCGAACTGGTGGAGGATCGATGGGACCGATGGGTGCTGGGTTATGACATGCAGGTGCAAGAGGACTTCTTTAAATCCCTCGGCATAGGATCGTTTGCATGGCTGGTCATATTTGCCACTTTTGGAGGAGTCCTTTTCTTCACCCTTCTCGGAGTGGCGTGGTGGTTGAAACGACGCTCAAAATCTGCGGATCCACTCGAGGGAATGTACCGATCGTTCTGCCGGCGACTTTCTGCAGCGGGTGTGGAGCGCAGCCTTTGGGAGGGGCCTGTCGATTTCGCGCAACGTGCCGCGCAATCCCTTCCTTCGGACGCGCGCGAAATTAAAAAAATAGGCATCCTCTATGCCGAACTGCGTTACGGTCCAAGTCATCATACCCACCGCATGGCAGAGTTTCAAAGCCAGCTGCGCGCCTTTCGTCCTAAGGAGCGAAGTCATGAAATCTAACGCCAAATACGTCGAGCTGACCCCCGCGCTCTACGACTACATGGTAAGGCAACGAAGTGAGGCAGCCGATCCCATTTTGAAGTCGCTGCGTGCGGAAACAGCTGCATTGGGTGACGTGAGCCGCATGCTCATCAGCGAGGAACAGGGAAGCTTTTTTACATTGCTCGTGCGCGCCCTAGCCATCCGATCCGCCATCGAGATCGGAACGTTTACCGGCTACAGTTCGATCTGCATCGCCAGGGGCCTGCCTTCAAAGGGACGCCTCGTTTGCTGCGATCTCAGCAAAACGTGGACCGCCATCGCTCAAAAATATTGGAAGCGCACAGGAGTCGCCCGAAAAATTCGCCTCAAACTCGCCGCAGCCGAAGACACGCTTCGCAAACTGGGAAACCAATCTTTCGATTTCGCGTTCGTTGATGCCGACAAAACCAACTACGACCTCTATTACGAGCTTCTGCTGCCGCGCCTGCGCCGCAACGCGCTCATCATTTTCGACAATTGCCTTTGGGGAGGAAAAGTCATCCTCGCGAACCATCCGGATGCCCGGGCGCTCCATGCATTAAACCAGAAAATTGCCAAGGATCCGCGCATTGAGGCTGTCCTCCTTCCAATCAGCGACGGCCTCATGATCTGCCGCAAAAAATGACATGAACTCAACCCATGGCTTGGTCGTCCTATTTCTCATTCTGTTCGTTTTCCAATTTGTGCTCGAGCGTTTCCTCGCCGTGTTCAATCTCCGGCATATCCTCGCCCATCGGGATGCCGTTCCCGAACTGCTCAAAAACGCTCTTTCTCATGAAAATTACGAAAGGAGCATTCGCTACGCGAAAGTGCGCACTCGCTTCGATCATGTCGAAGCCTGCTTCGATGCCGCACTCGCCCTCGTCTATCTTTTTTCCGGCGTGATCCCGTGGGGGAACGCTCGGATCCAACATCTGGGCTTGGGAACCCTCGCAAGCGGCGTCCTGTTGATCGGCGGTTTTCTATTCGTAAACTCGCTTCTGTCACTTCCTCTCGAATGGCACGAAACATTCCATATCGAGGCGCAATTCGGGTTTAACCAGACGACGTGGCAGACATTCTGGACGGACAAGCTCAAAAGTGGCATCGTGAGCCTTGTCCTTGGCGTGCCTGTTCTCGCCGCCTTGCTCTGGTTCATCCAACATTCCGGCTCCACGTGGTGGATTTGGGGAGCGATGTTTGTCATCGCCTTCCAATTAGCGCTGGTTGTCGTCTACCCGTTCGTCATCGCGCCACTCTTCAACAAATTCACGCCGCTTGAAGAAGGAGAAGCAAAACAACAACTTCGGGACCTCGCCGAGAGCTGTCTTTTCAAGGCGAAGGACATCTTTGTCATGGATGGCTCGCGCCGATCCACGCATTCCAATGCCTACTTCACAGGCCTGGGCAAAGCACGTCGCATCGTTCTTTACGATACCCTGCTTCAGCAATTGTCGCTTGCTGAACTCAAAGCGGTCCTGGCCCACGAAATAGGCCACTTCAAGCTCGGACACATCGTGAAGATGATTTTTCTCTCATCGGTCCTCACCTTTCTTGGATTTTTTCTTTGCAGCGCACTCCTTTCCTGTCCTCCCCTTTTTCAGGCCTTTGGTTTCGATTCCCGTGCGGACGCAGCCGGATTGCTTCTGATCGGGTTGATCGCACCGGCATTCACCTTCTGGGTGAAGCCTCTCTTCAGCCGGCTCTCACGCAAGCATGAATACGAAGCGGACGCATTTGCAGCCTCCGTGACTCGCGATCCCCGAAATATGGGCGGCGCACTGCTCAAACTCTTTGAGAAGAATCTTTCCACTCTCTTGCCGCATCCCGCGTACAGCGCCTACCACTACTCCCATCCAACGTTGCTGGAAAGACTCGCTGCTTTGAAATGGAACATCGAGGCGGATGCCCCCATCTGATCCGGGTTTTCCACGGGCCGCAACCCGTGGACTAAAGCGTGTGTGAAATCTTCTCGAGGGTCTCTTCGAGTTTCTCAAGCACGACATTGAGATGCTCGTACGAAATATTAAGCGCAGGCTCGATGCGGATCGTCTTAGAACTAATGAGCGTTCCGGCAACCAGCACGCCGCGTTTGAAGAGGCCGGCGGCGACCTTGTAGCCGATTTCATCTGAAACAAAATCGATGCCGATCAATAGGCCGAGGCCGTGCACGTCGGTCAGAATATGCGGATATTTGTCTTTCAGTTTGTTGAGATGCTTCATCATGTAAACGCCCTTTTCCGCCGCTTGCTGCGGCAGCTTCTCTTCGAGCATGACATGAATGGCCGCGATTCCGGCAGCGCACGCCAGTGGATTGCCGCCAAAAGTTGAGCTGTGGATGAACGGGTTTTCCTCGAGAACCTTCCAGATCTCCGAGTTCCCCATGAACGCAGAGAGCGGCATCACTCCGCCGCCAATGCTTTTGCCAAGGCAGATGATGTCTGGGACGACGCCCCAATGTTCACAAGCGAAGACGCGCCCCGTGCGGCCGAAACCGGTCTGAACTTCATCCAGGATCAGCAACGTCCCATATTCGGTGCAAAGTCTGCGCGCGGCGGGCAAAAAATCATCAGGCGGCACGATGGCTCCTGCCTCACCCTGAACAGGCTCCAGAATCAACGCCGCCACTTCGTCGCCAACGGCGGCGAGTTTCCTGAATTCATCCTCCAGGGCATTGGCGTCGCCAAACGGAATGAAATGGATCTGAGGCAACAACGGTTCGAAGGGACGGCGATACGTATTCTTTCCCATCACCGAGAGCGAGCCCATGCTCTTGCCATGGAAGCCGCGCAAAGCCGAGATAAAGCCGACGCGTTTGGTCTGCAAGCGCGCGAGTTTCAAGGCGCCCTCGACAGCGTCGGTGCCGTTGTTGATGAAGAAACATTCCTGGAGGTCTCCGGGCGCGAGTTCTCCGAGCAGCTCGGCAAGTGCGCCGCGCAGCGGATCGAGTAATTCCTGAGACGAGAGAGGCATCCGAAGCACCTGGGCGCGCACCGCTTCGACGATCTTGGGATGACACATGCCCATGTTGTAGATGCCATATCCGCCCAAGCAATCCACATATTCGCGCCCCAGGAGATCTCGCATGATGGAGCCGCGCCCCTCCCATTCCAGGGCCGCAAAATCCTTCGCTTCGGCGACACTCTTGCGATAGGTCAGGAAGCCGCGATTGTAAAAATTATCGAAGTTCTCGAGGGTGCGGCGAATGATCTCCTTTTTGACGCTCATGGTGAGCTTCTTCTTGCCCGTGATGATGTCGAGATATTCCTGCGAGCGGGTGAGAATGTCCTCGCGCGTGTTTTGAGAGCAGACGACCATTTTTTTCTGACGGCCCTTCGAATCGTAGATCACCTTCGTCTTCAAGTCGCATGACAAGCTGACAGCATCTCGCATCCTATTGACCTGGGCCGCCTCATCCTGCGGTCGGCTTGCGGGATGCTTATCCTGAGACGCAGCCTTGGTTCGAGGTTTCTTCATCGGTTGACCCCGACGTGACTTCGAACCTTTCATATAGTTAATACATCGTCTTAAACAACCATCGTCTTAAACAAGCCTGAAAACAAGGTGTAAAATGAGTCATTTTGACACAACTATCTCCCCGTGATCTCTTCCTGCTCGGTAAAATGGCCTTCCTTGCGCGTCACTTTTCGAAGCAACTTGATGGCATTCGCCTTATCTTCTTTCGCTTCAATGCCATATCGGTGATCCACTTCCATCGCGAGAACTTTTTTGAGGTTTTGCTCGGCTTTATCGAAGATGTGTTCATGCAGATCCAGTTCGCCAAGATAGAGGTAGGCGGTCGTCCGTTTCGGATTCAACGCGATGGCTTTTTCATAACAATCAATCGCTTTGGAATAGCTTCCGCCCGGCGCGATATAATTGATCCGGCCAATGATAATATAGGCACCCCCGCCATCATATTTGGGATTGATCTCCAAGACTTTGTTCATGTCGTCAAGAATCACCTTTTTCGCGCCGATTTTTGCAAAGATGGAGGCCCGGTCCACCCACTCTCCAAAATTCACGCCATGCCAATAAAAACCGTCCGCCTTATGGGAATAAAGCTCCTTCAACCTCCCGCCGGCATCACGGCCTTTTTCGAACCATCGCTTTTGTTCACGTTTATTGGTAACGAGGTGCCCCAAGGACCAGCAGACCCGCGAATAAAGCACGAGCGTGTCGAAATCATCCTCTTTCTGAGCAAGGATTTGTTCGCACAAATCAGCCGACTGACGGACCATCTCCACGTCGAGGGAATTGGAAGCAAGCGTTTCGCTCCGCTCCTTGAGAGAATCCATCTTCTCATCGGCGGCGAAGAGGGGGACACAGAGAAGCCCCGAGAAAAGTGCGACAAAGCCGAGATATCTCCTCCCGGCTGAAATGATCGCTGCAGCGCAGGAACTCACGTGTTTCAAGCGGCGCGCCGTCCCATCACCGCGGCACGCACCAAGTTAGTCCCCATGTCCCACATGGCACCGGGAAATTTATAGCAATCGGATAACGTATCGTCGAACGCGTGGATCACACGATCCACTTCCTTCTGACAGATGATCAGTGGAGGCGTGACCTTGATCACATCCATGTGATGCCCGGCCACCTGCGTTAAAATGCGATGCTTTTTCAAGAGAGGAATCACCACCATCTGTGCAAAGAGACCTTTGTCCGCGGCCTGAATCAACTTCCAAGGAACCCTCAAGCGCAAGGATTTTGGCTCCGCGAACTCAATGGCAACCATGAGCCCCTTGCCCCTCACCTCATGAACAAATTCATGACGCAAGGCGAGGGCGCGAAGGCCGTCCATCAGGAGATTGCCCATGCGATCGGAATTTTCGACGATTTTTTCATCATTGATGACCTGCAACGTCGCCAGGCCGGCAGCCATGGCCAGATTATTGCGCCCGAAGGTGGTCGAATGCACGACGCAACGGTCGAGACGGCTGAAGGTCTTGTCGTAAATATCACGCCGGGTAAGAATCGCGCCGCACGGCACAAGACCTCCGCTCAGGCTTTTTGCCAGCGTGACGATATCCGGTTCCAGATTCCAGTGCTCAAACGCATAGAAGCGGCCTGCACGCCCTAATCCGGTCTGGATTTCATCCGCGACCAGCAACGTCCCATGCTTGCGGCAAAGTTCCTGCGCGCGCGGCCAGAAAAATTCACTTTTCGGATAGTAAACGCCCTTGCCCTGGATCGGCTCGAAGAAAAAAGCCGCGTAGTCGCCAGTCGAAAGTTCGCGTTCCAGCGCGTCAAAATCATCGAGTTCAATTCCCTTCCCTGGAAGAAGCTGGCCAAAACCCTCGCGAAACATGTCGCTGCCATTGAGCGAGAGAGCGCCCGTTGAAAGACCATGGAACGCGCCGCCGCAAAAAAGAAATTTATCGCGACTCGTCGCACAACGCGCAAATTTGATCGCGCCTTCCACCGCTTCCGTTCCGGAATTGCAGAAAAAAACCGCGTTCAGATGGGAAGGCGATCGCTTGATGAGCGCTTCTGCAAGCAGACCGCTTAAAAGAGAGCAATCCATCTGCACCATGTTCGGCATGTCCATCGCGATCACATCGGTGATCGCTTTCTTGATCACGGGATGGTTGCGTCCCAGGTTCACGGCACCGTAACCGGCGAGTCCATCCAGATAGTCGTTACCGTCCCGATCGTAAAGATACGCGCCTTCCGCACGGGCATAGACCTTGTCAAAACCGATTGTGCGCAACACTTTTACAAGTGCACGATTTACGTAACGATCATGCAGCTCATAATTTTCGCCGAGCCGTTTTTCGATCAGCTCTTTGACGTCGAAGGGCATAAAGCGCGAAGCATAGCATTCTCAAGCTGGATTGCAACGACCGTTCAAACCTCACGAACGAGGAGCAAGCCGAAGCAATCAGGACTTCGAGGCCATGTTGATGAGCCTGTTTTCATTCTCTGAAAACGGCAGCTTCAAGGCCTCTTCCTGCCCCTTGGAAGACATCTTTTTCCACGTTTTTTGGAGAATCTCCACCATCTTGGTCTCCTCGGTTTTTTGAAGCAGATCGGCGAACTGACATTCCAAAAACAGAAGACAAAGCGCGTCTTCCAGAATCTGGCTGTCAGGATCCCGAGGAAAATGCTTTTTAAGATTTAGGTCCTGCACTCTGCGGATCACGAATTCCGAATACCCAATCTCGTGCAAAATCTCGCCCGCCTTTCGCGCATGGAATTGTTTGAGTTCGCTCCTCCATTTCAAATATCCTGCGCGATCCATCGAATAAAAGGTGCGGGGAATGCTCCAGCGTGCGATATGCTGACAGCGTGCGGCAAGGCGCAGCGGTTCGGAAGCTTGGGGAGCAAGATGCTCGACCCATTGAGACAACTTGATCGCGTAATAGAGTTCACGCGGCTGTTTCACCCCATCGATCTCGACGAAATGCGGGTCTTTGGCGTTAACTTGGTCAAACCGTTGAATGGCTTCCTGAAAACGTGCCTCGTCCATGAGATTCTTTAACATGCCAACAGGGAAGGAGGCCAGATCCAACCTCTTGATGAAGCCGGCAAGCGAGATCAACCATTCCACGTTCCCCATAGCACGCGCGGAATTCTCCGCAGATCGTGGATCAGTTCAATCTTCGCAAAGATCCACTTCAGGAATAAAGAGCCAAGGCGCGCAGACATTGATG
>JABDCI010000024.1:0-311 GCA_013288215.1 Verrucomicrobiota bacterium | reverse complement strand
CGATTTCCAAAATCAAATGTCCTCCTCCTTTAAGAAAACGAGGAGAACCGGCCACAATCTTTTCGATCGCGTCCAAGCCGGAAGCGCCGCCGTCCAGAGCGAGTTTGGGATCATATTGGACTTCTGGCTGTAATCTGGCGATTTCCTCCGATGGAACGTAGGGCGGATTGGAAACGATCCAATCAAACGCCTCCTTTTCCTTCAACGCGTCAAACCAATCGCTCTCGCGAAATTCGGCACGTTTCAAAAGCTGATTCCGCTGCGCATTCCTGCGGGCAAGTTCCAAAACGTCTTTCGAAACATCAACGGCC
>JABDCI010000023.1:90-26340 GCA_013288215.1 Verrucomicrobiota bacterium | reverse complement strand
TTAAAGGAGCTTTCGGTTTCGGGTCGGCGAGTGGCGGTGCTTGGCGAAATGCGCGAATTGGGGATGGTGGCCGACGCGTCGCATCGCGCGGTGGGTGTGAAAGCGGCGGAGTGCGGCCTCGACCTCCTGATTGTAGTGGGGGAAGGCGCTCTTGGCATCGTGGAAGGCGCTCAAGGAGCGCCCCAACAGACGGGGCGCATTGAATTTTTTGAAACCATCGATTCTGCCCGCGACTTCTTGAAGGGAGAAACGCGCGCCGGCGACGCAGTTCTGATCAAGGCTTCCCGAGGGCCGGCGCTGGAACGAATTTTGGAAGGCTGGAACTGACCCATGCTCTATTACCTGCATTTATGGAGTGATTTATGGTCGCCGCTGAGGGTGTTCAAATACATTTCGCTGCGCTCGATGATGGCTGCCACGACCGCGCTTATTTTCTCGTTGCTCATCGGACCATGGATCATTCGCAAGTTGACGGAGTTGAAGATTGGCCAGCCCATCCGCACGGTTGAGGAGGTGCATCGTCTCGCCGAGCTGCATCGACAGAAAAAGGGAATTCCGACGATGGGCGGCGTGCTCATCATTGCGGCAGTGACGCTGAGTTCGCTTCTTTGGGCGCGGCTTGACAGCATCTTGGTGGGGTTGTCGGTGGGATCGATGATCGTGCTGGGGTCGATTGGTTTTGCGGATGACTATCTCAAAGTCGTGCGCAAGCAGTCAAAAGGCTTAAGCGCAAGGGGAAAGCTCGTCGGACAAATCATTTTGGCCATGAGCATTGCGTTGGTGCTTTATTATCATCCCGATACACAGGGGACGGCTAAGAAGCTCCTTGTGCCGTTCTACAAATATCCCGTCGTTGAGAACCTTGGACTTTTTTCGCTCGTTCTCGCGGCACTGGTCATCGTGGGTTCGTCGAACGCCGTGAATCTTACCGACGGCCTCGACGGTCTGGCGATCGGATGCACGATCACGGTGGCATTTGTCTATGCCGCGATCGCTTATGTGGTCTCGAACGCGAAATTTGCGAGCTATCTCGAGCTGGATCACATTCCCAACGCGGGTGAACTGACGGTGGTCTGTTCCGCATTGCTTGGCGCTTCGATGGGGTTTCTTTGGTTCAACTGCTATCCGGCGCGCGTGTTCATGGGCGACACTGGCTCGCTCGGCCTTGGTGGAATCATTGGCGTCGTGGCGCTCTGTTTGAAACAGGAGTTTTTGCTGGTTTTGGTGGGAGGGGTTTTTGTGATGGAGGCGCTCTCCGTCATCCTGCAGGTCTGTTCGTTCAAACTGACCGGAAAACGGATTTTTGCGATGGCGCCATTGCACCACCACTTCGAATTGAAGGGCTGGAGCGAGACGACTGTGGTGGTCCGATTTTGGATTATTTCCATTCTCTTCGCTCTGGTGGGACTGAGCTCACTAAAGCTGCGGTGATGAAGAGATGACATGATGAAAAGGACATCCCATGGAAGTGAGCGGAAAATATTTTTTGGTGGTTGGGTTTGGAGTGAGTGGCCAAGCCGCCGCCTTATTACTGGCCTCGAAAGGGGCCCACTTAATGGTAATCGATGAATCGGAGGACCCATCCATGAAAAGACGCGCACGAAGAAAAAAATATCAAGGAATCCCCATGCAGTTCGGACTGAAGTCGGCTCCTTCAAGCCGGTTTGACGCCGCGATTTTGAGTCCCGGCATCGATCCCCGGCACGGGCTTGGTTTCTCTGTCGCGAACCTGGATATTCCCGTTTTTGGCGAGTTGGAGCTAGGCTCCTGGTTTTGCCAGTGCCCGATGGTCGCCGTTACAGGCACAAACGGAAAAACCACCACGACGGAACTGATCGAAAAAGTGATCCGGGCGAATCGCAAGAAGACGATCTCAGCAGGCAATATTGGCGTGCCGCTTGCCGAGGCCGCCCTCAAGAGCGACAAGCTTGATTATATCGTTGTGGAAGTGAGCTCATTCCAGTTGGAAACGATCGATACGTTTCGTCCGAAAGTGAGCGCTCTCTTGAACATCACACCGGATCATCTCGATCGCTACAGCTCGATGGATGAATACGCGCTCGCCAAAGCCGCGATCTGGAAAAATCAGTGCGGCGACGACATTGCGGTGGTCAATATCGAGAGCGAGAAATACCTGGCAAAGCTGGGTTGCATGTCGCCCGTTCATGCGATTCGCTACAGCATCTCAGGCGCGCCTGCCGATTTATGGTTTGATGGAGAACGAATTCGCGGTGCGATTGTCGAGCATGCCGGACTCGACGCGCGTCTAAATAGGACGCGTTTGCGTGGCCCGCACAACGCCGAAAATATTATGGCGACCCTAGCCGTCGTCCAAGCCCTTGGGCTCAATCTCGCCAAGGCGTGGAAATCGATTTGTGATTATCAACCCTTGTCACACCGGCTCCAGACAGTCGGAAACGTCGGTGGTGTTGAATACGTGAACGACTCGAAAGCGACGAATATTGATGCCATGGAAAAAGCACTCCGGACATTTGACCGTCCCGTCGTCTTGATCGCGGGTGGCAAAGACAAGGGATTCGATTTTAGCGCCATCGCGCCTCTCATTGGCGAAAAAGTGAAGAGTTGCATCCTGATTGGAGAGATGCGCGAACCCATTTTTCAAGCCTGGCAGGAAGCCACATCGTGTCTCTTCGCGGACTCGCTGGAGGATGCGGTGAGAATGGCGGCACGCGTTGCCATTTCAGGCGATGTGGTTCTGCTTTCGCCCGGCTGTTCCAGCTACGACATGTTCAAAAACTATGAAGAGCGCGGCGACGTGTTTCAACTCGCCGTGCAGCAACTGACAGAAAACCCAAAACCCCCCGTCGTTTAAAGCGACACCAGAAAGGAATCCATCCCATGCAAGATTCAATCGACATCCAACCCGAACTCCCCACTCAACCTTCTCCGCCTGAGCGCGGCCGCGCGTGGCGCATTGTCGCCATCGTGCTGACGCTCCATGCGGCGCTCCTCGGCAGCGTGGTGCTCATTCAAGGATGCAGCAAAAGCGACACGACGGTGAAGAATGAAGCCGCAAACACGACTCCTCCTGTGCCCGAATCCGCCGCTCCTGCTCCGGATGCGTCCACGCAGGCGCAGAACACCACGGCATTGCCAAATAGTGATGTTTTGACTCCGGAAGAGCATGTGGCTCCCATCTCGCCCGAATCCACGGAGCCTTCGTTGACGCCCACCACTCCAGCCCTTGCACCGACTCTTCCTAAGCCTGACATCCGGCCGGAAACAACCTCTGAAAAAACGGGAACTCCGGCGGGCGTGGCCGCTACGCCGCCGCCGTCCACCAACGAGAAATCAGCTCTTGCTCCCATCAAATATGTGGTGAAGAAAGGCGACACGCTGGCCAAGATTGCGAAGCGCAACAATGTGGCGCTTGCGGACCTCGCAACGGCAAATAAGCTCCAAAAGAATGCCGCTCTGAAGATCGGACAAAAATTAATGTTGCCAGTGAAAGGCACGGCGACGCTGGCTGAGAAAACGCCCGCCGCGGCTGAAAAGGCCGCGACTGCCGTGGCTTCAAACAACGTGCAAAAAACCCATGTGGTGAAGAGCGGTGAAAGCCCGAGCTCGATTGCAAGGCTCTACGGCATTTCGGTGCAGGCGCTGATGAAAGTGAATCATATCAGCGATCCCCGAAAAGTTCGCGTGAATCAGAAACTCTTGATCCCCGACGCGAAGGTCGCTGGCACGCAGCCGCCGATCAAGCATGGGCAAGATCTGCGTCCGACCGCAGTCGAAGAGCCTGTGGATCGTGGCGTGGAGGTTCAGAAACTCTGAAAAACGAACGTTCAGAAAGAAAAGGAGAGACCTCCTTGGTTTTGTTTGCGTCGCATGGGTTCGCAAACAAAAAAAGGAGGTTCCTCCCCTGAAAACGCGCCAATCCTTGCCCCCTGCGACGGAGATTGCTAGGAAGAGATCGATGAACCGTTACGTCGCCCTGATCCTGACGCTTGTGGTGCTTGCGCTCACCGGCCTTGGGCTTGTGATGATTTCGAGCACCAGCGCGCCTTTGGCCGACGGGTCGAGTCAGCTCAACCGCCAATCGATCTGGTTTGGAGCCGGCTTGATGCTTTTCATCCTCGTCGGATGGAGGGATTACAAAAAATGGCGGAAGTGGGCTTGGCCTTTGTTTGTTTTCTCGGTGATCCTGTTATGCTTTGTGTTCATTCCAGGGATCGGGAGCAAGGTAAAAGGTTCCTATCGCTGGCTGAGTCTCGCGGGAGTAAAAGTACAACCATCCGAGTTCTTGCGGCTTGCGATTGTTCTTTTGCTCGCGCATGGGATGGCGAAGCATCAATCGAAGATACGCTATTGGAAGCGCGGATTTCTTTGGCCGTTTGCGGTCATTGCCATTCCCCTGGTCCTCCTTCGCATGGAACCGGACATGGGAACGATGATCCTGATTGCCATGACAACATGCGTGATGATGTTCATTGCAGGCGCGCGCGTGGCGCCGTTGATGAGTGTGGCCAGTGCGGGAGCTCTTGGATTTAGCATGATGCTTTGGATGCTGCCTGAGCGGCGGGCGCGCATTTTGGCGTTCTTAAATCCAGAACAGCATCGGGAAGGTAAATTCTTCCAAATATGGCAGGGGATTCTCGCGTTCGGTTCCGGTGGAACCCAGGGATTGGGGCTTGGGAACAGCCGGCAAAAAATGTTTTATCTTCCGGAGTCCACAACGGATTCCATCTTTCCGATCGTCGGCGAAGAACTCGGATTTTACGTGGCGATGACGGTGGTGCTGGCGTATATGGTGATTTTGATCTGCGGACTTTGGATCGCAATCCATTCGAAGGATTTTTTTGGAACGTTGCTAGGGTTTGGACTCGTGTTTGGGCTTTGCATGCAGGCGATGATCAATGTCGGCACGGTCACCGGCTCGATTCCACCGAAAGGGATGCCCCTGCCATTCGTGAGCTACGGCGGATCGAATCTTTTGATCAGCTATGTGGCCGTTGGTTTTCTCATTAGCATTCATCGACAGAGCCTGCGGACCAACCGATATTCCGGAGGTATGTTGATCGATGAAGAAACGCCACAACTTTAAGCTCTTCAGCGGTTTTCACGGGTCATGAATGTGCTGATTGTGTGTGGAGGGACCGGCGGGCATTTGTTTCCCGGCATGGCGGTAGGCGAAGAGCTCCTGGAACGCAAGCACCAGGTTCTTCTCGTGGTTTCCGAAAAGGAAATCGATCGTGTTGCCACGCGAGGAATAACCGGTTTTCTCGTTCAAAGTCTTCCAGCAATCGGATGGCGGGGAGCCCGTCCGGATCGTGCTTTGCGTTTTGGCTGGCGCATGCTCAAGGCTCTGGTTCGCACTCGAAACATCTTTCGTTCCTTTCAGCCGGATGTCGTGGTTGGAATGGGGGGATTTAGTTCTTTCCCGCCTCTTTTTCTCGCTTCTCTTCAGCAAATTCCGACGTGTATTCATGAGTCCAATGCGATTTTAGGCAAGGCGAACCGGCTTCTTGCACGCTACGCGAATGCCGTGGCGCTTGGATTTGATGCCGCCCAGCAGCAGTTTTCCCATGCCAAGGTGGTTTGCACCGGAACACCCATTCGCGCTTCCCTCCGAGCGGCCGTGGATCGGCCCCAACCCGAACATGTGCCTTGGAACGTGCTGGTGGTGGGGGGGAGTCAGGGTGCTCGTGGTCTGAATCGAGTGGTCACAGAGGCGGCGGGCTTGATTTCGGGGGTGAAGATCCATTGGGACCATTTGACGGGGAAAACGGATGAAGCGGAAATCCGGGCGATATATGCGAAAGCGGGCCTGGAAGCGCAGGTGCGCGCCTTTAGCCATGAAATGGAGCAGCTTTACGCCTCGGCAGATCTGATCATCGCCCGCTCCGGAGCCGCCTCGCTCGCGGAAATCGCCGAGTGGTCGCTTCCAAGCATCCTCATTCCATTTCCGTTTGCCGCAGATCAACATCAGTCGGCCAACGCCCGGATTTTTTTCGACGCGGGCGCGGCGGCTCTGCGCGAGGAGGCCGGCTGCACGCCACAATGGCTGGCCCAGGAGGTTCAGGACATTTTGACCAACGTGACACGCCGAAAAAAGATGATTGAAGCGACAAAACATTTGCGTCACGTCGATGCGCACAGGAAACTTGCGGACATGATCGAGCAGCTTTCGAACGAAAAGGGAAATTCCGCGTCATGATCCATCTTGCACAGAACGATCTGCGTGCGCTTCTCACAGGCGGTTCCCGCAAGGCACATCTGATTGGTGTCGCGGGCAGTGGAATGAGCGGACTTGCGCGGCTTCTCGCGCAGCGGGGACATCACGTCACAGGCTCCGATCTGACGGAAGATCCGGATCCCGAAGCGTTGCGGCATCCGCGCATCCGGCGTTTTCGAGGACATGCGGCGCAGCACGTGACCGATCCCGATTTCGTCTCCTTTTCTTCCGCGATTCCAAACGACAATCCCGAATTGCTCGAAGCAGAGCGCCGCGGCATTCCCATTGTGCGCCGCGCGCGGGCGCTAGCCGCCTTGATTCCTCCGCAACAAGCGATTGTTGTGTCCGGCACGCATGGAAAAACCACAACGACGTCGATGATTGCGCACATCTTCTGTGTTGCAGGAAAACATCCCTCGTTTTTCATTGGTTCTTCCGTTCCCGTTTTGGGTACGAATGCGGCGATTGACACAGGCGACATCTTTGTCGTGGAAGCCGACGAGAGCGACGGATCGATGAATGAATTTCAGCCTGAAGATTTTGTGATCCTGAATATTGAGGCGGAGCATCTTGATTTTTATCCTCATCTTGAAGCCATTGAACGGGCCTTCCATGAAGTGGCTCAGGTGACATCGGGACGTGTGATTTATGGGGCAGACAATGCAGGCGCCAGCCGCGTGGGAAAGAAATTCAAGCACGCGGTGGCATTCGGTTTGTCGGAGCGGGCGACATGGCGCGCGGAGAGCATCCATGCGCAGAAGGATCGAACTGAATTTGATCTTGTTCATGGCACCGAACGGCTCGGGCGCATCGTGCTGCCAGTGCCGGGGCAGCACAATGTCTCCAACGCGGTCGCCGCGTTGGCGGTGACTTTGGAGCGGGGCGTCCATTTTGCGGATGCCGCCGTTGCCCTCAAGACATTTGAGGGCGCTAACCGCCGATTTCAAAAATTATTCGAAGGCAATGAATTTCTTGTGGTGGACGACTATGCGCATCATCCGAGTGAAGTGAAGGCGACGATCGAGGCGGCTTGCCAGAAGATGCGCAAGCGAATCCTTGCGGTGTTTCAGCCCCATCGCTATTCGCGCACCAAGGCGCTGCACAAAGAGTTTGGGCGCGCGTTCGCCGCCGCCGACCGCGTTTTCATCACGGATGTCTATGCGGCAAGCGAGACACCGATCGCTGGCGTGGATGGGAATCTCATTGTGGCAAGCATCGCAACGAATGGAACCCAAGAAGAGCGTGTGATTTACGAACCGGACCTTTGGCGGTTGAAGGAGCGCGTGGGTGGCGAAGTGAAACCAGGAGATCTCATTCTCGTCATGGGTGCCGGAAATATTTACCAAGTCAGCCATCAACTGGCGGCAGAGCTTCGCGTCTATGAGGAGTTGAAGAAGCTCACCAGTTCTGAAACGGTGCTGAAGCGTTACGAGCCGATGGCGAAGCGAACTTCCATGCGTGTCGGCGGTTATGCAAAATTGTGGGTGGAACCTGGAAACGAAAAAGATCTTGCTCTGATTCTTCGCTATTGCTCGGAGTCGAAGGAAGGGATCTCTCCTCTTGAAGCGCGTGCGCGCAAAGTGACGTTTGTGGGCCGAGGATCAAATCTGCTTGTAAAAGATACCGGCATCTCGGGAGTGACGATCCATCTCGGCGCATTCAACCGGATCGAGGTGAAAGGAGAACGTCTTTATGTTGGCGCCGGCGTCCGGTTGAAGCAAGTTGCCATGGCCGCAAAAAAAGAGCAGATTGCCGGACTTGAGTTCATTGAAGGAATTCCCGGGAGCGTAGGAGGCGCTCTTTGGATGAATGCGGGAGCGATGGGCAGTGCATTCTTCGACGTGGTCGAAAAAGTTCGGATGATGGATATGCAGGGCAACCTTTTTGAAAAAACTCCTTCGGAGCTGGACGTACGCTACCGAAATTGCAAAGGGCTTGCTGGCAAAGTGGCGATCTCCGCAATATTGAAGGGGAGACCGGGGGGCGCGGAGGAAATTGCGGCAACTTTGAAAAAGTTTGAACAAAAACGATGGAAATCCCAACCGGCGGCGGCGAGTGCAGGATGCATTTTTAAAAATCCCGATTCCATCCCCGCGGGCAAATTGCTCGACGAATTGGGATTGAAAGGCATGAATTTCGGCAAGGCACGCGTGTCGGATGTGCATGGGAACTTCATTGTGAATGAAGGAGGTGCAACGGCGAGCGACGTGCTGAATCTCATCACGATGATCAAAGATCGTGTTCGCAAGGAGCGTGGCATTGAATTGGAGACGGAAGTCATTGTAATGGGAGATGAACGGTGGTGAGTCATGGTTGATTTTTCAAAACTTAAAATTGCCGTGCTGATGGGGGGGACCTCGGCGGAGCGGGATGTGTCCCTTCGAAGCGGACGGGCGGCCTCAACAGCCCTGAAATCATTGGGCTGTTCTGTAGCTGAAATCGATGTGAAGGACGCCAATCCCGTGCTGCCGGCGGATATTCAAGTTGCGTTTCTCGCGCTCCATGGAACAGGCGGTGAGGATGGTGTTCTGCAAGGAAACCTCGAGAAGCGGGGGATTGTTTTTACGGGATCTGGCGCAAACGCCAGCCGGCTTGCGTTTGATAAAGTTGCTGCCAAAAAAGCGTTTCGCAAAGCGGGCTTGCTTGTGGCGCGCGACGCGGTGGTCTCCTCCCGTTCGCTCAAGCTCAATGACTTGATCGACCTCTCGTTTCCGCGCGTCGTAAAGCCTTCCAAGCAAGGGTCCAGCATCGGCATTCATATTGTTCACTCATCAGAGGAGATGGATGCAGCGCTCAAGGATGCCGCGGCGAAGGATGACGAAATTCTTGTGGAAGAATTCATTGAGGGCAGGGAACTCACGGTGGGAATTCTTGGAAATCAGGCCTTGCCCGTGATCGAAGTTCGCCCCAAGAGCGGCTGGTATGACTACACCAACAAATATACCAAGAACGCGACGGATTATCTCGTTCCCGCCCCCATTCCCCAGGATTTGAAGGTGCGCGTTCAGGAAGAGGCGCTCAAGGCCCATCGGGCGCTCGGCTGCCGCGATATGTCGCGTTCCGATTTTCGGGTGAATCCTGCGAACGAAATTTACATTTTGGAAGTGAACACCATCCCGGGAATGACGGAAACAAGTCTTCTGCCCAAGGCTGCTGCCGAAGCAGGAATCACTTTTCCAAATTTATGTCTTGCTCTTGTCGAGCAAGCTCTGAATCGTGGAAAGGAAAGAGCATGAAGCTGTTTCGCTCCAAACCGCGCAATCGATTTTATAAGCATGATTTGAAGCGGATGGATTCGCGTCAGCGGATGAAATTCCGCAGTCAGCGTCAAACGCGCATCCTCGTGATCGGACTTTGCGTCATGGCAGGCGTGGCAATCGTGGGATGGGGTGGCTGGTTTCTGATCCGTACGGGCATGCGCCAGATGTTTTCCGAAAATCCCGCCTATCAAATAACCGACATTATGGTGGAAAATTCGGGTGAGTTCATGAAGCCTGATCAGGTCGTGAATATTTTAAAAGTGCGCCGAGGACAGAATTTGCTCGCGCTTGACTTGGTTCAAATGCGTCGCGAGCTCGAATTGCATTCTCTCGTCGAAAAAGCAGAGCTTTCCCGTGAACTGCCGGGTAAACTGATGGTGAGAGTCACCGAACGAGTCCCTCTTGCCAACATTTCGTCGGGAACGAAACAGGTGACTTATCAAATCGATAAATACGGTGTCATCATGGATCTGGCTGGATTTGCGAAGCGTTCGCCAGATCTGTTAAAAAGGATCGGTGCTCTCCCGAACATCACGGGTGCGAGCATCGCCGAGCTCAAGATCGGAAAGCCGACGGGGTCGCCCGAAGTATTTCAGGCGCTCGAGTTGATTCAGAAGATGGACCACATGGATTTCGGTTCTGCGCTGGAAGTCATTTCGATCGATGTTTCGCGCCGGGGAATCCTCTTGGTTGCGACCTCCGACCAGACGAAGGTGAAGATTGGACTGATGGATCTGGATCGCCAGCTCCAAAGACTCGCATCCATTCTCAACGACGCGCGACAGCGTTCCGAACATATTCTGACAGTGGATCTCACTCTGAAACAGGACATTCCGGTGACGACCGCTCTCAATCAGTAGCAAGGATTTTGGATACATGATTTTTTCGAGAAAACCCCCTCTCATTGTTGGTTTGGACATCGGGACAAGTGCGATCAAGATCGCGGTAGGCGAACGCAGGGCGGATGGCGGCTTGAGCCTGATGGGAAGCCATCGAGTCGAATCCCGAGGAGTTCGCAAGGGCGAAGTGGTTCATCATGCCGAAGCCAGCGCCTGCATCATGCAGGCGGTTCAGGAAGCCGAGGAAGCCTTGAATATGGAGATTGGTGAAATCGAACTCGCGCTTACCGGGGGACATATCGACTCCGCGAATCAGCGCGGCACCGCCACGGTTTCCAGCGAAACACACGAGATCAGCGAAGAAGACGTGGAAGAAGCGGTCACCAACGCGCGCGCGGGCGTCCTTCTCGCTGACGGCAAAGTCGTTCTGCATGTCGTCCGCCAGCAATTTTACATCGATGGCAAAGATGGCGTGGCAAATCCCGTAGGACTTCTCGGGTCACGACTCGAAGCGGACGCGCATTGCATCTATGGGATTGGAACCCGCTTCCAAAACACCTTGAATTGTTTGCATGAACGTCGGGAGACCTCGGTCGACGTGAACAACTGGGTCTTTAGCGGACTCGCGAGCTCTCTAGCCATTCTGGATCGCCACGACAAGGAACTTGGCTCCATCGTGCTCGATATTGGCGCGGGGACCACCGACTATGTCGTCTACGCCAAGGGCATGATTCGACAGACGGGAGTTTTGGCGATTGGCGGCGATCATTTGACCAATGATTTGCTTCTTGGGTTGAAGCTGCAGAGCCGGCGACGCGCCGAAGCCATCATCCGCGAGCATGGCAGTGTTTGGCTGGATCCGACGGTGCGCGGCAAGACGGTGAAAGTGAAGACCAGCGATTTGCTCGCGGATCGGGAGCGCACGTTCCAGCTGGAACACATCCACGTCGTTCTCAACGCGCGCATGGATGAGATGCTTCGCATCATTCGCGATCGCGTTTTCTCGCAGGGGCTTAATGATCTGGTAGGGGCGGGTGTTTTTCTCACAGGAGGTTGCGCGCGCCTGCCGGGCCTTGTGGAACTGACGCAATCCATTTTTGAAATGCCGGCCACGCTTGCCGCACCCCAGGGATTTGACGGGCAGGTGGAGCAGTTCGCGGAGCCTGAAATGTCCACGGTTGTGGGATTGGTCAAATACGGCCAGATCAAGCGCGGGGAGGCCCACTCACAACGCGGAATTGGCGCGTACGTGCGCCGTTTCCTTGGGATGGCAGGATAATCATGACCCCTTTTATGAGCACGAATTCACCCTCGCCTCAGAAGAACGAAAAATCAGGTGCGGCGCCCCGGCGCGCCCCCATCGAAAAAAAAGTCCGCATCAAAGTCGTGGGTGTGGGCGGCGCCGGCGTCAATGCCATCGACCGCCTCGTTCTCGACGGTTTTGATGAGGTGAGTTTGCTGGCGGTGAATACCGACGCGCAGGCGTTGGCGTCTTCGGTGGTCACAGAAAAACTTCAGATTGGCGAGAATCTCACCTACGGCCTGGGTGCGGGAGGAGATCCGCAGATAGGGCGCTTTGCTGCGATGGAAGATATCGAGCAAATCCGCGATTTCGTGGAAGGCTACGATCTCGTATTTGTGGCTGCGGGCATGGGCGGGGGCACGGGAACTGGCGCGGGCCCTGTGATTGCGCGCGTGGCGCGGGAGGAAGGCGCCCTGGTGCTGGCCTTGGTGACGCTTCCCTTTACCCACGAGGGCAAGCGCCGAATGGAAATTGCGGACGATGGAATGCAGACCATGCGAGATTCGGCAGATGCCGTCATCTGCATTGCCAATGACAAGCTCCTGGCGCTTGCGGATGAGGAGACGAGCGTACTTGACGCATTTCGGCCGACCGATGAATTTTTAAGCAACGGTGTGCGCAAGATCTGGCAAATGCTCACGCGCACAGGCCTCATCAATATTGATTTTGCCGATCTTTGTTCGGTGTTACGCCGTCAGAGCGGCGAAACACTCTTCGGTTTCGGCGAGGGACAAGGTGACAAGAAGGTGGAGATGGCGTTACAGGGCGCCTTGAGCAGCCCGTTATTGAATGATTCAGACGTTCTCGCCAAGTCGGAAAGTGTCCTGATTGGCGTGACGCACGGCCCGGATTTCACGATGCCGCAGTTGAAGAAGTTATTTGACCGAATGCACGAACAGCTTGGGGCCAAGGTGGCGTGCAAGCAGGGGATTGTGGTGGATGAAAACTTTAGAGACCGGCTCACCGTCGTCGTGATCGCCTCAACAGGGGAGGCAATCGTGACGGAAAAACCTTCGGTGCGTCCCACTAAAAAGCAGCCCGAGACAACGAAACAAGCGCCAGCACGGGGCCAGGCTCCTCCCATTGTCGAAGGATCCCCTGAGGAGCAGACTCTGCGCAAAGGGCTTCGACGCAAAGGGGTTGCGGAAGTGGTGGATCAACCCAAACAGGAAACGCTCAAATTAGATGACACGACACTCGGTCTTTTCGAGCGTGTCGAGCGTACGGTGGTGAATGGAGAGGATTTGGATCGACCAACCTTCATTCGAAGAGGAATAGTTCTAAAAAATATTTGAGGTCTTGCCGATATAGAAATAAGTTCATCGCAGATCGGGAGCGCTCTGCCGAATGAATCGATGACTTATGAAACGGCGTGGCCCCAAGGAACAGGATTTAGCCATTGAAATATCCTTCCTTGAAGGATTACGCCAACGATTGCCGGAAGATCCTGATATTCTGAAAGTTTTGGGCGATGATTATACTCGGAGCGGGCGCTGGGAGGATGGGTTGCGAGTGGATGTCGAGCTTTCTCGGCTGCTTCCAAAAGACCCCTTAGTCCATTATAATTTTGCATGCAGCCTGGCCCTGACGGGGAAGGTGAAGGATGCTGCCGAGGCCCTTCTCCGGGCCGTCCAACTCGGTTATCGCGAGTGGATCTGGATTCGAACCGATCCTGACCTCGAAAATTTGCGCAAAAGTCCCGAGTACGAAAGAATCCACCAAGTCATCTTAAGCCATTCTAAGCAGAAAGTCTGAAGACGGCGGTGGTGTCACTCTTCTTTTCACTCAGGCGCCTTAAACTCTCTCCCGAAGGTGGTATAAGCGCCTCTTGACAAGAATTATGGAATGGATGTCCGAAATATTAAGTCGGTTTCATAGAAATCATGTCTTAAGGCATCTGAAAGGACGGGAACCCCTGACAGCCTGTCAATTTGGAATGCATTTTTTCAGTCCAGAAAAAGCTCGGATCGCTTCCAAAATCCGGGAGATGTTGGCGAGGTATGTGCCAGTCGATCTTTCCTGTCTTCATCCTGACGACCAGCTGGTGCGCGATTTACGGATGCTGACATTTGACTCTCTTTCTCTTTTTCAATTCAGAATGGAGCTTGAGGAGGAATTTTGCGTCTTTTTCGACGACGCGGACTGGAGTTCCTTCCACACGTTTCGAAATGTTGTGGAATATGTGGCACAGCATACGCGTCCAAGATCCATGGAAATGCCCACGTTGATGCCCCAAGTCTCTTTTGTTCCATCTCGTACTTCGGTCATTTCTCCAGGCTCAATCTCTTCTCTCTGATCATCCGGGTTGGGTTTGCGCCATTCCATGAATGGAGCCACCTCTTGAATTCCCATTCACTTTTAAAAGGGTTCATGAGAAAGTGACAAGGTGCTGACAACTTACACTATTTCGAGACAAGGCTTCTTGCTTTGATAGTTCTCCATTTCATGTAAGCGTTTACTCTATTTTATAAACTATGATCAAATTTCCGAAAGACTTCGTGTGGGGCGTTGCTGCGGCTTCGTACCAAATCGAAGGCGCTGCAACCGAAGACGGCAAAGGCCTTTCCATTTGGGACATGTTCTCGAGGATCCCTGGCAGGACGTTTCAGGGCAATACTGGCAGCATAGCTTGCGACCACTACCATCGATCCAAGGAGGATGTGGCGATGATGAAACAACTTGGAATGATGGCTTATCGGATGTCGGTAGCCTGGCCTCGTGTCATTCCAGATGGAACAGGCGCCATCAATGCCAAAGGCCTGCAGTTTTATGACCAGCTTGTAGATGAACTCCTTGCTGCGAAAATTCAGCCGTACATCACGCTTTTTCACTGGGACTATCCTTACGAGCTTTATTGCCGGGGCGGATGGCTCAATTCCGATAGCCCAAAGTGGTTTGCCGACTATGTGAAAATCGTCGTCGAGAAGCTCTCCGATCGTGTGGTTCACTGGATGACGCTCAATGAGCCCCAGGTGTTTATCGGTTATGGTCATCACTTAGGGCACCACGCCCCGGGAGTCACGTATGGGATGACGGAACTGCTTCGGGCGGGCCATCACGTTCTTCTGGCCCACGGTCTGGGGGTGCAAACGATTCGCGCGCACTCCAAAAGCCAAGCTCAAATCGGCTATGCGCCCGTTGGTGTGGTGAAGATGCCCCAGTCGGACAAACCCGCTGAGATTGAAACGGCGCGCCATGCGACTTTCTGGGTTGATCCCAAAAATACATGGAACAACGCCTGGTGGATGGATCCGGTCTTCCTTGGAAAATACCCCGACCAGGGACTCAAGGCATACGAACAACATCTTCCCGCTATCAAGCCTGGCGATATGGAAACGATCGCCCAACCCCTCGATTTTTTCGGGTGCAATATTTACAATGGAGTCTATGTCCGTGCCACGAAAGAGGGCGGTTTTGAAGAGGTGCCCGCCAAAACAGGCATGGATTTCACGGCTTACCGCTGGCCTGTGACCCCTGCTTCGCTCTACTGGGGCCCTAAATTTTTCTACGAACGTTATCAGAAACCAGTCTACATGACCGAAAATGGCCTTTCGTCCATGGATTGGGTATGTCTCGACGGAAAAGTGCATGATCCCATGCGCATCGACTTCCTCACGCGTTATCTGCGTGAATACGCCCGAGGGGGGGCGGAGGGTGTGGATATTCGCGGCTACTTCCAGTGGTCCGTGATGGACAACTTCGAATGGGCGGATGGCTATCGGGAACGTTTTGGTCTCGTTTACGTTGATTTTCCGACGGGCAAACGCACGCCAAAAGATTCCGCGTATTGGTACAGCAATGTTATCAAGACCAACGGCGCGAATCTCTGAAGGGGTTTACCTGGCTTCCACTTGCTGCCGCGGAAAGAGCGGTTCCGGTTTTCCGATCACATGAGATGCCGGCAGGAAGTTCGGTGTCGGCACAAGAGTGGGTGGAAGCGTCTTCATGTTGAGTTGTTCCTCCAATTTGCCGGCGATCGTCGGCATGAAGGGCGCGATAAGATGCGAGAGCAGAGCCGTGGTTTCAGCAAGCATGCGGAGAACGGTATCGAGTCTTGCGCTGGAAGCAGGATCCTTGGCCAGCTTCCATGGCGCGTTCTCATCCACGTAACGGTTTGCGCGCGAGATTAATTTCCAGACGGCCTCCAAGGCGGAGTGGTACGCAATGGCTTCCATGTGTTTATGATAGTCGGCCAGACTCACACGTGCCACTTCCACGATTTCGTCGTCGGAAGCCGTCTTTTCGCCCCAGTCTGGAACGACGCCTTTACGATAACGCTGGATCATCGAAAGCGAGCGATTCGCCAAATTGCCGAGGTCGTTGGCCAGATCCGCGTTGAATCGCTGCAGGAAACGGTTGTCGGTAAAATCGCTGTCGTTGGAAAGCTGAAGTTCCCTGCAGAGAAAATAGCGGAAAGCATCCGCCCCGTACTTGGCGACATATTCTTGGGGATTGACGACGTTGCCGAGGGATTTGCTCATTTTCTGGCCATCCTTGAGCCAGAATCCATGCGCAAGGATGTGTCGTGGCATCTCAATATCGAGGGCATGCAGCATCGTCGGCCAATAAACAGCATGGGTCGTCAGAATGTCTTTCGCAATCAGATGCCAATCCGCAGGCCAAAATTCGGCAAGTCGATTCGAGCCATAGCCCACGATAGAAATGTAGTTCACTAGGGCATCAACCCAGACATAGGTGACGTAGTTTGAATCGAATGGAACCGGAATGCCCCAGGAAAGCCGCGAGCGGGGGCGGGAGATGCAGAGGTCGTCGAGCGGTTTTTGAAGCCAGCTCATGATTTCGTTGCGCCGGTTCTCCGGCTGTATCCAGTCGGGGTGATCCTGGATATATTTCACGAGCCACGGCTGGTGCTCGCTCATCTTAAAGAAATAGTTTTCCTCTTCGAGTTCGATCACGTCTCCAAGGTGGGCCGGAAATTTTCCGTCGACCATTTCCTTTTCTGTGACGAATTGTTCGGCAATTTTGCTGTACCAGCCGTGATATGTCTTCTTGTAAATAGCGCCGCGTTGATGGAGTTCGGTGAGAAACTTTTGAACGAGGATCTTGTGCCGCTCCTGAGTTGTGCGCACGAAATCATCATTTGAAATCAGAAGATTCTTCCAAAGTTCCTGAAAATGTCTGGCCATTTCATCGCAATGTTGCTGCGGCGAAACGCCCTGCTTCTCGGCTGCTTGCTGCACTTTCATCCCATGCTCGTCCAAACCCGTGAGGAAAAAAGTTTTTTGCCCGATCAAGCGTCGATAACGTGCCTGGACGTCGGCCCAGACGGTGGTCGACGCGTGCCCCAGGTGCGGGCGGTCATTCACGTAGTAAATCGGTGTGGTGATGTAGAAGGTTTTGTCCATCGGAGAGCGAATGTAATCAAGAACAGATGAATTCAGGAATTCTTTTCTCTGGATTTCTTGATTTCCAGGTTTTCGGATCCAAGCCGCTTTTGGTTCGAAAAAAGAACCGCTTGATCTTCGCCCGTGGAAGTTGATTGGATCAGCGGGAGTTCCATGCCCGTCAGCTCTTGGAGTTCTTTTCGATATTGAGGGCGTGTGATGACAAAAATGGTTTCAGGTCCCCTTAAAAGTTCGATCAGATCCTGGCGCAAGGGTTTCGCTTCGGCTTGCTTGTCTTTTTCATTTTCCCAGATGGAATCGCCTCCAAAGAGCGGAACGATTTCACATTTGTCCTTCATGAGATAGAAGCTGCTGCTGCGGAAAAAAAATTCATACATCACCACGCGCGGGCCTGCTCGAGTGAATGAAGGTTTTTTGCCCGTGGGGTGCAGCCCCTCAGAAATCGGCACTCCCACGAGATCGAGTTTGGAGATGGGGTCGACAAGCCGGCGACAACTTGAGTTGTGACGGAGTTCGGTTTCGAGCCGTGGCGTGCAAAAAAGAATGGCCTGAACGAAGAGAAAAGTCATGAGCCACCAAGTGGCAAAGCGAAGCCGATTTTTGGGATGCGTTGGCAGCTTGGTGGTGAGCCACCAGGCGAGCGCCGAACCGAGGAGACCCAAGGCGATAAGCCCCATCCAGAAGGAATTCATTTGTGGCAGCGTGCGATGAAAAAAGACCCAGAGGGCGATAGGGAGGCAGGAGAGAAGGAGATATGTCGCCACCGTCGCCCATGCTGGAAATCGCTGCGGACGATCCGTCAAGCGGACCATCCAGATGCCGGTGAGCAATGCCAGTGGAGAGATCACTGGCAAAATGTAAGTCGGGAGCTTGGATGGAACGACGTTGTAAACGATAAACGGCAGCAGGAAGCAACAAATCAGAAACTGGCTTGCCACAGCTTGTTTGCCTGAACTCCGAACGCATTGAACGTGATGCCATCCTGCTTGCGCCATGAGCGCGGTCCAAGGCCAGCATGCAACGGGAAGTGTTGCCAGAAAATACCACCACACCTTGCTTCGGCCGCGTCCCGTCGTGATGCGCCCTTCGATTTCGCCCCGTAGATAAAAATCGTAAAGATCCGGATTGGTCCGGCACATCCAGATGAACCAGGGCAGCGCGATTCCAAGGACGATCAGAAGGCCCCAAATCCATCCCATTTTTGCGATCGAAGCGGCCTTTTTTTGCCAGATCAGGAATGGAATGACGGCAGCAATGGGGATCACGATTCCGTAGGGACCTTTGTCGAAGAAGCCCATCCCCATCGCCAAATAAAATCCGACGAGCCATCGGGACGATGTCTGTTCGGATTCCCACCATCGCCAGAAGCAATAAAACGCCAAGGTGATGAAGGCCGTGAGCATCATATCCGGCGTGATGAGCCGCCCGCAGGCGAAGAACAAAAACGACGTCACCAAAATCAGGGCCGAAAAAAGTCCAGCCATCTCTCCGGCCATGCGTCGACCCAGAGCGAAAACCGTGAGCGCAGTGACCGCCGCGGCCAATGCCGATGGAAGGCGCGCAGCGCATTCATTCAAGCCGAAGAGTTTGAAACTTGCGGCGGTGCACCAATAGATCCATGGCGGTTTCGCGTAGTGGGGCACTCCATTAAGCCGTGGGATGAGCCACCCCTTTGTGACGAGCATTTCCCGGCCCATTTCGGAGTAGCGGCCTTCATCGGGTTCATTGAGTCCCCGTCCTCCGAGTTGAAGGAAAAGGGGGGCCGAGATTCCAAGAATCAGCACTAGGAGAGTGGCGCGCTTCTTCAAAAAATCCATGAATGAGCATCTCAACATCCGGGAGATCGAAGTACAATCCTGAATCAGCTTACGTGATGGGAGTGAAGGTCGATAAAAAGTCTTTCAACTTTTCACATTCAGCTTTCAACTCCTCTCATGTTGAAATGCGACTTTCATATGCATAGCAACGAGGATCCGTTCGACGTATTGGAGCACGATGCGTTCGAGCTTGTGGATCATGGCGTGCGGCTTGGATATCAAGTGCTTGCATTGACCCTGCATGGGCGCGTTTATTTTCCGTCCGAGCTGCAAGATTATGCGCGCGAGAAGGGAATTCTCATGATTCCGGGCATCGAGTGCTATCTTGACCGCAAGGAAGTGTTGATTTTAGGTGTCATGCAAGCGGATGTGAAGGGAATCAGGACGTTGCAAGATCTTCGTGCCTTTAAAAAGGAGCGCGGCCCGGAGATGGCTGTGATCGCGCCGCATCCCTTTTACAGTCTCAACCAATGCCTGGGGCGCAAGCTCAGGGAATTCGCGGATGTCTTCGACGCGGTGGAACTTTGTCATTTTTATACCCGCTGGTGGAATCCCAACGAGAAGGCGGCGAAAGTGGCCCGAGAGATCGGCAAGCCCATGATCGCCTGCTCCGACAGTCATGAATTAAAATGGCTCAAGCATCACTATTGCCGCTTGCAGGCAAAGCCGAATCCCAAGGATGTGTTTGATGCGATTCGCGCGGGGCGCGTTGAAAACGTCACGCGGCCGCTCACGGAATCGGAACTGGCTCGCAAAATGTTCTGGCTCGCATGTCACGAACCGAAGCGCATCGGGCGGAAATGGGGTTTGCTTTCGTCTCCGGAGTCCCGCCGGAGCGTTAAATCGAAGAAAGCCTGACGGATTTCGAAACGAACCAGTCGCGAATCTGCTCAAGGCGCAGCTCGTTCAGTTTCTCCACGATAAGATCGGCGTTCTTGAGGGAAGCGGCGGGATGCGTCGTGGCCACGCCGATCACTTTCATGCCCGCGTTGCGCGCGGCTTGAATGCCGACCTGCGCATCTTCAAAGACGACGCATCGGGCGGCGTCCATGTTGAGTTTTTGTGCAGCCTTGAGAAAGACGTCTGGATGCGGCTTTCCATGTTCGACGTCCTCGGCAGTCACGATGGCGCTGAAATATTTTTTCAGTCCGATCAAATTCAGACTGGCTTGAATATTCGCAAGATGCGTGGAAGACCCGATGGCACAGGGAACGTGCGCCTGGTGGAGCTGTTCGAGCCACAGCTCGACGCCTGGAAGCGCTTGAAGGCCCGTTTCCTTGAGAATTTCGCGATAAAACTCTTCCTTGCGAAGGGAGAGTCTTCGAATTTCAACGTCGTTGTGTGTCCAGTTGAGGATATCCGGAATGATTCTGTCGTTTTTCATTCCGAAACCGCGCTTGAAATGGCCCGGAGGCAAAGGAAGTTTTTCATGCTGCGCCAGGCGCTCCCAGCTTTTTTCGTGCTGCGCCGCAGAATCAATGATCACGCCGTCCCAATCAAAAAGGGCTGCCCAGTCTTTTCTCATAAAACGGCCATTTTAACTAACCATCGCCCAAGATCAGAGCTTTAATTTGGGAACCTCAATCTGCAGGAAATCGATGAATCTTTGTTGAGCCTTGGAAAAAATCTTCTGTTTGCGCCGGATCATAAGCACCTGGCGGATGAGCGGAGGAATGTCGATGGGGTTCAGCGCGACGAGTTTGCCTTCCGCGATTTCCTCCCGAGCCGCCGTGTGAGGGATGATGGTGAAACCGAGTCCGCGTTCGACCATGCGTTTCACACCGTCGATGCTGTCCAGCTGGAGTCGGATTTGTGGCGACGCCCCGATTTGACGGAAAATGGAAAGCACATAATTTTGCCAGCTCCGCCATGTTCCGAGCTGGATCAAGGGTTCTTTTGCAAGTTCCGCAAAGGTCACCCGTTTTCGACGGGCGAGGGGATGTCCTGCATGGACGAAGGGACCGATTTTGTCGTTGAAGAGCGGAAGAATCGAAAATTCCGAGGTTGGAACGTGCGAGCCGACAATGCCGACGTCCACCTGATTATTTTTCACAAGTTCGCGAATTTCGTCGCCACCGGCTGTGCGTAAATGAACTTTGATGTTGGGATAGCGCGCCTGAAATTTGAAAAGCAATTCGGGCAGCACATAAACGGTACTGGAACCGATAGCGGCCACTGTCAAGGTGCCGCGCTCGCCGGTCTGGATGTTCTCAAGAGCCCGCCTTGAATCCTCCACGGTGGCAAGCACGCGGTCGACAAAAGGGAGAAAAGTCTCGCCTGCGAGAGTTAAAGCCACCCGCCGGCCGTTCAGTTCAAATAATTTTTGCCCCATTTCTTCCTGCAGAAGCTTGAGTTGATGCGACACTGTGGGCTGGGTTAATGCCAGCGACTCTGCGGCGTGGGTATAACTCTTTAATTCAGCAACCCGCTTAAATGTAATCAGCTGGCGGATTTCCATAAAGCATAGAAAAAATCTATGCTAGATATAAAAAGGATTTATTGGATTTATCAATCTATTTTTGTTACCTTCAAGAGTCCGAACCCATCTAAGTCATTCATGCCTCAAACTACTCTGACCCAGCCCTCGGGGACGGCTGTTCAAGCTCCGTCCCGTGTGAACGATATCGTCATTCAGATTGCGACTTCCAACGGCTCGGGCAGCCAGTCTGCGAACGCGATTCTCCTCCGGTCTATTTTTCAGATGGGAGTGCCCGTCAGCGGGAAAAATATTTTCCCATCCAACATTCAGGGGTTGCCAACGTGGTATACCATCCGCGCCAATAAGGATGGGTGGACGGCCCGCCGCAAGGAGATCGATCTCCTCGTGGCCATGAATATCGAATCCGTTCAGGACGATATCCGTGAATTGCGTCCAGGCGGCATGTTGGTGTTGAACTCAGAGCTCAAGTCTTTCCTCAACCGCAACGATATTCAGGCACACATCGTTCCATTCAACGAACTTGTCGTGCAGGCGTGTCCCGAGGTCAAGCTTCGCAAGCTTGTGACGAACATGATTTACGTCGGGGTGGTGGGTTATCTCCTTTCCCTCGAACTTGAGGAAATGACTCAGGCGATTGAAAAACAATTTAAAAGCAAACCCAAGGCCGCCGAACTCAACCGGAGCGCCGCGACACTGGGTTACAATTGGGCTTCCGAACATTTGGTCAATACCCGGACGTGCACGATCGAGAGGATGGAACGCAAGCAGGAGAAAATTTTGATCGACGGCAACATGGCTGCCGCCCTTGGTTACCTTTATGGAGGCGTCACAGTGGTCGGCTGGTATCCCATTACGCCGAGCAGCAGCGTTTGCGAAAACCTGATCGACCTCTTGGGCAAATACCGCCACGACCCTCAAACAGGCAAGGCGACTTATGCCGTCGTGCAAGGTGAGGACGAGATCGCTTCCATGGGTTTCGTGACCGGAGCCGGATGGGCCGGAGCGCGGTCGATGACGGCCACATCGGGGCCGGGGATTTCGCTGATGGCTGAGATCGCAGGACTTTCCTATTTTGCGGAAATTCCAGTGGTGATCACGGATGTCCAGCGGATGGGGCCCAGCACGGGGTTGCCGACGCGCACGTGTCAGGGAGATATCATGAAGGCGTATTTCCTGTCTCACGGCGACTGCAAGCATATCCTTCTGATTCCGGGCTCTGTCGAGGAAGCGTACGAATTTGCCATCGAAGCACTCAATCTCGCCGAGCGGTTTCAGACCTTGGTCTTTTTGATGAGCGACCTCGATCTCGGAATGAACAACTGGATGGCCGATCCTTTCAAGTTCCCTTCGAAGCCCCTGGATCGCGGCAAGGTTTTGACGGAGAAAGACCTCGAACGCGTGAAGTTTTTTGAGCGTTATCGCGATGTCGATGGTGACGGCATTCCTTATCGCACGCTTCCAGGCACCAAGCATCCTTTGGCTGCGTATTTTACCCGAGGAACAGGTCACACACCGGCGGCGACCTACAGCGAAAAGCCTGAGAACTGGCAGGACAACATGGACCGGTTGACGCGCAAGTTCAACACGGCCCGCCAGCTCGTTCCTCAGCCCATCATCGAAAAAGCATCTGACGGCGACGTGGGCATTCTCGCCTACGGCAGTAGCGACATGGCAGTGAAGGAATCTTTAGCCCAGCTCGAAGCCGAAGCCGGATTGAAGGTGGGATATATGCGCATCCGCGCGCTTCCCGTGAACGGCGAAGTTCGCAACTACATCGCATCACATCGAGTGACCTACGTTGTGGAACAAAATCGCGACGCGCAGATGGCCTCAATTCTTCGCATGGAATATCCGGACCTCGCGCCGAAAATCTCCTCCATCCTTCATTACGATGGAATGCCGTTGGACGCGCGCACGGTGACGCAAGCCATTCTCCAGTCCGAAAAACCCAAATAATCTTCAACATGAGCACTCCTGTGACTGAACCATCCGCTCAAGCTGTTGCGCCAAAGGCCTCAACGAACCACCTCGGACAGCCGCTTGCTGCTTATAGGGGGGTGACTTCCACGCTTTGCTCGGGTTGCGGACATGATGCGATTACCAACCAAATCATCAAAGCCTGCTACGAGTTGGATGTGGAATCCCATCGCGTTGCGAAGCTCAGTGGGATCGGATGTTCGAGCAAAACAACCGCCTATTTTCTTGGGCAATCGCACGGGTTCAACAGCGTTCACGGGCGCATGGCCGCTGTTGCAACGGGCGTTCATCTCGCCAACCGCACGCTGCTCAATATCGGCGTGAGCGGTGACGGGGACACGGCCTCCATTGGCCTTGGACAATTTCTGCACATGATTCGCCGCAATGTACGCATCTGTTATCTCATTGAAAACAACGGCGTGTATGGTCTTACCAAGGGACAGTTTTCTGCGACAGCTGACAAAGGGTCCGTCCAGAAAAAGGGAACGGAAAACGAGATGATGCCGATCGATTGCTGCGCGCTTGCGATTGAGATGGGCTGCCGTTTCGTGGCGCGCTCATTTTCCGGGGACATGAAGCAGCTCCTGACGCTCATCAAGGCTGGCCTGAATCATCCTGGCACCGCCATGATCGATGTCGTCTCGCCTTGCGTGACGTTCAATAATCACGAAGGATCAACCAAAAGTTACAAGTTCGCCAAGGAACATGAGGAACAGCTCCATGACATCGGATTTGTGCCTCCGCATGAGCAAATCACCGCTGAGTATGCGGAGGGAACGACAAAGACCATCGAACTGCCCGACGGAGCGAAGATTGTCCTTAAAAAATTGCATCGCGACTACGATCCTGCGGATCGCAACAACGCCTTGAAGCTGCTCGCCGACGCGCGCGATCAGCGCCTCTTCCTGACCGGATTGATTTATCATCAGGATGGCACCTATCCAGACCTCGTCGAGCAGAAGAATTTAGTCGAGGAGCCTCTCGCCACGCTGTCGGAATCGAAAGTTCGTCCTCCACGAGAAGTCCTTCAGAAGATCATGGAATCTCTGAAATAGTCTTCCAGGTTACGCCGTTTTTTTTGTCGGTAAAAACGCTCCAAGAAGTCCGTTTTACAACCGGAGTTCTTTTTCTTGGACCGTTGTTCCACTCAAATGGACAAACGCGCATCCAGCAAGCGGAACGATCTAGATCGATGATCTGAGTGTCGAATAAGAGGCGGATCTGTCACTCACTCTCCTGGATTTGCCTTGCATCCTGCGGGCAAAGATTTATTTTTGACACCTGCCTTTTCAGATGGGGTCGTAGCTCAGTTGGTAGAGCACCACAATGGCATTGTGGGGGTCAGGGGTTCGAATCCCCTCGGCTCCACCATCTTTTTATTGGCTGATTTTCACAATCCGATTTGCACAAACGCTGCCGCCTCTTTAAGAACTTTGGGATCTGCTATGATGGCACCCCAAGACGGATGGACCCAGGCTCTCCAGGATTTTCAAGCAGGACGCCGTGACGAGGCTGAAGCGGGATGTCACGAGATTCTAAAATCGCAACCCGATCATATCGGGGCTTTGCACCTGGCAGGCATTCTTGCCTACCAGGCTGCTCGGCATGAAGAAGCATTGCTTTGGATCCGCAAATCCATCGCGCTGGATCATACAAACGCGGTGTTTTATAACAGCGAAGGAGTCGTTCTCAACATCATGCGACGTTTCGAGGAGGCCGTGCGTCCTTTTCAGCGAGCCATTGAGCTCAATCCCGGGTATTTGGAGCCTTACATCAATCTAGGTTATTCTTTTCAGGAGTTGGGAAAATTTGAAGAGGCGATCACGTTTTATCATAAAGCCATCCAGATCAATCCAGCCGACCCCGGTGCGTTCAATAATCTGGGCTTGGCGTGCCAGAGTTGCGGCAGGATGAATGAAGCCATGGCGCATTATCGAAAGGCCCTTGAATTGCGTCCTGACTTCGCGATGGCGCATTTGAATCTCGGCAATATTTACAAAAGCTCGAAACAATTGCCTGAAGCGATTTCGTCCTACCGTAAAGCCATTGAGAACAAGCCCGACTATGCCCAGGCGTGGAGCAACCTGGGGTTGGCGCTTTATGACGAAGTGCGTCTCGGCGAATCGATCGAATGTTATCGGGAAGCTCTCCGCATCGATCCCCATTTTTTAGGTGCGTCCATCAATCTCGCGCACATCCTTAAGGAAACGGGAAGGCTTGATGAATCGATCGCCATGTTTCGATCCATCATCGAACAGCTGCCCCAGGATGACAAAATTCACAGCGATCTTCTCTACACGCTGAATCATCATCCCGATTACACATCGGCGAAATTGCTCGCGGAGCACAAAGAATGGGCGAGACGTCATTCCAACCCGCTTCTTCCCGCGAAGCTCATCTATCCCAACACGCCCGATCCCGGAAGACGCATCCGCATCGGTTATCTTTCCCCAGATTTTCGCGGCCACGTTGTGGGCATGAACATTCGGCCATTCTTCATGGCCCATGATCACAGTAAATTCGAAATTTTTTGTTATTCCAACACGCCTTCCCCCGACAGTCTCACGGCCTATCTTAAGCAATTCGCGGATCACTGGCGCGACGTTTTCACCATCTCCGATGAGGCATTGTCCCAACAAATCCGAAAAGACCAAATCGACATCCTCGTGATGCTCGCCATTCATACCGTGGATAGCAGGATCATCCTGGCAGCCCGAAAACCCGCTCCGATCCAGGTGAATTTTCTTGGCTATATCAACACGAGCGGCATGCAAGCGATCGACTATTATCTCAGCGACGAACACGGCACGCCCGCCGGTTCGGACGCGTTTTATGTCGAACAAGTGTTTCGGCTTCCCGAGACATGTGTCTGTTATCATTCCAATATCGCCGATGCTCCTCCGACTGTTCCGCCCTGCGTCGCGAAGGGATATGTGACATTCGGTTCGTTCAACAACCTCGTGAAGATTCATCCGCAAGTCGTTGAACTTTGGGCTCGCGTCCTCCAAGCGGTCCCCGATTCCAAGTTTCTCATGAAAGCGAGATCTTTAGG
>JABDCI010000023.1:0-80 GCA_013288215.1 Verrucomicrobiota bacterium | reverse complement strand
TTCAGAAATTTTATGCGACCCAGTTTGAAAATCACGGCATTGCTCCCGACCGCCTGATGCTTCTAGGCTGGAAATCCACC
>JABDCI010000022.1 GCA_013288215.1 Verrucomicrobiota bacterium | reverse complement strand
CGACAAGCCAAGCGCTTGTGAAATATTTCACAAGAAAGGCTAACGCTACGACAGGAATGTGTCAATCACTGCGCGAGGTGTTTTCTGAAAAAAATCCTCCGGTCAACGCGAAGGATCTTCATAATAAGCCTCATGGCTCGAAAGCAGACAAACAATGGACCTAGCGACACTAGGACAAATTCTTCAATTTCTCGATTTGCGCTTCGAGCTTGCGGATGCGCTCGATGAGATAAGGCAGACGCCGCACGTTTGCATGCATCTTCATCGCCTCTTTATGCGGTTGAGCGGGATATCCAAAAACAAATCCACCCTTGGGCACTTCACGATTAATCCCACTTTGCGCGGCAAGAACCGCTCCATCGCCGATCGTGATATGGCCCACGGTCCCCACCTGTCCGCCGATTCGAACAAATTTGCCCACTTCAGTACTGCCAGAAAGGCCTGCCTGCGCGGCGATGGCGGTATGCTCGTCGATGATCACGTTGTGGGCAATTTGCACAAGGTTGTCGATCTTCACGCCGCGCTTGATCCATGTCCGCCCAAAACGGCCACGGTCAATCGTCGTGTTGGCACCAATCTCCACATCGTCCTCCAGCTGAACAAATCCGACTTGCGGAATTTTTTCATAATGCCCATCCAGGAATTCATAGCCAAATCCGTCCGACCCGATCACCGCGCCGCAATGCAAAATGACACGGTCGCCCACGACACACCGCTCGCGGATAGACACATTCGGATAAATGAAGCAATCCCGCCCCACCCTCGCTCCATGTCCGATATAGACTCCTGCGCCCACCACGCTGTTTGGACCTACCACAGCATCATCTTCAATCGTCGCGAATGCTTGAATCGAAGCCGCCGAGTCAATTTTTGCTTTTGGCGAAACGTTCGCATGCACGTGCACCCCGGGCTTAAAGACAGGGACTGGCGGACAATCCAGAGCGACGATACGACTAAAAGCCATGCTGGGCTGTTTTACTCGAATTACCGTAAGACGCGCTGGGACCTTTACTTGAGGACTCACGAGCACCACGGAAGCCTTCGTCGACCCGAGAAGGGCCATATAGCGCGGATTTTCAAGAAAACTGATCTCTCCGGGCCGGGCTTCCTTTAAACCTGCAAAACCCACAACGACAAGACCAGCATCTCCCTCCAGCTGGCCTTGCACGAGAGTCGCAAGTTCGGCGGATGTTTTTTGCAAGACGATTACTTCTTGGAATCTTTATCCTTCGCATCCACATCTTTGGAAGCGGGAGCGGGGGCGGGAGCAGCCGCTGAGCCGGCTGCGGGCGCGCTCGCATTCATCGTCTTAAGGATGTCCGACGTGACATCAAGCGCGTCCTGAACGTAAATGAAAGGAGGCACGCCGCTCTGGGTCAAACCCGTCTTGTCCACAATCATGCTGTAGCCTTCCTTCTTGGCTTTTTCCTGCACGACCTTCACGATTTCATCGACGATGGTCATGCGGACGCGATTGCGTTGCTCAAAAAGTTCCCGCTCACGGTTCGTCTTCATTTCTTCAAAATTTTGCCGCGCGATACGGTATTCCGTCTTCTTTGTTTCGAGTACTTTCTTCTTTTCGGCGCGTTTATCATCGGTAAACGCGGGGTTTTCAGATTCATCCTGGAGCTTCTTGCCGTCCTCCTCCATCTTCTGCAGATCAGCAACTTGTTGACGCAGGTCCTTCTGATAACTGTCGGCGCGATCCTTCAGTTCGCTCTCCGCCTTTTTGGTTTTGTAATATTCGGCAAAGACCTTCGCCATATCGACGGATCCAACCTTAAATTGTTGGGCGGATGCAGTGGAATAAAGAACACAGGTTACGAGAAGAGCGGTGAGGAATCGGCAGGATTTCATAATGTTGCAATATTGCTAACGGTTAAAATGAAAATTGTACAGCACGGGATGAATCGCTTCCCTTCCGTCAAAACTTGGTACCGACATTGAAACTGAACTGGCCACTGTTCCCTGTATATTGATCATGACGAAGAGGCCAGCCGTAATCCAAATTGATCGGACCGATGGGTAAATTCAGGCGCAGTCCGATACCGGCACCGACGTCGGGCCCTGTGGCGCCCCAATCATACGCATTATCCCACACCTGCCCTCCATCGATGAAAGTCGCGAAACGAACCCGATCAATGACAGGAACGGAATATTCCGTTTGGAGGTATGCCATCGTATTTCCACCAATGGGTTCATTGTTGCTTGTCGGGTCTTTGGGACCCACATCTCGAAAACGGAATCCACGAACGGTGTTCGGACCACCCAGAAAGTAACGATCGAAAATGGGAACGCGCGTGCCGTCCGCCCACGTATCCACCACTCCAGTGGAGCCATTGAAGGAAAGAATATTCTTTTCCCACCAAGGCATCGTGAAGTAAATCTGTCCGTTAAGTTGAAACTTATAGATATCCGTGTCACCGCCCAGTGCAGGGCCGCCTGCCACTTCACTATAAAGCTGGAGTTTGTAGCCCTTGGAGGGCAGCACGAATGAATCGCGGGTGTCTCGGGTGATGCTACCATTCACCGAACTCTTCAATCGCCCGCCACTTTCCTCAAGGATGAGCGGCGAAGCAGCCGACGAGAAATTATAGAGCTCGATCTCTTCAAGTTTGTACATCAGCTCGACCTTATTGTACTCCCCAAGCGCCTTGCCCGCACGGACGTCAAAACCATAATTCCGTTGGTTATAAATGGCGCTCAGATAACTCGCCTCATCGTAAAAAAGATCGAATCCGACAGCCAGCCGTTGATTCATGAACCACGGTTCTGTGAACGACACAATATAGTCCTGGCGGCTGGCGCCAAATTGGGCGCGTATACGCGCCTTTTCGCCCGCACCTGTGAAGTAGGGCGGTTTGTCGATGTCGAAATTGCCTTGCGTTACTTCCACAAAGCCGAGAATCGAATCGACCGAGCTGAAACCGGCACCAAAACTGATGGAACCCGTACGTTGTTCTTCCACGGAAACGACCATTTTCTTGCGGTTGGCCACATCCGTGTCCTCCGGAGTCACCGTCACATGCGAGAAATAGCCGAGATTTTCTAAACGCTGCTTGGAAGCGTCGACCTTTACGGTGTTGTAAATTTCACCGGGCGCGACCGCCAACTCACGGCGAATCACCTTGTCTTTGGTCTTCTCATTGCCTCGCAGCTCAATCAAATCAATATAGGCCAAATCTCCTTCGCGAATCTCAAGAGAGACGTCCATCGTTCCAGACTTCACGTTGGGAATGCGTGTCGGCTTGACCGCGGTGTCAATATAACCGCGCGCGCCATAGATGTCGCGAATGGCCTTGATGTCATCCTGCAAGCCGCCAGGAGTGAAAAGACCACCGGACTTCATCTTGAGCTTTTGCTCGATTTCTGCCGTCGTGAAAAGCTGATTGCCGTCGACCGTCAGCTTGCCCACTTTATATTGCTTGCCCTCGAAAACAAAAAACGTCACGACCACTTTATCCTTCTCAGGATAATCAAATTTGACATCTTTTACGTCCGAATCGATGTAACCTTCGGAACGATAAAAATCCACAATCTTTTGCTTATCCTCTTCGATGACGGTCTGCTTCAAGTAACCCTTTTTTGTGAGCCACGTAATCCAGTTGTAATTGCGAGTTTCGATCTTGTGGCGCAATACCTTTGTCGTAAAGGCATGGTTACCCTCAAAATTGACTTTGTCGACGATGACGCGCGGCCCCTCGGTAATGATGAACTTCACAATACTGTGACCCGTCAACTCATCCGGCGTGATTTCAAATGTGATCTTCACGTCGTGATAACCTGCCTTCTGATAGAATTCGATCAACGAATTGGCAGCCTCGGCCACCTGACGTTCGGAAAGAATTTCGCCGGGCGTCAATTTGGCTTCTTTTTCACCCGCGGAATATTTGAGCTCCTTCTTGAGGCGGTCCGATGAATATTTTGTATTGCCCTCAAACACAATGTCCTTGAGCTTTGTCTTGCCCTGCACCTGCACAATCACCTTCACACCATCCTCCACCGGCTCCTGGATAATTCGTACGTTCGCAAAAAGGTCCGTTTTGTAGAGGGAACGAACATCATCCTCCGATTGCATTTGTGTAAACGGCTCACCCACTTTCGTGCGCAAATTGGCCAGGATCACGCTGTCGTTGGTGGTCTTCGGCCCCGCAAAACGAATTTCAATCTCTTTGACGATGGCGCCATACTCCTTCGGCTTCGCTTCCTCTTCCGGCGTCGTGATCAGTTTTTTTCCCTCCTCCGACTTCACATCCTTTGTTTTTTCAACATAGGGAGCCTCGGGCGGAGGTGTATCTTGAGCAATGACCAACGAAACCGTAGTGCAAACGACGAGGATTCTGAACGACTTATTAAAATACTTGCCTAATGCGTTGGTCATAAAGGAGTTACTCAAGTTTCATAAGCCGCCGTCGAATCTTCAAATCGAGTATATTCGGGGAAGAAAGTCAACTTTATTTCGCCCACGGGTCCGTTTCGGTTCTTGGCGATAATCAATTCGGCCTCAATCGCTTTCTTGGGATCGCCACTCTCTTCTTCATAGGCGTCCTTGCGCGCCATGAGACATACGATATCTGCATCCTGCTCAATGGAACCCGACTCTCGCAGATCAGAAAGCTTGGGTTTTCGTTCGTCCCGCTCCATCTGACGGTTGAGCTGACTCAACACAATCACAGGAATATCCAGATCCTTCGCCAGCGCTTTGATGCCGCCGGAAATCACCGCCACTTCGCGTTCACGACTATCGTTGCGACTCATCCCCCCGGCTACCATCAGTTGCAAATAATCGATAATGAGGAGTTGCACCCCATGCCGGTTCTTTAACCGGCGTGCTGATGCTCGCAGCTGTGAAATCGTGATCTGCGGGGTGTCGAGAATATACAGGGGGGAATTTCCGATCATGCCCGCCGAACGAACGAACTCTTGAAGGTGCCTCTCTGACATGCCACCGTGATAAAGCTCCCACATGTTCACGCGTGCCTTCGAGCACGCCATGCGCAGGGCAAGCTGATCAGCGGTCATTTCCAGGCTGAAGACACCGACGGGAACCTTCTCCTCGAGAATTAGGCGTTCGGCAACATTGAGGGCGAGAGACGTCTTGCCGATTCCAGGACGCGCAGCAATGACGATCATTTCCGCGGGACGCAGGCCGAACGTCAACTTGTTCAGATCGCGATATCCCCATGACAATCCGGGCATTTTCCCGCGATTTTCCTGGATTTCGCTTACTTTCGAAACCACCCGATCCGCGATCTCGCGGATGGGTTCGATTTCTTTTTTTATGTTGCCTTCACAGATCTTCAGAACCTCGGTTTCGATCTGATCCATCACGTGATCCACTTCGTCCTGTGAATCGTACGCGATTTGAATCGCCTTGGTGGAAACCTCAATCAATTTGCGGAGCTGATATTTGTCGCGCAAGATCGTGATGTAAAACTCAACGTGGGCCGCGGTGGGGAACGCCACCGAGAGTTTACTCAGATAATAGGCACCCCCCACCTCTTCAAGCCTCCCTTGATCCTTAAGTCGAGTCGTGATCGTCACCACATCGATCGGCTCGGACTTGGCGTGCATCCCGCAAAGTACCGTAAAGATGACTTGATGGCTGCGCTGGTAGAAATAATCCGGGTTCATTATCTCAATACAGCGGTCGAGCACTTCGTTCGGACTTAGAAGGATTGAGCCGAGAACGGCAATTTCCGCTTCAGTGCTCTGCGGCATGACGCGAGCAGGAACAACTTCCGTCGTCGCCGTAGGCATTGGGGAGAAAATCGATTAAGCCTTCTTGGCCTTGGAAGTCTTAGCTTTCGCTTTGGGCTTCGCATCCGCAGCCGCTTCCACTCCCGTTGGAGTGGGCAGATTGGGCGAGACAACGTTCAATTTAAACGTCGCGTTCACCTGGGAATGCACTCGAATCGGAATCTCAAACGTGCCGAGCTTTTTGATTGGCTCGTCGAGCAAGATGGCTTTGCGATCAAACTCGAACCCGCGCGAAGCGAGAGCTGCCGCGATATCCGTATTGGTGACCGAACCGAAAACCTTGCCATTCTCGCCCGTCTGCAATTCAACCGTGCTGTTAAGCTTGGAAATCTTCGTTGCGATTTCCTGCGCCTCCTCCAAATCCTTGCGCTCCCGTTCGGCACGAAGAAGCTTCAGAGACTCGATCCGGCGCAACGCCGTCGGCGTCGCGATCAACGCCTTGTTTTGAGGAAGAAGAAAGTTGCGCGCGTAACCGTCGGAAACGCCCACCTGATCTCCTTCAGAGCCGAGGCCCGCAATGTTCGCTGTGAGAATTACTTGAGTAGCCATGGTAAAAAAAGGGTCAAAAAGTCCAATAAATAAGCGTGTGAGCTTATCAAATGAAAAGCCGCATGGTAAAGGGGAATCTTTAATTTCCTGCCCGTCAGACGCGGGTCCGAAACAGCACATCGACCACATTTCGAATATATTGCTCGTCCGTCATTCCGTCGGTAGCTTCGGATGGAAATTTCTGAACCTCCCCGAAGTGCCGGGCAAGGGATTCAAACAATGCCACGCGCGCGTCGGGCTCGAATTCTTCACGGCGCAGGATCGCTTCCAGAGCAATCCCCGCTTCCGCAGGCGTCGTTTTCTGCCTCAACCGCGCGACAAGATGCGGATGCTCGCGGAAAGAATTGTATTTTCCGGCAAAAAGCTGTTCCAGGTTCGCATCCATGCCAGGCAAAAGACGAATGACCACGGTGTTGGCCGCAAGGTCGCCCAATCGCTGGCCGGAGCGGTTCAAGAGAGAGGTGATTCCTCCTACCAGGTAAAATAAGGGCAGCGCGTCCAGCGCTCGCAACAAGTTGCGAACAAAAATCTGGTTGAATTGGAGTCGCAATCCCTGTGCATCCACGACCCGAAGCCTTAAGAGCCGCTTGCCCAGGGTTTGCCCCCGTCCATACCACTCCCACGCAATCCCATAACCGATCGAAATCGCAAAATAGGCGAGCGTCGTAACCGCCCCCACCACATCCCAACTCAACCATCCAAAGCCAGCAAGTCCCGCAGATATCAGGTTCGACGCGGCCGCAATGCACGCACAATCGACGAGCCACGCCACAAAACGAGTGACCGGACTAGCGAGAAAAAGCGGAAACTCAATTCCATCGCCCGTCTGGATCAAAAGGGTGTTCGTCTTGTTGGAATCTAGATTCATGAAGCACTCACGGTCGACGCCCCGTCGGCGCCCTTGTTGAACCCCGAGGTCGTCAGAAAGAGGATCAATACAACCAATTCCACACCACCCAATCCGATCTTCACCCCGTAAGGAATCACGGGTTCGTGATATTGCGACAGAAATGCTTCCATGAATCCGGCCCATACGAGCATGATCGCGACACCACAGATCAGGGTCGTCAGATCACTGGAAATGGCACGCAGCCGTCCGCGCAACGGCGTACGGCTTCCCCATCCAATCAATGCCCCCCCGAGCAGCAATCCGGCCTGGCCCGCGATGATGAAGGAGGGAATCTCAACGACACCATGCGGCATCAGCCAGCCCAAAAGAAATTTTGTCTGCCCCGCCAGAATATAATCCAATGCCACTGCTCCCAGGATGACGCCATTGTAAAAAAGCAACATCGCGGATCCCACACCCCACGTCATCCCCATCGCGAGAATCAGAATCGACACTTCCGTATTGTGCGTCATGAGCTGCGTCGAAAAGTGCGCCTTTCTCCCCGCGAGTCGATCCTCCGACCCGCTTTCTTCTTCCGCGACACGCTTCCCCGGGTCGCCGCTCAAATGCGAAAAAGGCCCAATCAAGATCTCCTTTGCGGAAACGTCAAAACTGATCGCCAGCCCACCGAAGATCACGCCCGCACAGGTGATCGCAAGCGAGAGCCAGAAAACTCGAATGTGACGCCGAAATGTCCGGGGAAATATCTGAAAGAACCATTTGAGCGGCTGGAAATGCGGCTTCGCTCGGATCTCGTGAATTTCACCATAGGCCCGCGCCACAAGCGTCTCAAGATATTGCCTGACGGTCTGTTCCGAGGCGAAGGTAGAGATCTTTGCCAAATCCGCCGTTGCACGACGATAAAGCGCATAAAACTGCTGGAGTTCTCGCAAATCCATCTGATACGACGCATCACGCTCCAAACGGTCGAGCATGGATTCCAGACGCTGCCAGTGCTTCTGCTCCGTCTCGACGAAATGTTGAACGTTAAGAATCAAAGCATTTGCCGTTGTTTGATGTTCAAATAATGCGCCACGAGTTGGGGCATCATCTTCTCCCCGTCAAGATTGAGCAAACTCACCCCGTGACGCTTCAACACCTTCTCGAGTTCGCGAAGCTGATGCCAAAAGACATGACCTCCCAATCGCTGATAGATTTGATCGATCGACGCCACACCTTCCGACTGAAACAACGGCGCAACCGACGGCGCCTTGAGACTGCACACACCAATCAAATGTTGCCTTCCAATCAGGTCGATGGTCTTCGTCAGACTTTCAACAAGCACCGGATCATCCAGATCGGTCAGAAAAATCAGCAGCGCGCGTTTGCGCAATCGCAATCGCACAAAGGAACAGATCTCTTCAAAGTCGGGCGTCACCCGCTGCGGCTGCAACGTGTAGAGTGTGTCGCGGCAGGCGTCGTAATGCGCTTTTCCATTCTTCGCGCGAACAAAGCTGCGCACGTGATCACTGAACGTAATCAGGCCAAACAAATCCCCCTGCTGTTCCGCCACCAGCGCCATCACGAGGGCGGCGGTGATAAATCTTTCGAGCGCGGTCTGTCCATGAGAGACGCGTCCGCTCAGCCGCGAATAATCGATGAGCACGTACAATTCCTGCGTCCGTTCCACCTGATAGAGTTTCGTCACGGGCCGTCCGCGTTTCGCCGTCGCCTTCCAATGGATCTGATCGAAGCCGTCGCCAGGAACGTAATCGCGCAATTTTTCGAATTCACGTCCCTGTCCCACTCTCCGCTGCATGTGGATACCGAAATGACCCCGGTTCAAGAACAGTGCAGCGAGCCGTTTTCGCTCGTGCATCAAATTGGGATAAACCCGCATCTCAAGCGACGCTGGCACGGCGCGTCGCACGCCCCAAAATCCGAGCGGGGAAGACATTTCCAGAAAACATTCCTCGAACCGAAAATTGCCGCGCACGGAAGGCGTGCAGGGCCATGAGGTCCACGACGACTCGGCCCCATCCGGCAAATCAATCAAAAGGTCCTCGTGGGGCGATCGAATCTCGGGAGGGAAAGGAAGCCCCACTCGAAGCTGGCGCACACCTGTCCCGACACGAATCGTGATCGGAATGCTTCCTTCCCGATCTTTGGAAAAACGGACGAGATCGGGAACTTCGACCGAAATATGTTTGATTCTGCCCACACCAAGCCACGCGTCCCACGCCGCGACAACCACAAGACCCGCCATGACCGCCATCGAGAGCAATAGGAAGGCCGGCACGAGGACCGCCACCGCTGCAAACGGCAGCAGCATTGCCATCCAAAAAAGAAGCCTATTGCCTGGAACGATCATCGCGGAACAGCCACTCCCTGCAAGATTTGTTGAATCACTTCCGATACGGAAAGCCCCTCGATCTCAAATTCCGGTCGCAAAATAAGGCGGTGATCTAATACAGGGGCAGCCATGCTCTTGATGTCGTCGGGCGTCACGAAATCGCGTCCTGATAATGCCGCCAGCGCCCGGCTCGCGAGCACCAAGGCCTGGGTGGCCCGCGGTCCTGCTCCGACTAGCACACTCGCATGCGCGCGCGTTCCCCGCACGATGTCGACAAGATAAGCCATGAGATCGTCCTTGAGCACAATGCCTGCCAGCGTTTTCTGAACCCGAACAAGCCCCTCCGCATCGATGACCGGATGGACTTGGTGCGAGGCGAGAATCGATTCCGGCGCATCCAGTGTGAGAATACGATGCGCAAGGGAGAGTTCCTCCTCGCGTCCAGGATAGTCCATGACGATTTTCAGCATGAACCGATCCTTTTGCGCCTCGGGAAGAGGATACGTTCCCTCATACTCGATGGGGTTTTGAGTCGCGAATACCGTGAAGCTCGACGGAAGCGAATAAGTCTCGCGATCGATCGTGACCATGCGCTCCTGCATCGCCTGCAGGAGTGCGGATTGCGTCTTCGCGGGAGCCCTGTTGATTTCGTCGGCAAGCAAAAAGGACGTGAAAACGGGGCCGGGCACCAGCGTGAACTCATTTTTTTGCAAATTGAAAATGTTCGTTCCGGTGATATCGGAAGGCATCAAGTCCGGTGTAAACTGGATGCGACTCGAGTGACATCCCAGCACTTGGCCAAGAGTCCTTACAAGCAGCGTTTTTCCCACGCCGGGCACGCCTTCGATGAGTGCGTGATTTTGCGTGATGATCACGATCAGAGCCTTGTCGATCACATCCTGTTGGCCGATGATCACCTTCGCGACCTCCTGCCGCGCGCGAGCTAGGGTTTCTTTCAATTCGTCGATATTCACATGCTCCATGGGGTCTTCCTTTCAGTCAGAATCTGGCGGATGTTGTTGTAGGTTGAAATCGGGTTGCGCTCCCTTTTCGGGAGCGACTGTTCTCGAAGGATCTCCTCTCGGATGCGCTGGAGGTCCGCCGCCGGCAGCCGCCGTTCCGGCGCCGTAGAAGCGGCCCACTCTTCAAAGCAAACGGCGGAAAGATCCGCATCGGAGATATTCCGACGCAGCAGATTCACGAATCCCGCGCTGTCGTTTTTTCTCTCGCCGCCTTCCGACGAAACGTGTTCGGGTTCTTCATGGGGCGGCACGAAGCTGAACGCGTTCTTCCACACAAAAAGAATCGCCAACAACAAGATCGCTGCGACGAACCCCTGCAGTCGATATTTCAACAGGAGCGAGGAAATTCCAGGCTGCTCCTGGACGCCAAAATGAGCTTCATCGAAGATCACCCTTTTGTGCCCACCCAACATCCAAAGGAGCAGATCAGGATGACGCTCTTTGCGCATCGCTTCATTGCTAAAAAAATAGGAATCCGACGAAAGAACGATGGAACCTTTGCCCCATGATCGCTCGATGATGACAGGCCATTCGCCGCGTTTATATATGACATGCCATGGAGCATTCAGATGATCGAAATAGATGGCCGTATGCCACGAAATCGGCTTGCCCCCGGTTCCCTCGGCCGCAGAAACCTCAGCCGGAATCGGCTGATTCCTCGCATTCACAACGAGGTTGGTATAGTTGACCCCAAATCCCCAATGTTTTGCAAGGGATTGAAATTCCGAGTTTTGAAGAGCTCCTTTTCTTCCGGACGCCGGTTCCAGCTTCTTCTTCGATTCAACATCCGATTTCTTTTCTTCCTCGGAGTCTTCTTTCTTTTTTTCAGTCGAGTCGTCCTCGGAATCTTTGGCTCGCATGTTCCTCGTGCGCTTTTCCTTGCGACGAATCGCGTTGGTTTTGCCAGTCACAGGAAGAAAGGAAAGGACCAGGCGGTGACCTTCGGATAAAAGCAAGTCAGCGTCCTGAATTTCATCTGACGTCGCTTGATCTAGATCCTCATGCTCCAATCCAAGGACGAGCAACGCCGAGGGCGAGCCTTCCATCCGCCTCCAGGGCTTGTAATTGCGCTCCACTTGAAGCGGCAGCTGTCGAAAGCTTTCATGCAATGCCTTTGTCCCGAGGGGATCGGCGCGTAGCGACGAGTAGGCAGGATAGACGTCGCCCATCGCGAATCGCAGTTTGAACAATTCCACCACACCCCAACCAAACCCGATCAGCAGCAGCCCGGACGCGAAAAGAAAAATGAGATTTCGATGTTTCATGCAGCCTGCGCCTCCTCGCGCCGTGTCGTTTCGATTCTCAAAATGCCATGGAGGTTTTCCTGAAACTTGCCGAGTATCACCTCGTCGACAGGATGCAACCCATACCATACGGCCTCGAAAACGGCGACGTTTTGGCTGAAGAAATCGATCAGCGTCGGAAGGGCGTGAGAGCGCCGTCCAAGCTCGTTCAGGTAGTCACGATTCGACTTGTACACAGCGATCCCGATCCATTCGCGATGCGACAAAAAGGCGAGTGAAGCGAGATAAAAGGCTCGCAAGGCCAGTCGCCGTTCGCCCTTCGCCATAAGTTCTCGGGCAAGCGCCATCCATTCCTCCCATGGAAGTTCGCTTGCCTGCACTTTTTCGTCGTTGAGATTCGGCTTCGCAACGATCGCCTGGCTTGCGACGTGATGCGTCCTGATTCCCCTCTCCTTCCATTTTCTAAAAAGGAGAATCGCGAGAAGGCTGACCGTCGCAGTGAGAATGGTGAATACCACGATTTGAAGGGACGTCCGCCAGTCCCATTCCCGCTCCTGCGCTTTCGGTTTATCCTTTGCCTTTGGAAAAAGATCGTCCACCCAATCGAGAAACTTGTTCCAAAGTTTTTTAAACGGCTTCCATGCCTTTTTGAGGGTCACTCCGACCTCATCGAAAAACGACCCGAAAAAGCCCGACTCTTCACCTGTCGTCTTGATTTTCTCCCGCGGCAAACGCCAACTGTATTCGGGATGTTGCAGCACGTCGTCCAGAGCCTCATTCAGTTTTTGAGCTGGAACATCCTTTTGGGTATCGACGTCTCTCTCTTCCGCCAAGCCGTTCACCACAAGCACCAGGATAAGGAGCGCCGCAGCCCAACCCGCGCCTCCTTTGCCTCGGCGAAGTTCCGTCTTCAAATCCTCGCCGGTCTGGCGCGATAACCCGTAAAAGCTTCGCAAAGCGTAGACCGTTTTGATGAGCGGATTCATGCAAAGAAAGGTGACACTCACGAGGACTGCGAGAAATGTCGTGTTTAAAAAACACCAGCGGCTCAACGTGAAGACAGTTTCGATTCCAAAAAGCATTTTGAAAAGATGGGGTATCAGAAAAATCCCCGTTGCCAGATTCAAAAAGACGAAAAACCCGAAGGAGAAGAGCACGAGGAGAATCCGATGATTCTGTCCCGACTCAAGACCTGCCTGTTCGCGCGAGCGCGTAAAAACGGTTTTCAGATCGTGCTGGCCGTCACCAAGATACGAAACATTGTGAAAGAACGCCGACATCCATCCATATGGCAGTGTCAGCACAAACGCGATCGGCAGCAGGATCAGGCTGTAGGGCTGCAGGACGATCTGGGCGACGACAAGATGGCGAATACGATCCCAAGTCCAGACAGGAACATCTTTTCCCACAAGATATGCGTGAAGAAAGGCCGCAAACACTGCGTGCCAGCATTTCATCCATAAGTAAAGCAGCGCCACGACCGAGGCGCCCAGGGCGCAATGCTCGTAGGCCATCGCGCTTTTGCTCATATCCGCCCAGTAATAAAGAATTCCGAGGACGAAGGGCAGGCTTCCCACATAATAAGCGAAAAGGGCGCCCGGAGGCCCCATCCTCAGCAAATGAACCGCCTCCTCTACCATCTCGATCGCGCGCAGGCTTCGGGAACTCTGAAGTTTGATTTTCACAAGGCGTGGTGAGTTAATCACTTGAAAGCGCGCGCCAAAGAGTGCCGTCGTGGAAGGAAGTTGGAATGGCAATGAGAGCCTTCCCCATGGCGTAAAACGCGATCCAGGCAAAGAAAATGCCAGCGCAGAACGCCGCAGAAATTCCTAGCACTCGCCATGGATGCCTCACAACTCCTTTGTCTCCTGAAATTTTTCGAAGGCATGCCGCGCAAATCACTCTGTCGTTGTGCTCGGTAATGCACTCGCGGCAGAAAAATCGAAGACATTCGGGACAGCGCGCCACGGCCTCACGCCGCACATGATGAAAACAGCGTTGCTGAGCCAGGTTTTCCATACGTTATTCTGGGAAGGGCGTGTGCGTCCGCCGGGCATATTGCCGCCGCCACGAGTAAACAAGAGCAAGTCCCACACACCCCAGGACGGACGAGCCAATCGCGGAGAAAATATGGTATGCGAAACTCCAATATTTCGGATCGATGGGTTTCGCCGCCACAATCCACATCAAACTGATGTATATGTAAGCTAGGGCAACCCATACCACACACTGGACTCCCTTCGGCAAGTCGGTGTGGACTTGATGCGCAATCGTCCAAATCATGACGCCGATCAAACTGGCGGCAAGCGCCACTTCCAGAACCGTCAAGCTGATGTGGGGAAAGATGACATGGATCGCCGAGATGACGGCATCCGCCAAAAATAAAAAGGAAAGGATTTCGTGGGAACGTCCATTTTCGTGCCGGCGAGAATCGTTGCTTCTCCATCCTTTCGGATGAGCTGTAACCGAGATGGTGCTGAAAACAAGATCATGGTGGGCATCGATGATGCTTGCATCCATCGCGCCTTGAACCTCTTCAACCTTGGCCTGGATCAGATGCAGCGCTTTGCGAGCGCTCCTGAGTCGGCCCAGAGAGGGAAGGCGCTCGGTATGGACGGCCGTTTGAAGTGTCGTCACACAGGTGGCTCCCAGCAGTGTGTTGATCAATAAGATCATCACAAAAATGCCCATGAAGATAGCCGTGACCACGATCCCCACCTCCCGCCAGCCCCAAAAACCAACGCCTATCGCCATCAAAATTCCAAAAAATGCGGCGGTTCCGCCATAAACAGAATTATAGATCTTTCCTGTCATTGTTTTGGTCAAAACGATCGCTTGAATGTCACGATAATAGAAACGCTTATATGTTTCGCTGAACCATGAGTTTGCGATCATCAAAAGATGATCTTTCCCAAGAAAGAGATAGTTCCGACCTCGATTCACGAGAGTGAAGGCATCCCGCGCCACTCCCGGCAGTTTCCAATACTCTTTTTCCTTGAGAGGCATACCTAGGATTTCATGACCAAGTAGCGAATCAAGAAGAACCATCCCACCATTTCCCCCAGGGAAAGCACGATGGCGAAAAGGAACCGGATCTTCGTGCGTGGAACAAGGCTCCCCGGGGCGTTCCAATATCGAATAGCGATATAGCAAGCAATGGGTGCGGTTAGGAGCGACACCCAGAAAAGCAGAACAGGTAAAGTCGCGAGCGTGAGCGCGAGGTCATCGTAAAGAACCCGATGATGCTCGAGATCCTTGATTTTCCCTTTCGTTTTTCCCTTCTCGATGCATTTCGAACAAAAATGACGTTCCTTGAAAACGACATCGCATAATGCGCAAAGAAAGACTCCGCAGCCTTCGCACACGATGACCGCTTTTTTGGTTGGATGATAGAAGCAGCTCGCATCTTCCTCTCGAACAAGCGCCTCGCCCGTCTGTCCCTCCGGCCGATGCAAAATGGCGGGAAATACCAGTGGCTGGTATTGTGTCGCGCAATGCACACATTGCTGGAGCAGCCCCGCGTTACAGGCTTCGGAAGGAAATGGCTCTCCACACTTCGTGCAATACAACAAGGACGCGGAATACCCTGCCGAAGAGCTCACGACGAGATGCGAATGACGCGCGTATCGCAAATGCGGTCGTGCAGCGACCGCCTTTCGTCATCCCAAATCACCATGAGATAACCAAAAAAAAGGATGAAGCTGCTGATCGTCTCGGCGAAGTGGCGGCCTAGTGCACGACCATAGGTGATCGGACTGCCATCGGGACGGACAATCCGGAGCTTCAAGGCCATCTTGCCCGGCGTGGCACCAAATTTGCCATTGAACCAAGTAGAATATGCCGCTCCCAAAAGAATATTGACCAAAAGCGCCAGTCCTTGCATTGCAAGGAAGCCTGAGCGATGTCGAGAGCCTATCACGCTCGCTCCCAACGAGAAATTAATCACTTGATTGGCGGTAAAAAGGATGATGCCGTCGACGAACTTCGCTCCAAATCGGAGGCCGAATCCCGCATATTCGAGTGTGCCCGCAGCAATGCCACCTTCTTTGAGACGTTGAAAAAAAATCGGTTTGCAAGCAGCGCAAATCCAGGAATCTTTGTACTGGATCATGTCTTCGCGCGAAAACTCCTTTCCGCATTCGGCGCACAATGCATGGTCTTCTGAAACGGCAATGGTCGCAGCCGCCCCGCGCGCGACACCATAGGGCTTCCAGCCGGACATCCCTTCCTGCCATACCAGAGTTTCTGAGGTAATTTTGCCGGCAGCGAGCAAATGTTGCAACTCGGGGTCACTGACCGGACCTGTCTGAATTCCATTGTCCGCATAATACCATTGCATGGCAACACAGTTCTTAATTGCATCGCCCTTCAAAAGCAACCCCGAACGTTCGCTTGGAACAAGAACGTATGCTTGAGAAGCTTCTCGAAGCGAGTCACGCACGCACACCTGCAATGGCGTCGAGTGACAACTCCAGTCCGCAAGCTGGGAAGAGCTTTATTCGTTTTCGATATATCGGACGAATTGATCGAAAATCGAAGGCAATTCTTTCAATTGCTTTTTCTCAAACTCGGATTCCGCAGCCGCTTCGCGAAACTCCACAAAACCGACGCGTGTTTCCACGTCATACTCGCCCAGCGCTTCGTCGAGGAAAAGATAGCCGATTTGCGAATAACTCGACGAAAGTTTGTCGCAATAGCCCTTCATGTAAAGCGTGATTCCCGCCTTGTGCTGATCCGGCTGAAGGGTGACCCAGACATCGTCGGGGTTCAGTGTAAGATCCTTCAAATGAATCGTATCAATGGGCGAGCGTCGGGGACGAAATTGAATGATTCTCCAGCGTGGAAGCTCCGGCGCAGCCTCGCAGAGTGAAACAACGGCGGGAAATGCGTCACGGATGCCGTCAGCGCTGATCACAAGCTCGCGGAGGCCTTCTTCGATCGGACCCATTTCAAACGTCAATCCGTCGTGAACCCGCTCTAGCGCGTCGGATAGAGATCGAAAAATGACGTCACGCTCGTTTTCAAAATGGAAAAGCTCGTTTTCGTGCTCGTGGAACCATTTCCAGAAAAGAGATTCGGGTCGTATCGACATGATGCAAGGAAAACGTTGAGCCAAAAGAAACGACAGCCCTCTGTGCAGGCCACTGCCTACCACGACATGCGATGAAAAGACAAAACAAAAACTCTGACGCTAAACTCAAAAAGGAATGTCGTCGTTTTCGAGATCAGGCTCGCTGCTTGGTTTGCCGGACGAACTGGCAACAGGGGCCTCGACGGACTCCTCGCTTTCACCACCACGACCTCCGCTGGAACCGAGAAACTGCAGGCGTTCGCAATGTACCTTGAGAGTGGTGCGCTTTTCCCCATTTTTCTCCCAGCTTTCGAACTGAAGGCGGCCTTCCACAAAAACAGGACGGCCTTTCTTAAGATATTTGCCTGCAGCTTCGGCCTGCTTGCCCCACACCACGACATTGACGTAACAAACCTCTTCTTTTTCCTCACCCGTTTCAGTGCGCCATGTCCGGTTTGTCGCCAAGCCTAAATCGGCCACTGCGCTCCCCTTGGGCGTGTATCGCACCTCCGGGTCGCGTGTCAGATTGCCGATCAGAAGTACTTTATTGAGTTGGGCCATAAAATCAGGCGGCGGCGGCTTCCTTTCGAGGAGCCGCTTCGGGATGGAAGAAAATCACACGGAATATATCCTCGTCATGCCTGAGCTTGTTGCGGAAAGCAGTCAGATGCTCGGCCGTCATTTCAAAGCCAATGTTGACGTAGTAACCGGAATCAATGGCATGTGCCACCCGAGCGAAAGAACGCTTCTCCATGCGCTCCACCTTCTGGATCTTGCCACCCGCAGCCTGGATATCCTTTTCGAGCTTCTCGATGAGATCCTTGCTGGTCTCTTCCTTGCCTTGCGTGTTTAAAATAAACAAACCTTCGTAATTGCGTAACATAAAATCTTTCTACTCCTGCGGCCCTTTCAGCGACCCGTTCCCGTCCTTGTCCTTATTGTGGCCCGATGTATTGTATCGGTTCATCGCAGCCGCCAGGCCATCTACAACCCAGCTCTCAACTGCGCAAACGGCATTGTTAAGTGATTCTTCGAGCCAAATCAACTCCGATTTCTCGAAAGGCTGAAGCACCCATTCCGATAGCCCCATTGGCAAATCAGGCGCCGGCCGCCCAATGCCAAGCCTTAAACGGGCGAATTCCTTCGTATTCAGATGTTCGATGATCGATTTCAACCCATTATGTCCCCCGGCGCTTCCATGAGGCCTCAGACGAATCCCGCGGGGCGGCACTTCCACGTCATCCACCACCACCAACATGGACGAAAGCTCTATTTTCCAGAAATTCAGCGCCGCGCTTACAGCCTGGCCACTCAGATTCATGAAGGTGATAGGCTTGATCGCAATCCAGCGGACTGCCTTTTCCTTCCACTCCGCCACCATCGCGGGAATGCGGGCATGCGCCTTAAAAGCCGCGTTGTGCTGAGCCGCCAGACGCTCGAGGACATGGAACCCGATGTTGTGGCGCGTCAAAAGATAGCGCTTGCCAGGATTTCCCAATCCCACGATCAAACGTGAGGTCATCACGCCCAGTGCCGATAATTCAGGTTCGGAAAGATATTGTTCTTCCACTCACTATGACCGAGGAAGTTCATATCGATTTGGCCTGACTTGATCTGATCGTAAAGCCGCGTAAAACGCAAGATATGGTCCTTCGTTCGACGAACCGCGTAGGGCACCGTCGTACCGGTCTTCATGATAAATGCCCAATCGCTCGACTGAGCAAGAAGCAACTCACGCCCCGCCTGACGAATGGCACGATCGAAGAGTTCTCCCCGGTTCTGGTGATACCGAGCAAGTTCCACCATGCGTTCCGCAGCCGTATGAAGATGCGGATAGATCCACGCGTTGGATCCCTCGAGCCACACCTCCCAATATCCCTTGTTTCCCCAGGACGATTCGCTGGGGGTGGCAATTTGCTGCGTCGGATGACGCTCGAGGTATTCCGCAGGCGTCGTCAGACTGAACACCTTCTGATCGTAGCACGATTTGCGGATGAAAAAATTGAGGAAATCCGGCCCCTCATACCACCAGTGGCCGTAAAGTTCCGCATCGTAAGGTGCAAGAATGATCGGCGGCCGGCCCAACATTCCCGCAAGATGTTCCACCTGCTTCTCGCGGTTATGCATGAAATTTCCGGCATGATCGGCCGCCCTTTCATGCGCCAGGCGCGGACGATACGGTTCCTTGTAATTCGTTTTTCCAGTGATCCGGTAATATTTCAATCCGGTATGACAACGAATGCCATCTGGATGGATGTACGGTTTGATGTAATCGTAATCGAGCTCGAACCCGATGTCGCGATAGAACTCGCGGTATTCGGAATCGCCGGGATAACCCTCCTCCGCACTCCACACTTGCTTGGAAGATTCGATATCGCGCGCGAACGCCGCTGGGCCGCTGCGGGTGAAAAGCGGCGCGAAGACGCCGTAACGGGGACGCGGATCGGCGAGCATGACACCATGTGTGTCCATGATGAAAAAACGAATCTCTGCGTCGGCAAGAACCTTCTCCACGCCATGGAAATACGCACATTCAGGCAGCCAGATGCCGCGAGGATCGCGTCCGAAACACTCCTTATAGTGATCCTTCGCCACGAAAACCTGAGCGCGCACCGCCTCCGGGATATCGCGCATCAAAGGCAGAAAACCATGCGTTGCACCGCAGGTGATGATTTCCAGCTTGCCCGCGTCTTGAAACTTACGGAATGCCGTGATGAGATTGCGATGATATTGATCGCAAAATGTGTTTCGCGCAGTGTGAAACTTGTGATGATAGTGCCACGCGAGTTCGTGAAAATCGTGCTGCCAGCGCGTGCGATCGATTTCCTTTTCCGTCAACTCGATCAGTCGCGAAATATGATGAACGTAGCGATCTTGCAGCAGCGAATCCATGAGCATCGCGCAAAGCGGTGGACTCATGGTCATCGTCAACCGAAAATCCACGCCGTCGTGGAGCAATCCATCCATCATGTTGACCAAGGGCACGTACGTTTCGGTGATCGCTTCAAAGAGCCAGTCCTCTTCCATGAAGCGTGCGTGCTCAGGATGACGGATAAACGGAAGGTGCGCGTGTAAAATGAGAGAGACGTATCCTTGGGCCATAATCGATTTTTTTTCGGGTGAACCCCCGCGTGAGCCGTCCACGACTCACACCCGGGTGGGTTCAACAAGCCCTTCGGAATGAGGGACAACACCCACATCACCTTTACGGGCGGTGTGGCGCACAAAGTTGAGCTGCACTTCGCGCGTCTCCACGCCATCGGCGGAAGTCGCCGCGGCAGGCAGCGCAAACGTGCCGTCAGGCAGTGCGAATTGGAAACGGAACGTACCGTCGGGCTTTAGCGCGATCGGCTTGCCGTCAAACATTACTTTGGCGTTGGATTCGGTGGCACCGTAAACAATGAGCTCCGCGTTCACCTTGAACCAGAAACCGCGTTCGGCCTTGACTCCAAACGATGCTCCGAAAGGACTCGACATGCTGAAGAGTCCGCTGCTGGTTTCCTCTCGCATGCGCCGTTGCAACCACTCGGTGAGCACTTCGGAACCCATGCGGATGCGACGGAAAAGATCTCCGCCAAACATGCGAAACAGCGCATCTTCATCGAGCCCGTTACCGTAATCGGCACCTTCGTAATCGAACGGGAAACGGAACCCCGCACGCTGCAGGCGGTAAATGACATCGAGCAGTTCCTCACCATCCTTGAAATAATCCTTTACTAGCGCAAAGAGCTCGCGGAAGGTGATCCAGAAAGGAATCGTCACAAAACGTGCTTCCGTATGGTCGCTCATGCGGTCCGCGGGTGTACGGGTGGGACGGGAACGGCTCACCGTTTGAAACTGGCCTTGGTGATTGTAGAAGCCGAACTCCGCATAATAGTCGCTATTCGCATCAACCTTGATGAACCAGTTGCGGGCGGCGGGATTGAGGGTGATTTCCTGACAAACGGGGCCGCGTGAGTCACGCCCGCCGTGTACGCGCAGCTTTAATTCACCATGACTGGCATGGCGACGCATTTCATCCATCTGCTGCCATGAAAAATCCCAATATGAATAAATCCAGTACGGATCCCTCGCTGCAAAGAAAAGCCGGCCTGTGCCATACGTTTCCGGCAGTTCGCCCAAATCGTCATAGGCACTCGACGCTGGAATCGCCATTACAGGAGGCGTTTTCACCGGCGCTTCAAATTTGTGATCGATCTTTGACGGTGGATTGGCAATGACCGGAATTCCGTCGGGAGGCTCGGGAAGGGATGCGCGGCGGCGGCGCGATTCAGAAACCTTGATTGTTTTCGAGCTCTTCCTTGATTCCTCCACGCTACGCGATGAAATCTTGCTCTTGCCCGTCGCCTTACTGGTTTTTCGCGACACCAGTGGCTTGTCTTTTCCCGCAGACAAAATGGTGGCGATCAACTCTTCTTTCCGAGTGGATGGAGCTTTCTTGATCCCCAGCTTTGCAGCCAGTTCTTTCAAGGCTTTAACAGTTTTCCCTCGTAGTTCGATAGGTTTCACGGCAAAAAAGAATTCAATGGGTCATTATCCTTTCGGTTTTTTTGCACCGCAAGGATAAAATTAATGTCTCTTTTGTCTTTTACTTAGCACATCTACCATTCAGTGCAAAAATTTCATGCGGAACAAAATCTGTCTTGATAAAAGTCAATAGAACAATGAATGATCTCCAGAAAGCACCCAGTCCTTACCTTCTTCAGGTTTGAGATAACAACTTTCGGCTTTGCTGCATTCACCAAAGGAGTGGTTGATTACGAGCGAACGCACGACGTCTCAATTTGATCGTCTGCATCGCAAAGGAACGGACAATTTTGGTGACTGCAACTTATCTTGCTGTGGCCGCGAGAGTTAATGCTCTCGCATTTTCCCTCAAACAAATTACAGTGGATTCATGCAGGACCGAATTCTTTTAGAAGGTCTGCAAGTCATGGCGCATGTCGGTGTTTCGCTGGAGGAACGCGCGCAAGCCCAGCTTCTCGAACTCGAAGTGACGCTTCATTGCAACCTGCAACAGTCCGCGCGCGCAGAACGTATCTCGCTTACGATTGATTATGCTGCCGTGCACGAAAAGATTATCCAGGTTGTGCAGCTCCGACCCCGGCCGTTGATCGAAACCGTCGCCGAAGAAGTTTCAGAAGCCATCCTATTACATTTTCCCGCAGACCAGGTCGAGGTGACTGTCCGCAAATTCATCCTGCCAAACACGAAGAGCGTGGCGGTGAAAATCATGCGAGACCGAACCAAAAAATGAACGGTGTTGAAAACTGAAGGTTGAACATCCCATCATTCCTTCGAGCCAACTGAAAAGCCGGCCGTTTGGTTCATATCAATATCCTATCGCACCTCTTGATTGCTTGCTGCATGGAGTTCTGATAGACCGAGGCTTTAGAAAACGATGAAAAAACCAAATTCTCTTGCTGTGTTGTCATTCACCCTTTTCGCTGGAGAGATATCATGACCACTTTCACGATATTTAATAATGAACCCGATATCCGCACCCTCTCCGCTGGCCAGGTGATTTTCCAGGAAAATCAACCCGGCGATTTTATGTATGCCGTTCTTGAAGGCGAAGTGGAGATCGTCCGGCAAAACCACGTCCTGGAAACGATTCCTGCAGGCGGTGTGTTTGGCGAAATGGCCTTAGTTGATCAGAAGCCCCGCAGCGCTTCGGCGATTGCCAAAACAAACTGCCGGGTTGCGGCCATTTCCGACAAGCGATTCACTCTGGTGGTATCGCACAATCCTCATTTTGCCCTCCAAATGATGCGGCTCTTGGCTGAACGGGTGCGTCGCAACTTAGCAAATTAGGTGATTCTCGGATCCTAGCAAAACACCGCATTTTTTTCTCAACCTTCAGCTTTAAACGTTTCACTTTTCTTCCATTGTCGATTTGCCTCTTTTACCACCTCCGGATCGCGGACATCGATCCAGTAATCGTCGATAATCATTCCTCCATATTTGCACTTCGCATGAATCATCTGACGCAGTGCATCCGTCAATTCATATTCGCCGCGCGGTGACTTTTGCAACTTACGGATATAGTCGAAGATCTTGGAAGTAAACGCGTATATTCCCGCATTGTACCACGGCTTGAAATCTCCAAAACGCGCGCGCAAATCGCGAACTTCGTCATCGTTCGGCTTTTCCACGAGATCGACAACATCCTGTTGTTCGTTGAGAATCACCACGGCGCCTTTGCGCACGTCTTCACCCAGCTTCAACGTGAGCAACCCATCCAATGGACGCGAGCCCCATGCCTGTTGCACCTTCTGATAAGTCTCATGAGCAACCAAAATATCTCCATAGCTCAGAATGAAAGGATCCACACCGGCAAAATCGCGCGCCAAATCCACAACGCGACCCGTCCCGTCCTGCACGGCCTGGCAGGCATATTCGATCGCCACGCCGAACTTCGAACCGTCTGCAAAATGGCTTCGCACGACTTCCTCCTTGTAACCCGTGATGACAAGAAAGCGTTCTACTCCGGCTTTCTTGAGGCCATAAACGATGTGCTCGAGCACGGGTTTGCCGCCCACGGAAATCATCGGCTTCGGAAGGTCCGCGGTAAGCTCTTTCATGCGCGTTCCCTTGCCTGCCGCGAGGAGCACCGCTTTGGTCAGTGGGGAATTCCGGCTTGTCATCAGTGCAGCACTCTTTAAACTGAAATGCACGTGATGAAAACCCTTTTGTCGGCTGTTTTTGTCCCTCTCGTCTTCCTCATTTTGGCGCCATTTTCTTTGAAAGCAGGCGTCATCCTAACAAACACCGGGCAAGCTGAGACGGGAACCCTCATTGAAACCGGAGATGTCCTCACACTGCAGTCCCCATTCGGGAGTGTCACTTTCAAAAAAGAAACGGTCGCCTGGTACAGTCTGGACAACGACGTCAACACGCTCTTGAAAGGCGCGCAAAAAGCCCGCTCGGATGACAACACCGCGGCGGCCATGAAATTGTTCGAACAAAGTGCCACCCGCGAACCCGCAACACAAAGCCAGGCCAACCAGGAACTACAGTCCCTGCGCGACAAGGCGATCGCCGTCGCGACAACTGCTTCTGAACCCCGCGGTGATCCTTATGCCAACTACTCCCCTGAAGAAAAGATCGCACGCGGCAAACAGATGATCGAAAATGGCAACGCGCAACTCCAAGCAATCCAAAATGCGGCAAAAAACAAAATTTCCCGCCCGGACTATATTCCCCTCGAAGGCCACAGTCACAATTTCATTCCAATGGGAGCATCGCCCAAAGGAACCATTGGCATGGACAGCAGCCAGCTGTCTTCTCCTGCTCTTTCCGAGGATGAAAAGGCGCGCAACAACGCGAATGACTTAGTCAACGAGGGCAATGCACTGGTGAAGCGCGGTGAATCAGAAATTGCGCAGCGCCCGCCAGTCCAGGATGCCGCCAAAAATCAACAGGACATCCAGAACCTCGTCATCGAAGCCAAAAAGGCGCGCGGAACATTGGCGAGCCTGCAAGGCTGGACACAAGAAGAAAAACTCGTCAACGGAGGTGCCGCCGCGCTATGTTGTCTGATCATTTTGGCCATCCTCTGGCACATCACGATGAAAGAACATTGAGCCTCGAATATGCCCCCATCCAACACACGGACAACTGCCGGAAAAGATCTCCTGCCCAATGAACGGGAAGTGACGTACGAACGAATCCAGGAATTCATCCAGCGCAACAAAGCCTCGATCATCGCAGTTTGCATTCTGGTCATCGCAAGCGCTGGAGTGATTGCAGCACGGCAAATCCAGAAAGACAACAAAACTGCCGAGGCCGATGCTGCTCTGGCCGCAGCCCAGACTCCGGAAGCACTCGAAAACATCTCGCAAACTTATGCGGACACGGAGGCTGGCCTCTTTGCGTCGCTGGTCATAGCGGACCGCTATTATCAGCAAGGCGCATGGGTCAAGGCTGCACAGGCATTTCAACGCATCGTCGATCATCATACCGACTCCCCTCTTGCGCCCTCCGCCCGCATTGGACTTGCCGCGATTCTGGAAAGCACGGGCAAAATGGACGAAGCCGTGAAGGCCTACAAATCAGTCGCCCGGGACTATCCGAGTTCGTTTCAGGCTCCCCAGTCGCAATTCTCAGCAGCGCGGGTGCTGGAAACCCAAGGAAAGCTCCAGGACGCACGCCAGGCTTACGAGGAATTGATCACGAGTTTTCCCTCCTCAGCTTGGAAGTCCGAGGCTGACGAACGAGTCAACAAGCTCGACACCATGCTGAAGATCAAGCAGACAAAGCCGGCAAGCTGAGCCGATTTTGTCCGATTGCCTTTCAAGTGGTCCATCCAGGTCCGTTCTTCGTTGACGAAAAGCGCGGCTTTCCACTCTAATTCTCTTACCGCGACCCCATCCCTTATTTCCGGGCAGCCCTATGAAGATCATCATGACCGCGAGCGAGATGACGCCCTTCGTCAAGACCGGGGGACTCGCAGACGTCTTGGGCTCGCTCCCTTATGCGTTAAGCGAGCGCGGCCACGATCTCTCGATTTTCATTCCTTTTTACCGTTGCGTGGAAGGGCCTATGCTCGAACTCGTGTACAAGGGATATGTCACAGTCGGTTCGCGCCGCTGCCATTTCGAGGTAATACGCATCTCCGCAGAGAAAAACGTCCATGTCTATGCCATTCGAAAGGAGGAATATTTCGACCGCTCCTTTCTCTACAACCTTCCCCATCGCGATTACGACGACAATGCCGAACGCTTCATCTTCTTCAATAAAGCTGTGGTTCATTCGATCAGCCAGCTTGGCCTCAAACCCGACATCGTGCACGCGCATGACTGGCAAACGGGCCTCATCTCCATTTATCTAGCCCTCGACCCACATCTGGGCCCCTCGGCACGGCGTCCTTCCATTTTCTCCATTCATAATGTCGCCTATCAGGGAATTTTCGAGCCAAACGAATTCCGCATGGCGAACCTTCCCGATCATCTTTTCTCTCCGCATGGAATCGAATTTTACGGCAAATTGAACTTTCTCAAGGGCGGCATTCTGTTCGCCAACCATGTCACTACAGTAAGGCCCACCTACGCCGAGGAAATTCAGACCGCTGATTATGGATTTGGACTGGATGGAGTCATACGCTCGCGCCGTTCCCATCTCAAAGGCATCCTGAATGGAATCGATTCCGAAATCTGGGATCCTGCCAAAGACAAGCATCTTCCCGAGAAGTTCAGCCATAGGACTCTTAAAAAAAAATCGGTGTGCAAACACGCCCTCGCCGCTGAGCTCAAGCTGGACATCGCAGAAAACCAGCCTCTCTTCAGCATGGTCACGCGCTTCGCTCAGCAAAAAGGAATCGACCTTTTTTTCCAGGCACTTCCGGAAATGATCAAACGGGGTGCCTCCTTTGCGGTTCTAGGCAATGGAGATGTGACATACGAAAATCAATTTCGCCAGATGGCGGCGAAATTTCCTTCGCGCATGGCAGTGCGGATCGGATATGATGACAGTCTTGCCCATCGCATCTACGGTGGAAGCGATTTTTTGATGATGCCATCGCTCTACGAACCCTGCGGTCTAAGCCAGCTCTACGCGTTGCGGTATGGCACCATTCCCGTCGTCCGAGCAACAGGCGGTCTCAATGATACCATCGAGGAATGGAACCCCAAGACTCACGAGGGCAACGGATTCAAATTTTCCCATCCTAGGTTCACTTCGCTGCTTGAGGCGTTCGACCAAGCCATGCGCTGCTACAAACAACTTAAAGCAATCTCGGCCTTGCGTGA
>JABDCI010000021.1 GCA_013288215.1 Verrucomicrobiota bacterium | reverse complement strand
CGGATTTCAGTCGATGCCCGAATCCTCAATTGTGGAGGCAGGGTTTGGCTCATACTTATCCAAACCGACCTAAGGCTCTCAAAATGTTACATTTTCGGAGTTAAACGCTTGCGGCCCACCTGTCGGCGACGAGAAAGTATCGCGCGACCGGCTTTGGTCCGCGTCCGGCTCAGAAATCCAAAACGACGTTTGCGGACGCGCTTGGAAGGTTGATAAGTTCGTTTCATGCAGCGGGAAGGAAATACGGATTCTTACGGCATATGTCAATCCCGTAAGTACCCGGCACATTTCCTCTGCTATAAATCGGCCTCGTGATGGCGGCTTTTTTCGGGTAAATGAGTCGCACGCGCCATGGAAAACACCCCGTTCAGCCTTTCCCCGAAATCCCCTCGCGATCCTGCCTGGACGCGCTATCCCGCACTGTATGAAGATGAGCACCTCCTTGCCATCGACAAGCCCGCAGGCGTCCTCGCCCATCCCAATCATCGCGGCAAGCCGCCCGCCCGGTGTGCGTTTGAAGGAGCCTATGACATGGAGCGCCGTTGTTTTTCAACCCCTGCCGGCAAACTTTGGTTGATGCATCGATTGGATCAGGAAACCTCGGGCGTCCTCCTTGGGGCGAAATCCGCCGAGGTGGCTCTCCTTTTGCGCGGCGCCTTCGAAAACGGCAAGATTCAGAAGATTTATGCCGCCCTAGTCCGCGGACGCGTAAAGCCGCTGGAAGGACGCTGGAAGGACCATCTGGTGAAGAGTCCAAGCCCGGGGATGGTCCGCTCCCGTGCCATCCCGGGACGTCCTCCCAATGCCGAGCTTCGCTATCAGGTGCATCCCTTTCCGCCGGGACCGCGTTGGCTCCCCTCGCTTCGAGCGGAGCTTTCTCTCCTGGAAATCCATCTTCTTACCGGCAAAACCCACCAAATCCGCATTCAAGCCGCAGCGCGGCGCCATTTTGTGGCAGGCGACCGGGTTTACGGCGATTTTTCATGGAATCGCCGCCTTCACCAGGAAATCAGCTTAAGCCGTCTTTTTCTACATGCGAGGGAACTTTCCTTCCAACACCCCAAAACCCTTGGGAAGGTGAGGATTCGATCCCCTTTACCGCCGGAATTGGCCGCCTGCCTCGAGCGCCTGGGGATCCAAGCCCCGAAAGGGTTCCAAATCGTTCAATAAAATGCTCAAACTTTTTTTTGAACGTTTTCTTCATTTCGTTGTAAATAGGGGTTGACTCGCTTTCCCCTTTTGATAGTGTCGCCCTTATACCAAGGAAAAAGGCTGCCATGACGCATGGCGGTCTGTCGGTTCACCAAGGAGATCCGACCCTTAAAAAAAAACAAAACATGAAACTTACTCAAACAGTTCTCGGGCTTTCGCTCGCAGCTGTCGTGGGTCTTTCTTCTTCTCTCGTGGCCGACGATACGCCGGTCAAAGGTAGCAAGAAGTCCCTCGAAAGCCGCATTGCGGATCTCGAAGCACAACTCAAAGACGCTGGCGCAGGCGGAGTCAAAGGCTCTGGCATCAAAATCAGCGGCTATGTGGATACCTCTTATATCGTCAATCTCGCCGACCGCAACAATGCGGGTGGTGGAGTTCCCGTCTCGGGCGCTTCCGCTCAAAACACAGGTCGCGTGTTTGACAATCAATACAACTCGTTCAACCTGAACGCGTTCAAACTGACCATCGAAAAAGATAAAGACACGAGCAAATTCCCGGCTGGTTTCCGCGTGGATGCCATGATGGGTGAAGATGCGGGTACCGTTAACGGCGCGGGAAGCTTGAATGACAACGCGTTGAGCGTCGAACAAGCCTATGTTGACCTCGGAATTCCCCTAGGCAACGGCATCGATGTCAAATTCGGTAAAATGGTCACCTTGCTTGGATACGAAGTCATCGAGAGCCCTGCCAACTGGCAGTTCTCCCGTTCCGACGCCTTCCGTCTGTCTCCAATGACGATGGCCGGTATGACCTTGGGCTACAAGTGGAATGATTACCTGACCTCGACGCTCGGCGTCATCAATGGTTACGACAGTGGTCTCAATGGAGGCGGTGGAACCGGCATAACCGGTGCTGGCAATCGTAACACGGACTTTAGCTTCATCGGACGCTTGGATGTCACCCTTCCGAAGACTTCAATCGGAGAATTCGGTGCATTTGTGTGCGGCCAGTACGGCGACGATGTTGCCGGCCCGACGAGTGGAATGGTCGGCGGGGTTCCCAACACCTTCTTTGGTGCTGCAGCGACCTACGACTCATTCGCATCGTATATCTTCAACCTGGGTGCCACGTGGAACAAGCCGTTCAACATCGAAGCCCTTGGCTTTGGTGCTGACTATCTCTATCGTAAAGATCAGGTCAACACAATCGCTGGCGCAGGAGCAATCTCTCCTTCTGGGGCAGACATTGATGCTCAGGCTCTCAGCTTCTACGGCAAATATGACTGGAACAAGTGGCTTACGACCTCCGGTCGCTTCAGCTACTCCCAGTATAGCACTGCCTCCCAGCGCAATGGCGCTGGCACAGCGATTGTATCGCAGGAAAGTCTCAGCCCGTTCCTGATTCCTGTGTCGACGAATGCAGGAGCTTCTAATGGCGGCTTCCTGCCGAGCATGACGGATAACTTCAGCTACACCTTCACTCAGGCATTCAACGTGTGGAAAGACACGCTGGTGCGTCTCGAGTGGCGTCATGACTGGACCACGACCGGCGCCGTCGGTTACGGTCTGGCCGGCGCAGGTGGTGCTGGTGGCCAAAATGACATCCGTCAGCAACAGGATACGATTGCTGTGAACGTGGTTTACTCGTTCTAAGCAACCCTCTCCGATTCATCGGAGATTTTCAGAAACCCCGTTCCGAGCAATCGGGACGGGGTTTTCTGTTTTTACGGGAGTCCTTCCTGCAAGAATCTTACACCAAGACCTTTCTTGCTTCCGGCCTGCAAGGCTTTTTAAGGCCTCAAGCGAGATCGCGGAACGATCCAGTCCACTTGGCCGACCTTCATCCAGCCTCGCTTTTCATCCAAAGTCTCCACATACACAAACTCGCCCCGATCCTTTTTAATATCGACACGGGTTCCGGCGGGAATCGGATGCAACGAAGGTGAATTTTCAATGGGGGCAACTTTGAGCGAAGCGTCGGGAACCACCACCACCGCCGCGTCCAGATCGGCTGATTTCAGGTAAACAACCGTGACGAAAAGAGCGAGGGCGATTGCCGCGCATCCCACTGCAGCGTTCAGACGAGAGCGGCGATTGCGACGGACAAGCCTCCAGGCAACGAGCGAACAGAGGACGATCCATACTGCTAGCGCGAGCATGCTCCACTGATTGAGCGTCCATGCATCCACGAGTTTCTTCCACCAACTTCCTTCGGTTTCAAAAATTCCAGCGGCACGCTGCACGAATTTCAGATTGGCTCGGATATCCGGATCCTGTGGAACCATCCACAAGGCGCGCTCGTAATACAGGACGGCATGCCCCGTGTCGCCCGCGCGAAATTCCGAGTTTCCAAGATTGAAGAGAACTTCAGGAGAAGGATCTCCCTGTTGGGTGAGAGATTGAAATGCCTGCACCGCTTCCAAATATTTGCCTGAGGAAAATGCCGCGTTCCCGCGGGAAAACAAATCTTCATCCTGACTGGCACCCAGGCGGGTGGCGAAAAACCCCGCCATCAAAAGGCAACGGACGCAGCGTTTCATGTTCGGTCGAGCTCCTTTAATATTCCATAAACAATGGGCTTCCAGGCAGCGAGGCTGTCCGCATTGAATTGCTGGCCGGAATAGAGCACGGCGTCCGCGGTTTCTAAAAGAGAGCGGATCTGCTGTTTTTGTTCCGGGGCAAGCTCAGGACGAACTTCGATCTGGGCAAGTGTCAGTGACGCAGGATCGCACGCAAACCGGTCCCCCAGTTTTTGTTTTAAGGCTTCCCGCGCCGCCTCGAAAAATTGAGCTGTGTTCTCCGCCGGCACCGACTTTTCCATGACAGCCAAAAACTTTCGGATCTCACGATGCGCGGAAAGGCGGCGTGTCAGCGCCGGATTTCTGCCAAGCAACCATCCGCGATAGGTCTTTCCCGCAAGACCCAGGACCATCAGGAAGGGCAGCGCAGCGCCTGTCCAAAAGAGAGGATTCCGCACGACGAGATCGAACGAGCGAGATCGGCTCAATTCGAGTTTGTTGCCGACAAGATCTGTCTGTTCCGAAGGCTTTGGACGATGGGGGGCGGCATTGCTCGCGACGGGCAGCGGGATGACCGGCGCGGCATGATCCTGTTTCGCCGGCTCCACATGCAAGGGAACAGGATCCGTGGAGAGCGTCACGTATTTGCGCTGCTCCGGGTCAAAATAGCTGAACGAAAGGGGCGGGATTTCCTGAATGTCCGCCGATTGCGGGATCAGAATTTGTTCGAAGCTTTTTTGTCCTGCAAAGCTCGCTTCATCCGTGGGTTCGAACTTGGCGTTCGGAGGATAGACGCGAAAATGCGATTTTTCAGTGAGCTGCGGCGATTCCGCTCGGTCAAAATTACCGGTGCCCAGGATCGTGCTCTTCACCGTGACAGGATCTCCAGCCATCACCTCTTTCGCAGACACGAACGGGGGATTCAACTGAAACTCTCCGATGGCGCCTGAAAAATCAGAGGGCCGGCCCTCCTCCGGCAACGGCACCACCCGCACTTGGAATTCCCGGGAGGAAAGAGTGACGTCCTTTTCCTCTTTTCGCTGAAAGAAATTGTCGAAAAAGGGATCATTGAAAAAATCATCAAACGGAGAAGCGCTGCGCCTGCCGGCCGCGACCACAAGCAGCGTGCAGCCCATTTTGGCTCCAAGCGAGTGCTCTCCGGCCTTCACCGCAGAAACAGCCGTATGCCAGGTGAGCACCGTCCATTGCCGGCCATTCACGACCTCCTGGCTGCGCTCCGGATGTTCGCCCAGTTTGCTCATGGTGAACGCATCGCCCGAAAGAACCGGCAGGGAGACGCGCGCAATTTCCAACCCTTCCCGCAAATAGACTTTCATATCCGTCGGGATCAGTTCGCCCACGTAAAAATCGCGCTTGGGCAAAATCAATTGAATGCCTCCAACCTGGGATCCAGGATCCGACGCTTGGCTGGCCGGCTGGGAAGCCGCCGCATTTACCGAAGGGGTGGTCGCAGCCGGGGCAGATGCATTCTTGCCGGGAGATCCCAGGACCTTGAGTGGAATCGGGATGGATTTGAGATTGGTCCCGTCGACCTGCACGGCAATCTCAGGAATGGAAAAATCGCCGGTTCGGGAGGCAATCACTTGATAAAGATAGGTGATTCCGCCGCTCATCACGCCATTGCTGAACTGAAGCTGCGTGGATTGGCCAACCGACCGAAATTCCAAACCATCCACGGGAGGGATCACCGGGGCGGATGCGTTCGCCGAACCTTCCACCACCAGGCTCAGAAGAGCCGCCTGCCCGAGGTAAAGGGTGGAAGGTTCCAGACTCGCGCTCACGCGCTTTTCGGCAGCGCGGCAAGCCATTCCCCCGAAGGCGAGACCAAGGAGGCAAAGCAAAAGGCAAGGCGTGGGATGGATCCGTTTTTTCATGGACGATGGGGCATCCTTATGTTGCTTCATCTTGGGCCATCTTGCATCACCAGTCTTTGATCGGTGCTTCATCCCGCTGGGGCGGCACGGTGAAGGGATATTTGCTTTCTTCCGATTTCAAGGAGTCCAGGAGTCGTTCCGCATCCTCCTTGCTCATCTCGCCCGGCATGGCCCGCATCGGCTCACCCCCTTCTTTTTTCTCATCCTGCTTTTGCGAAAGAGGCTTTTCCGATGTTTCTTTTTCATTCTGCGGATTTTTCTTTTCCGGGGCTGTGGATGGCGTCGGTTGCTGCTGCTGCGGGTTCGGAGAGGAGGCGCTGGAGGGCTTCTCTTCTTTCGGGGATGACGGGGCGTCCTGTTTTTCCGAGGGTTTGGGAGATTTCGAAAGATCCTGTTGAGACGGCTGCTCCGGATTGGAATTCTCTTTCTCCGGCTGCTTTTTCTGTGAGGAATCAGGGGGGGGGGAGCTGTTGAAGTTTCTCGAGTTTTTTCTTCACAAACTCATCGTTGTATTTGGCGTCGGCATCATCCGATTTAAGGGTCATGGCCCGTTCATAGGACTGCAATGCGGACTGCCATTGCTGGATCGTTTGAGAACGGTCCGTTTTCTCCGTTTCCTGGCCGAGGCGATATTGAGTGTTGCCAAGGTTGTAGAAAGCCTGCTGCTGCAAATCCGTCTTATCCGTCTTTAACGCCTGCTCAAAGGCGCGCAAGGCCTCGGGATATTTCTTCGCCTTGAATGCCGCCGCGCCGGCATTGAATTGGAATTCCGCTTTCCCGGGATGTGTTTCAGCCGCCTGCTTGTATTGTTCGAACGCGTGGTCGTAATCCTGCTGTTTGTAAGCGCGCTCACCTTTCCAGGGAGACGCCTCTGCCGAAATCGTCGCCGCCAGGCACAGCACAAGAATGGCGATTCCTTTCCGCTTCCATGGAAATCGAATCCCCCGTTTCCAGTCCATCCATGTCCCAGCTTTCCTGCGGTCCGAAATCAAAAATTCCACGATCAAACAAAGCAGCGCGAGGCCCAGGGGCCACTGGAAGCGCTCCTTGTAAACTTTGTTCATGCGCGAAAAAAGTTCTTGTTTTGGAATGGGAGCCAGCCCCTGTTCGTAAACGGTCTTCAAGCCCTCATTTTGCTGGCCCAGAGGCACATAAAATCCCCCGGTCGCCTCGGCGATCTGACGCAATGTGTTTTCATCCAGATGAGATTTGACGGGCTGGCCGCTGGCATCTCTGAGAAATTCGATTCCGCCCCCTTCCATTGGCATGGGAATCAATTCGCCCGCGACACTCCCGACGCCCACGGTAAATACACGCAAATCCTGTTTCGCCACCTGTTTTGCCGCCTCAATTCCGTTGGCCTCGAGATCCTCTCCATCCGTCAACAAAATCAGAATTTTGTGGTTCGAGTTTCCAAGCTGGAATGTTTTTTGGGCTTCCTCAAGGGCTGAGGCGATGTTTGTTCCACCCCGGGGAATGGTATTCACGTCAAGGGCGTCGAGCGCCTGGCCAAACGCGTCGTAATCGAGTGTCAATGGACACTGAAGGAACGCGGTGCCGGCAAAGGCGATCAATCCGATTCGATCGCCATCCAGTTTTTCCACGAGATCGCTCACGGCAAGCTTGGCGCGCGTCAAACGATTCGGTTTAACATCCTCTGCAAGCATGCTTTTCGAGGTATCGACCGCGATCAGGATGTCGATGCCTTTGCGCTTCACCTCTTCCCAGCGAAAACCCCATTGGGGCCGTGCCAAGGACACAAAAACCAGCACCACGCTCGCAACCCAAAGGATCTTCTTGATGAAGCGCCGCCGGGTGGAAACGCTCGATGTCAGCGTCTCGAGAAGACGTTCCGAGGCGAAGGCGTGAAGGGCCTTCCTGCGCTTGACATCGGCCCATCGGAAAAGAATGAGGCTCAGGACCATGGCGGCAGGAATCGCTGCGAGCCACCAAGGTTGGGCAAATTTCAGACCGTTCATGGCAGCCTCCGGAAACGCGTTTGAGCGAGAAGGGTTTCCATCATCACAAATGCCAGCCCCGGGACCAGGAACCACGCCGTCTTTTCTTCGTAGCTCTCAAATGTTTTCATGGTATTGACGCTTTTCTCGAGCTTGTCAATCTGGCCATAAATTTCGCGAAGGGAATCCGTGTCCGTCGCGCGATAAAACTGGCCGCCTGTTGTTTCCGCGATCTTCTTTAACGTCTCTTCGTCGACATCGACTTTGATCATTTCAAGGTGTTTTCTCCCGAAAGCATCCTCCACCGGCATCGGTGCTTCACCGCGAACGCCCACACCAATGGTATAGAGCTTGATGCCCAGCGTCTTCGCCACATCTGCTGCCGTTTGGGGCATGATCTTGCCGGCATTGTTCATTCCATCCGTCAGAAGGATGATGATTTTGGATTTCGATTTTTGTTCACGCAGCCGGTTCACACTGGCTGCCACCGCCGAGCCAATCGCCGTGCTGTCCTCAATGAATCCCAACTTCAACCGTTCCAAATTTGTGAGGAGCCAGCCGTGATCGAGCGTGAGTGGACTCACGAGGTAGGGCCTTCCCGCAAACGCGATAATCCCGATGCGATCGTTGGGACGCGCCTCGATAAACTTGGAGGTAACCGACTTGACGACTTCCAAACGGCTCGCCGGCTGCCCGTCAAGCTTGAGGTCCAGCGACGCCATCGATCCTGAAAGGTCGAGGGCAAGGACGATATCAATGCCGCTTGCCTGAATTTCCGTGCGTCCATGTCCTATTTGCGGCCTGGCCATGCCGACGATCCAACACGCGAGGCCTAAAAACCAAAAAGCCAGCAACAGCCGTCCCGGGCGAAATGCGCGGATGCGCGAGGCCTCCCGCACCAGGTCCGCGCTGGAATATTCAACCGCGGTGGCGATGCCCTGCCGTCCGCGCCAAAGCGCCAGCAGAGGAAGCAACAGGAGCAGCCAAAGCCATTCAGGATCGGAAAATCGCATATCAACGGGGTTTGGCGGAAGCGGGTTCAGGCTGCGGACGCGTTTCTTCCACAAACCGCCGCGCGCTGCCGTGCATCGCCTTCATTTCATCCACGTTCAATTCCCAGCGTGCAAATTTGGCCAGGTCGCAATGATAGAGAAAATCGTTCAGGGCGGACGAATATTGGGCCAGTGGAGACTGCGAATGGTTGAGAAGATCGTGGAGAAATTCCTCGGTGGTTCGATGTGCCGCACGCACTTGGAAACGCGCTTCGATGTACGTTCGGATGATCCAGGAAATGGCGATCGAGAATTCCCGTGCGTTCCCTGGCTTCAGAATTTTCAGTGTCTCCTGGAGCTCTTCCCATGCGATTTCATGAGGCAATTTGCTCGGAGCACGCGCCTGCTTCCTGAAATGGCGGATCATCACCCCTAGGATGGCCAATATCAATGCTCCCAACAGGATCCAGAGCGCTTTCATCCAGGGGGGAGTCAGATGAATCGGCCCGCGGATGTCATGAATATCCTCCGCAGCCATGGTAACCCAGGAAAGTAAATGATCAACCGGCGGCAAAATCATGAGTTATCTCCGATGGGCCCGCACGGCGAAAAACTGGATCAACGCGGGCATGTAGGGCTTGTCCGTTTGAAGCGGCAGCACATCCACACCCGCACCACGCAGCTCGCGCTCAAGCTTTTGAAAACGCGTTTGCGCCAGTTCAGAAAAGCGCCTGCGAATGGAGGAATCCGAGGTGTCGATTTCAAGTTGCTCCCCCGTTTCAGCATCCTCGACAGTGAGGAGTCCGATGGAGGGCAAGGCGCGTTCTTTGGGATCATGAACCGGGACGGCGACGAGATCATGACGTTTTCCCGCCAGTCGGAGGGCCTGTTGAAATCCTTCCGCGTGAAAGTCAGAAATGAGGAATACCACGGCCCGACGGGAGATCACCTTATTGGCGAAATCGAGGGCGTTTCCCAAATTAGTTCCTCGGTTTTTAGGCCGGAAGAAAAGGATTTCACGCACGACGCGCAGGACGTGGTGCCTGCCTTTGCGCGGAGGAATATAGTGCTCGATCTGATCGCTGAAAAGAATCAGAGCAACCTTGTCATTATTGCGAATTGCCGAGTACGCGAGCACGCTTGCAAGCTCGGCGGAGAGCTCCTTTTTGCTTTGTTGGGTGGAACCGAAATTACCCGACGCGCTGACATCGACGACCAGCACGATGGTTAATTCGCGCTCCTCGGTGAATTTTTTCACGAAAGGCCGCCCTGTGCGCGCAGTGACATTCCAATCGATCGTACGCACCTCGTCTCCCGGCGAATATTCCCGAACCTCCTCGAAATTCATGCCCCGTCCCTTGAAGACGGAATGGTATTGGCCCGACAGCGCGTCGGTGACAAGCCGCTTGGTGCGAATTTCGATCTGGCGGACCTTCCTCAGAATCTCCCGGGCCTGATTTGGATTCATGGTCAGGGCACCGGAACAGCATCGAAAATCTTGCGAATGATATCCTCGCTTCGAAGGTTTTCAGCCTCCGCCTCGTAACTAATCGTGACGCGATGGCGCAGCACGTCCATCCCGATGCTTTTGACATCCTGCGGAGTGACATATCCACGGCCCTGCAAATAGGCCCATGCCTTGGCCGCAAGCGTGAGATAAATCGTCGCCCGGGGCGAGGCGCCATATTGAACATACCCGTTGAGATCGAGCTTGTAGGCCTTGGGATCGCGGGTGGCCAGGACAAGGTCGACAATGTAATCCTTCACCTTGTCATCCATGTAAATGGTATTCAGAACCCCACGCGCTTCAAAAATATGCGCGGCGTCGACGACGGGATTCACGCGAAGCCCGGGCGACGTCGTGGCCATCAAATCGAGAATCGCGCGTTCCTCGGTGCGATTGGGATAGCCGATTTGCAATTTAAGCATGAAGCGGTCCACTTGCGCTTCGGGAAGCGGATAGGTTCCCTCCTGTTCGATGGGATTTTGGGTGGCAAGAACGAGAAAAGGATCGGGAAGCGCATAGGTTTCCTCACCCAGGGTGACCTGTCGCTCCTGCATTGCCTCAAGGAGCGCGCTCTGCACTTTAGCCGGAGCCCGGTTGATTTCGTCAGCCAGGACGAGATTGCTGAAGATCGGCCCATGCTTGGTGCGAAACGCGCCGTCCACGGGATTGTAGATCAGAGTTCCCACAATGTCGGCAGGAAGCATGTCGGGTGTAAATTGAATGCGCTGAAACTTGGTCTGGATCGCTGCCGCCAACGTTTTGAGCGACAAGGTTTTGGCAAGACCCGGGACGCCCTCCAGAAGCAGATGGCCGTTGGCGATCAAACCCACAAGCAGCCTGTCGACGAGATATTTCTGACCCACGATGACTCGGCCGATTTCCTGCTGAAGGAGCGGCACCCATGTGGACGATCGCTGGACGGATTCATTAATAGCTTGGATGCTCGTGTTCATAGAAGAATCAAAAAAATGTAAATTTCTGTTGAAACAAGGTAACCAACAGCCCTTAAACAGGCATTAAATCAGCATTAAAAAACTTTTAATCTTGAAAGGATGGGAAGCCTTTCAGGGCAGATGGATTCTGTCCAATTAAGGTTTAAAAGATGTAATTTGACATCGATATCACCCTGTCGTGGACAGAAGGGAAAAACATCCCCGATCTTCAGACCCCTTTGCGCCCCGGCTCCCAAACGTATTTGTGCATCTGAAGCTGGAAGCGCACCGGCAGTTTTTCCTCGAGAATCCATTCGACCAGCAACCGATTGTCGAGTCCGTCATGGCCCTTGGTCTGTCCCGCCGCAGCCGCTGTTTTGAACGCTGGGCTGAAAAGCACGCATCGGACTTTTTGATCGATCGCATATTTTCGAAGCTGGTCGCGCGCCCATTCGAAATCTTCCCTCGTGCCAATGACAAACTTCACTTCGTCCCTGGAGCATACCTTGTCCAAGTTTGAGAAAAAATTGCGTCCGCATTCACCACTGGAGGGACACTTCAAATCCACGATGCGATGAACTCGCGGATCAACGCCCGAGACGTCATGCGCTCCACTGGTTTCCAGCAACACTGTTTTGCCCGCATCACACAACCTCTGCATGAGGGGAAAAACAGCCTTCTGCAAGAGAGGCTCGCCGCCGGTGATTTCCACGAGGTCGCATGGGAGTTGATCCACCCTGGCGATGATCTCGCCGAGCGACATGCGCGTTCCACCCGTGAATGCGTATGCGGAATCACAATAAGTGCAGCGCAAATCGCATCCTGTGAGGCGCACAAAGACGCATGCAAGACCTGCGAATGTCGACTCGCCCTGGATACTGCGGTAAATCTCGGTAATTTGCAGCGTCTCCTTGCCGCCTGATTTCAAAGCTGAAAGTTCCATATTCAATGTTCGAAATAAGGGACTTCCACCTTATATTGCTCGCTCAATCTTCGGACCTCATCCAGGATATCATCTCTCCGGCCGCGCCCTCGCGTCATTTTACTGAGCAGATCATAGATTCGCTGCCGGGCCCACGTCGAAGGCAGGCTCTCCGGGCCATTTGGCGTCTTGGGAATGGGAAGCTCCAACACCAATTCTTTGGTTTCTGACTGGCTTTCGCCCAGAAGCTGGAGACTCAGTTCTGTCGTTTGTCCGGGCGTGTAACGGCCAAACAAAAAGAGAGGGCTGTCCTGATAAAGATGCGGCAGCACTTGCGGATAGACCTGTTCCGAATCGACTCCTCCAAAACGGAACCGCAGGTCGAGGAAAAGCGGATTGCGCACTTGCGTGAGTAATTGGTCAAAGACTGGAACTGAATTTTCCACTTTTTCGGAGTAACGCAGCCAGCCCTGGTTGCAATAGGAAAGCAGATCGAGCAAAAAGTTGTTCACGTCCCTGCCGTTGCTCAATGTGAAGATGGATATCTTGTTCTCGTTGGACTCCGAGAAGTCACTGATGATCTCGGTGCTGTCGAGCACGCCTTTTGTCGGAACGCCGTCACTCATGATGATCGCGATGCCCGCCCGGCCTTTTTCACATTGATAATCAAGGAGAGGCGTCAATCCATCGTAAAAATCCGTCACTCCTCCACTCTTGAGATTCGCGATCCATTTCTTGAGTTCCGCCCAGGGTGGGTTGGACGCAAGGGCCCAATCGGGTTGGAAGGTGGTGAGCTTGTCGCGAAATGCGAGCACTTTGAACCGGTCGCCTGGATTTAACTGGGAAATGGCAGTCTCTACCGTTTGAAGAAACGTATCGAGACGCGAGTGGCCGATACTACTTGAAACGTCCATCACGAAAAATACGTCCTTCGGGATGACAGGCAGCTGTTTGTTTGGCTTTGCGGTGACACGCAACAAAAAATAGCCTTCCGCCTGATTTTTCACACCCGGTCGCTCGTAGGTGAACAACTCGACGTTGATAAAGGGATTGAGCGATTCAAACCGATGCTTGAGCGGCGGTTTATCCTCCAAACCCTGTGGCACTTGATCCGCCTGATTCGCTGGCTTTGGAAGCTCGCTCGGAATCGGAGGAAGCCCGCCCTGTGGTCCAAAAAAATCCTCCACGCGCCCCGTTCCCGACGCCAGTGCGCCCGATGGTCCCATCTCAGGCCCGCGGTTCGGGCCCACGATGGACTGCGACGGCGGCACCGCTTCTTCACTTCCCGTCTTCGGCGCGACGGGCGCACCTGGGGTGGGAAGAAGAGGACGGCCTGCACTGGAGTTTTTCAGATCCTTTTGCTGCTGCTGTTCTTGTAATGCTTTCAGTTCCTGGTCGAGATGCGAAGGATCCGGAATGGCAGGTTCTTCCCCCATCCCGGCAGACGGGACTGGCTTGTCCTGTGGTATCTTGGGCGAACCTGCGGGAAGCGTCGGCGACGAAGGCGTTTTGGAAAGCAATTCGGCGAAGGTGCGCTTTTCTTGCATCGGGGTGAGCGAAGAGCGGTCGGGTGTCGCGTTCGGAATGCGCAAGAGCGGTTTCTCGAGCTTCGGTGCAAGCCACTTCGGATCAATCTCGACGCGTTCTAGTTTGAATTTGCGCAGGAACAGTTTTTCAGACGAAGGCAGCACCATTTGCGGCAAAAACATGCGCTGGAACCAGAAAAACATCATCGCGTGCACCAGCAACGAACCGAGAATCGCGATTAAAAACCAATATCGCATCCTCGCGTTTCGCGACATGCGAAGACGATTCATTTTTTTCCTCCTGCTGCAGGCTGCTGCTGTGTGATGCAATGAAACGCCCCCAAGCCCCAAATCAGGTCGAGGCACGGAATGGGAACCACTTTGCGATTTGGAAAAAGATCCTGCAAAGTGGCTGTCGCCATGCGATCGTTCTTGTGATCGAAGACAGGAAAAAGCACGGTTTTGTTGGCAATGTAAAAATTGGCGTAACTTGCCGGGAGGCGTTGGCCTTCATGCTCCACGATGCCAGGCATGGGCAGCGTGACGATTCGAAACAAATTGCCATCCTGATCACGCATGGAACGAAGGCGTTTCAGATTCTCCTGCAGTTTTCTATAGTTGGCATCCGCAGGATCCTCTTCCACCACCGTCACCACCGTCGTCGCGTTGACGAATCGCGTCAAGTCATCCACGTGTCCGTCCGTATCATCACCCTCAATTCCGTCGCCCAGCCATAAGATCTGTTTCAGGTTTAAGTAATCTCTCAAATAGGCTTCGATCTCTTCTTTCGACAGAGCGGGATTGCGGTTCTTGTGAAGCAGGCAGCTCTCGGTCGTGATCAAAGTCCCCTTCCCATTCACATCAATAGCCCCGCCCTCCAGGATAATTCCAGGCTCAAAAAGCGGCAGTTCGAGCAACTTCGCGACGTGCTGGGGCACCGCATCATCGAGATCGTAGGGAGGATATTTCCCTCCCCAGGCATTGTAATTCCAATCCACCACGGCAAGCTTGCCCGTCGCATCGTTCACGACGAAAATCGGTCCGTGGTCGCGGCACCACGGCTCATAGGCAGGAAAACGATGGAGAAATACGCGTTCGCCCATGCGAACGCCGCCACGATTCAGGTGGGCACGGATCTCCTCCTCCTGCGCCTCATCAAACACATTCACGTGGACTTCCTCATCGGGGCTGAGGAGGTTGCACATCGCAACCCAGTAGGCTGGAATCTTGTCGAATCGTTCCGGAAAGCTGATGCCATTCTGGCGAGGCCACGTCAACCATGTCGCAGCATGCGGCTCCCACTCGGCAGGCATGCGATAGCCGAGTTGGGCGGGAGTTGGACCTCGGGAACTCATTCAACGAACTTCTACGACTCGTCCAGGTAACGTTTCGTTATGTCTTGGTAAGCGTCAATACGTCGGTCACGTAAGAAAGGCCAATGCGTGCGTGTCGTGCCCACTTCCGACAGATCGATTTCTACGATGAGAACCTCCTCCTTGCTCACACTGCCATGGGCGATGATCTCGCCCGAGGTATTCGCGACAAAACTTTGGCCAAAAAACTCGATGCCGTCGCCGCCCACAGGCCGCTCGTGGCCGACCCGGTTCACGACCGCGACGTAACAACCGTTCGCCACCGCATGCGCGCGCTGGATCGTCTCCCACGCGGAATGCTGCGCCTTGCCATATTTCGCCTTCTCTTTTGGATGCCAGCCGATCGCCGTCGGATAAAAAAGGATTTCGGCGCCTTGGAGGGCGGTGAGTCGCGCCGCCTCGGGATACCATTGATCCCAACAGACAAGCACCCCTACCTTGCCATATTTCGTAGTCCAGGATTTAAAACCCAAATCGCCTGGAGTGAAATAAAATTTTTCGTAATAAAGTGGATCGTCCGGGATATGCATCTTCCGGTATTTGCCAAGATAGGCTCCATCCGCGTCGATCACCGCGGCTGTATTGTGATAGAGGCCCTCGGCGCGTTTTTCGAAAAGTGAGGCAACGATCACCACTTTTAACTTTTTAGCAAGCTTGCTCAGCTTTTCCGTGCTCGGCCCTGGGACCGTTTCAGCCAATTTGAAATAGTCGTGATCCTCGACCTGGCAAAAATATTCCGAGAGGAAAAGCTCCTGAAGACAAATGATCTGCGCGCCTTTCTTCGCGGCCGCCTCGATGCCCTTGAGCGCCTTGTCCATATTGGCATGGGGATCCGAATCACAGTGCATCTGCACAAGCCCGAGTTTCACCTTTCGGGAAGATGATGGAGATTTCGCCATGATCTTTAGGTTGCAGAAAGCGTGCGCGTGCGCAAGAAGAACAACACCTCAGGCCCGAGGGTGAAACGCCTTGTAGGCGTGCTGGAGCTGGTTGCGGTCGACATGAGTATAGATTTGGGTTGTCTCAATGCTCGAATGACCCAGCATCTCTTGAATGATGCGAAGGTCCGCTCCGCCTGCGAGGAGATGGGTCGCAAAGGAATGCCGCAGCATGTGGGGCGTGATCCTTTTCTGAAGCTTCGCGCGTTGCGCGAGCCGGCGGATCGTCAATGCAAGCGTTTCCCGGCTGATGCCCTTCACCTCCTTCTTTCCGTGATTGCGTTTGTCATCACCATGAAAGCTCAGAAAAAAACAATCGCTCTTCTGTGCTTTCGGAGATTTGGAGCGCACCTCATTTCGATAACGCGACATCCAGCCCAAGGCTTCGGCGCCCACCGGAACCACGCGCTGCTTGTTGCCTTTTCCGATCACGCGAAGAACTCCCAGCTCCCATTGGATATCCGCCAGCTTCAATGACGCCATTTCGGCGAGACGCAATCCCGATGCATAAAAAAGTTCGATGACGGCGCGGTCACGAATTCCGAGCTCCGTTTGGATATCCGCCGCACGGATCAGTTTTTCAATCTCGTCCGGATCGAGTGCGTGAGGAAGACTCTCCCAGCGCCGCGGCAAATCGAGCGATTGAGTGAGGTCGGACATGCATCCGATGGAATGAGCGTATTTCACGAACGCCCGAAGCGAAGAGAGAGCGACATAGATCGTGTTGATATGAAAATTGCGCTCCTTCAGCTGCAGGAGCCAAGCGTGCGCGTCGTCAGGCTTCACCTGATCCCAAGCGGCGCGCCCCACCTGGCGCGCAAAATGCATGAAATCATCAAGGTGCCGGCGGTACGTATCGGCGGTCAATGCGGACTGTCCTTTTTCCAGCTGCACATGGGTGAGAAACTCGGAAACGCGCTCGACGAGAGCGGCAGGAATCTCAGACGAAATGCTCATCACTGGATCAGCTTTTGGATGCCGGGGCTGGCTTATGTCGGTTCTTGGCATGCCGGCGATCGTGCTTTTCGCGTTCCTTGATCTTCTTCCATTGCGTCAAAACCGCCTCCGTATCGCGCGCCACGCCTTTTTTAAATACGTGGGGATGCCGGCGGATCAATTTGCGGTTCAGGGTATTGACCACATCGTCGAACGAAAAATGCCCTTCCTCTTTGGCGAGCTGGCAATGAAAGATCACCTGCAGTAAAAGATCCCCCAACTCCTCGCGAAGACCGTGCATGTCTTTTTCGCGAATCACCTCAATCACCTCATTCGCCTCGTCCGTGAGGCACTTGATGATGGTTTCGTGCGTTTGGTCGCGATCCCACGGGCAGCCCGTAGGCGATCGCAGACGCGCCATGATGCGGAGCAGCTTGGTGACTTGCTTGGACATGGAGACCGAAGGATAATGAAGAGATCCAACGAGGTGGAGGAAGAAATAGCCTCACCCCATTATTTCGTCTTATCTTCCTTTAATCGATCCACTTTCGCCGCAAGCACAAAATCGCTTTCGCTCAAACCATTGATTTTGTGCGTCCAGATCTCGACGCCGACCTTGCCCCAAGTCAGATAAAGATCGGGATGATGGCCGATTTTTTCGGCGAGTTCGCCTACCCGATTCACAAAATCGAGCGCCGTGATGAAGTTCGAAAATTTGTAGGACTTTTTGAGATGATGCTCTTCCACGACTTCCCAGCCCTCAAGTTGCTTGAGGAGATTTTTGATGTCGGCGCCCTCAAGCGGCGGGACACCGCCCTTGCACGGCACGCATTCCTTGTCAGCAAGAGAACATGCATTCATCCGCTTACCATAACCCCAATCCGCCGTTTGGCAAAATCATTCCCGGCCAGTCACAATCTCCAGCGAAACATCCCATGCGGGCGCCGAATGAGTCAGTGCTCCAACGGAAATGAAATCCACGCCGCTTTGCGCGATGGCGCGCACGGTTTTCAAATTCACGCCTCCAGACGCTTCGATCTTGCAACGGCCTTTCACGATTTCCACCGCTTTCTTCAACTGCGGTGACGTCATATTGTCGAGCAGAAGAATATCCGGGTTCACCTCAAGCGCCCGCCTCACCTGCTCCAAAGTGTCGCATTCCACTTCCACTTTGAGTCCCGGCCATTTGCGGCGCGCCCGGCGAACGGCACTGTCAATCGGGTTCGAAAGAGAAGCGAGTGCGGCGAGATGGTTGTCCTTGATGAGCACCATGTCGTGCAGGCCGAAACGGTGATTCATTCCGCCGCCGCAACGCACTGCGTATTTTTGAAATTCGCGAAGCAGCGGGGTGGTTTTCCGGGTGTCGAGAATTCGGACACGTCTGCCCGCCCGGCGCACAAATTCCCGCGTGAGGGTCGCAATGCCACTCAATTGTTGAACAAAGTTTAACGCGGCGCGCTCGGCTGTTAGGATCGCTCGCGTCCCGCCTTTTGCCTCAAGAATCACCTTTCCCCGCCCCACATGGTCCCCATCCTTCGCTTTCAACTTCACTTTCAGATGGGGGCTGACCATGCGAAATATCTGGGACGCGATCTCAAGTCCACAAACGACTCCAGCGTCGCGCGCAACCATTCGAGCTACGGAGCAGGAGTCAGCTCGAATCGTGGCCAGGGATGTCACATCGCCGCGCGCTCCGAGGTCTTCTCGCAAGGTTTCGCGTGCGATTCGACGGATGGTTTCAGAACGCGGAGGTTGAAGTTTCATGTCTCTTGTATCATCCGAATCGCGCGGTGGCGCACGACAGCCATCGTGCGGGGAACGATGAGATCGATCCGCTTCTCCCGCGATTCTGGGTTGCCCAGAGGCAGTTCAGGATGAGGCAGCGCGTTGCGAACCAAAATATATTTGTCGGAATATTCTTCGAGAAGGCCGATCTGCTCGATCCATTTCTCGTTCACGAGGATCTCCAGGACCACGTCGTGCCCGAGATATTTTTCCAAAATGGGTTCGTATGAATTGTTGCCGTATGTGACGAGCTTCTGCCCGGTGGATGTCAGTGTCGCATCAGCCCCGCCCAAAAGTGCGGCGGGATTCTTCGCGCGAAGCTGCCCCACAACCACGCCAATGGATTGGGAACATGCGTCGCGCAACGTGTTGTAAATGTTTCTCCATGAGCGGCGGAACGTCCGCCAAATGGAACGGCCCATGAGTTTTTTCATCTCTTTATTCCAGAGGTTGAGCGGCACCGTTCCAGGATTCGGTTTAGGACGATAGATAATCTGGATATCAGGAAGCGTGTCTTCAAATAAAAGAAAACTCAGTTCTTGATGTCCCTCCGTGTCCAGATGCGGGGCATTATAGACCAGCTCGAGGCTTTTGGGATACACTTGGAGATGACCCCAGATCCATTTTCCAGATTTGAGACGCAAATGTGCATGGTAGTTGTGAAATCTTTTCAAGCAGGGATCGCTTGTGCGGCGTTGAATGATCGTGGCGACGATGGTCGTCACGAAAATAATCAGAATGGTCAGTGTGAAGGGGTCCATGGCGCGTTTCCAGCTTTCGGCTGTCAGCCTTTAGGTTATTCAAAAATCCACAACTGCACGCCCTCGAATGTGCCTAACGTCTGAAGCAGGAGGCCGGCTTATTTACCCAACCCAAATTTTCCATGCACCACATTCATCGCCCGATCCGCTTGGGCGGTATCGATGATGACAGAAATTTTGATTTCGCTCGTGGAGATCATCTGAATATTGATCTTTTCCGCAGCAAGCGCCTCGAAGAGATCTGCCGCGACCCCCGTGTGAGAACGCATGCCAATGCCGACGACAGAAAGTTTCGCAATTCCCTCCGTGCTGGCAAAAGTATTGGCACCAATATCTGCAGCGAGCGACTGTATGGATTTCCTCGCTTTCTCGAGGTCGTCCTTCGGAATCGTGAATGTAAGGTCGGTGTGGCCTTCCGCAGAAACGTTCTGGACAATCATGTCAACATTGATCTGCGAGTCGGCGATCTTCTTGAAGATGCGCGCGGCGACGCCGGGTTTGTCCGGAACGTGCGACAATGTGATTTTGGCCTGGTTCTTGTCGACTGAGACGCCTCGGATGACGACGTCTTCCATTTTACGGGTTTCTTTTTTCACAATGGTTCCTGGGTTGTCGTTCATGCTGGAGCGCACAGAAAAAACAACTTTGAATTTTTTGGCGAATTCGACAGAGCGACTCTGCATCACTTTCGCTCCAAGGCTGGCAAGTTCAAGCATTTCGTCATACGAGACATCATCGAGCTTGCGCGCATCCTTTACGATGCGTGGATCCGCCGTATAGACGCCATCCACGTCGGTGTAAATCTCGCAAAGATCCGCTTTCAGCGCCGCTGCAAGTGCAATTGCAGTCAGGTCTGAGCCCCCCCGTCCCAGCGTCGTGATGGAGCCCGCTGGATCGACACCCTGAAAACCGGCGACAATCACAACTTTGCCCGCATCGAGCAATTCATGGACACGTTTTGGGGTGACATTGGAAATTTTAGCCTTCGTATGCACGCCGTCAGTGACGATCCCAGCTTGCGCACCAGTAAGCGAAACTGCCTGGATGCCAAGTCCGTGCAGAGCCATGGCTGTGAGCGCGATCGTGGTCTGCTCCCCTGTCGCAAGAAGCACATCGAGTTCGCGTTCCGGCGGAGAGGGATGCACGTCACGCGCGAGCTTGATGAGACCATCGGTGACTCCTGACATGGCTGACACAATGACCACAACTTGAGCGCCTTCTTCGTAGGAACGCTTCACGCGTGCGGCCACGTTCTTAATTCGCTCGGGGTTGCCAACCGAGGTGCCTCCATATTTTTGAACGATCAATTTCATCCATTGACGCCCCATAGGGGGCATAAACCGGAAAGTATGGCCGATAATGCGCTAAAAAGGCAATCCTGTTTGCCGAAGGACAGGCCTACTTCGGCGTGGAAACGAGCGTTTCCGCATTCCAAAGACAAGCAAACAACGGCTCGTTCTTTTCTTTATAGACGAGGGAAAGAGCCGTCTGTCCAGCCTTGTTGCGATGATGGACATCCGCACCACTGCGCAAGAGTATTTTGACGCTCTCGATGTTTCCATACCATGCCGCCATCATCAACGGGGAGGTTCCGTAAACATTCTCCGAGTTGACGTTGGCGCCCTGTGAAATCAGGTTCGTCGCCGTTTCCGAAAAACCGAATCGTGCCGCCGCCATGAGGGCATCACATCCCTTGAGATTTTTCTCGTTCACACGGGCGCCATTTCTTTGCAAGATCGAAACGATCCTTGTCTGGCCACAGCAGGCGGCACACATCAAGGGCGTCCAACCATTCTGGTCACTCGCATTCACATCTGCGCCAAAAAAAATCAACGCACGGCTTGCTTTCGGATAATCCCAAGCCGAGGTCCACATAAGAAAAGTATGGCGCTGCTCATCATGCCAGCGACTCGCGGCAATGAGAAAGCTGAGACTTGCGAGCATCAGGCCCGATGCGAGGATCCAAAGCCAGAACTTGCGCAACATTACTACAACGTATGCCCATTTGCTCCCCAAAGCCAGTGTGGAGACGCTTGCCCATAAGTTCTCCTATTTGGCAATTACGCTGTGACTTTTTACCATGATTATGGCTTAAGTGAGAAGATGACGAATCCGAGAACGCTGGCCGAACTTCGGCAGGTTTACAGCCAACCTTTTTTTGACCTGATCCAACAGGGCCGCTTCACGCATCTGCAGCATTGGGACCATGATTCCGTACAACTTTGCACGCTGCTCAGCATCAAGACAGGCGGATGCAGTGAGGATTGCGGCTATTGCGCCCAAAGCGCGCATTATTCCGCAGGCATTGCATCGGAGAAACTGATGCCGACCAGTGAAATTTTGGCGGCAGCGAAACAGGCCCAGGCGAATGGCGCCTCGCGATTTTGCATGGGCGCTGCATGGCGGGGCGTACGCGAAGGTGAAGCCAAATTTGAATCGGTCCTCGAAACCGTGCGCGAAGTAAGCAAGCTCGGCATGGAAGTATGCGTCACCCTCGGACAACTCACGGAACAAGCGGCACGCGAATTGAAGGAAGCTGGTCTCACAGCGTACAACCACAACATTGATACGAGCCCGGAATATTATCCCAAGGTCGTCACCACCCACTCCTTTCAAGATCGCCTTCATACGATTGAGCATGTGCAACAAGCCGGCATCTCTCTTTGTTGTGGCGGCATTATCGGCATGGGCGAGACAGAACAAGACCGTTTAAAAATGCTGGAGGTGCTCGCGAATTTTGATCCGGCTCCCGAAAGCGTGCCAATCAATTGTCTTTCTCCCATCTCAGGAACTCCGATGGCGGAGCAGCCACCGCTTGATGTGTTTGAACTGGTGCGTTTGATTGCGACGACCCGCATCACGCTGCCCAAAGCACGCGTCAGGCTCTCGGCGGGACGAACCCGGCTTTCACGCGAAGCACAGGCGCTTTGTTTCTTTGCAGGAGCAAATTCGATTTTCTACGGAAACAAACTGCTCACTGCAAAGAATCCGGAGACCGATGAAGACCTCCATTTATTGAAAGAACTCGATCTTTCTCCGGAACAAACGTGACTTCTTGAACTGATTTATCCGGAAATAGGACCTTGCTCCCGTTTTTTAGAGAAATGACGAATGGTTAAGAGCCATCCAGGGCTTAAACCGGCACATGGTGCGGATCGCATGCGTCACAAACTCCTTCGCTTCATGAACTGACTCCTGAAGGGAAAGTCCGCACGCCAGATTCGCGGTGATCGCAGCGGAATAGGTGCACCCAGTCCCATGCGTCTTGACGTGCTTGACGCGTGTCGCGCTCAGCCAGAAACCCATTTGTCCATCCCAGAGATAATCGCGTGCATACCGCGGATCGTTCCGATGTCCGCCCTTCAGCAATACGGCGCACTTGAATTCTTCTGCGATCGTCCATGCCGCCTGCAACATCTCGCCTTCAGTGCGGATCCGTCGACATGCCAGAATCTCGGCTTCATCGAGATTCGGCGTTACAAGAAAGGCATGCTTGCGAATCAGCTCTTTCATGGCGCACACCGCGTTCTCCTGGAGCAATCGTTTGCCGCTTGTCGCAACCATCACGGGATCGACAACAAGCGCTCTCACGGATTTGCGATGGCGCTGCAATGCATCCGAAATCCTTTTGATGAGTGGTGCGGAATAGACCAAGCCCGTCTTCACCGCGACGCTTTTCATTCCATTCAGACAACAATCGATTTGCTGCACCAGCGTCAATTCCGAGACAGGCTGGAGAGAGACTACCTGGCGTGGATTTTCCGCAACCACGCATGTCACAGCAGCCATTCCAAAAACGCGAAATGCCGCGAAAGTCTTCAAGTCGGCTTCCAATCCTGCTCCACCACTGCAGTCGGAACCGGCAATCGTCAGTGCCACTGGGTAAATTCCTGATTTTCCTTTCAGGTCTCCGAAACGGGGATTTCCGCTTTTTGACTTGTGTTGCATGGTTTTTTGGGCGACTTACTTTTTGCTCGGCTGTTCCGAGCGATGGCTTGGATCCACATCATTCGTTGATGTGGATGAGATTAGAACCTCGAAACCTGATTTATGGGAAACCTTTTTTTCGAACCTGGCATTCGCGCCTTTTTCCTGGATCATGGTATTCACGTCTCGATGTGCCTGGCATTTTCTGGCTTGGTGTTCGCCTCGGGCCTCATTGTTTGGCTGCGCCGTGTTTCCCCCGGCAACGCGAAAATGCAGGAGGTTGCCGCTGCTATTCAAGAAGGTGCCAAGGCATATCTCAATCGCCAAGTCGTGACGATCAGCGTCATTGCCCTTCCGATGGCGGCGCTGATTGCTTATTATTATCCAAAAAATCCTTTGCTCGTCGCTTCGGGATTTGTTTTGGGAGCCGTATGCTCCCTCTCGGCGGGTTACATCGGCATGCGTATCGCTGTCCTCGCGAACGTGCGCACCGCGCAGGGCGCAACGGAAAATCGTCACAAGGCTCTTCAGGTCGCCTTCAATGGAGGCGCGGTTACCGGACTGCTCGTTGTCGGGCTCGGCTTGCTCGCCGTCGGACTTTTCTATCTTTGGAAACACGATGTTCGCAGTCTTGTGGGACTCGCGCTCGGGGCTTCGCTTATCAGCGTGTTCGCGCGCCTGGGAGGCGGCATCTACACGAAGGCCGCCGACGTGGGCGCTGATCTTGTCGGAAAGATCGAATCCAAGCTTGAGGAAGATGATCCGCGCAATCCCGCAGTCATCGCCGACAACGTCGGCGATAACGTCGGCGATTGTGCCGGCATGGCAGCGGACGTATTCGAAACGTATGCAGTCAGCCTCATCGGCGCCATTCTCATCGGCACCCTCACCCTCAAATCGAACGCTGTCGTGGTTTATCCCCTCCTCCTTGGAGGCATTTCAGTCATCAGCGGCATTCTTGGCATTGTCTCCATCAACTTTTTCCGCGGCAAACCCATGAAAGTGCTCACTGGCGGTGTCGTTTGCAGCGCCCTCGTTTCTGCGCTCCTTTATTGGCCAGTCACGCTCATTCTTTTCCCTGACGGCCTCGATCTTTCGGTGGGGCATCGAACAGCCAACCAGCTTTATCTCGCTTCTTTGGTCGGATTGGTCATGACCGCTGTGGTGGTGGCGATCACCGACTATTACACTTCTACTTCATATAGCCCCGTGCGCCGCATTGCGGAAGCGAGCGAGACCGGACATGCCACCAACATCATCGCAGGTCTCGCAGTGGGTCAACATGCCACAGCTCTTCCCGTCGGCTTCATCGGCATCGCCATTCTTCTTTCTTATCATTTTGCCGGTCTCTACGGCATCGCGATCTCGGTGGTTTCCATGCTCTCGATGGCGGGCATCATCATCTCGCTCGACGCGTTCGGCCCGATTACGGACAACGCCGGCGGCATTGCCGTCATGAGCGGCCTTCCCAGCAATGTGCGCAACATTACGGACCATCTCGACGCGATCGGCAACACAATGAAGGCAGTCACCAAAGGTTACGCCATCGCTTCAGCGGGCCTTGCAGCCCTTGTGCTCTTTGGTTCCTACGTTGAAGAGTTGCGCGCGCACTGGATTGAACTTCACTCTCTCGAAAAACTGCGCAGTTTGGAATTCTCCCTTCAAGAGCCGCGGGTCATCATCGGTCTTTTTATTGGCGGCCTGCTGCCATTTCTTTTCACAGCTGAATGCCTGGACGCGGTCGGCAAGGCCGCTGGCGCGGTCGTGAAGGAAGTACGCCGCCAGATTCAGGCAAAACCAGGCATTTTGCTCGGCACCGAAAAGCCCGAGTACGGTTCTTGTGTCGACATTGTGACGAAGGCTGCGCTCATCCAGATGATCTATCCCGCCCTGCTCCCTATTATTTTTGTGACGGTCGTAGCAGCTATCCCTCAACTTGGCGCGGTCGTTTTGGGCGGATTGCTTGTGGGAACGATTGTGACCGGCCTTTTCGTCGCCATTGCAATGACTTCCAGCGGTGGCGCGTGGGACAACGCAAAGAAGTATATTGAAGAAGGATATTTCGGCGGCAAGGGATCGCCCGCACATGATGCCGCCGTGACAGGAGACACGGTCGGCGACCCATACAAGGACACGGCCGGACCCGCGATCAATCCCATGATCAAGGTCGTCAACATTGTCGCCATCTTGGTCATTCCGATATTTTTCTAGCAGGTCGGCGAATAACCCGATTATGCTAAAGCTATGAAAATTCTGCTCACGGGAGCCACTGGCTTTGTCGGATCGGAAATTTTAAGACAATTATTCGCGGATGGCCATTCGGTTCGCGTTTTGATCCGAAGTGAAAGCGGCGGCGCCAAGTTTCAGGGCCGTCCCGATGTGGAGACCTTCATCGGGAACATTCTCCATGGGCCTTCGCTCGCGGGCTGCATGGAAGGAATCGATGCCGTGATGCACCTTGTCGGTGTCATCGCAGAAGTCGGCGAAAATACCTTCGACCGGGTTCACCGGGTCGGCACGGAAAATCTTCTCAAAGAAACGAAAAAAGCGAAAGTAAAACGTTTTATCCATATGAGCGCACTCGGAACACGCGCCAACGCGCGGAGCCAATATCATCGTTCCAAGTGGGCTGGGGAGGAGGCAGTGCGCGTCAGCGGCCTCGACTGGACGATTTTCCGTCCCTCTATTATTTACGGACGGGGCGATGGATTCGTCAATTTCTTCGCACGCATGACGCGTCCGCCCATGAACTGGCTCCAGCTTTTTACCATGCCCGTGATGCTGGGCGGCCACGCACATCTTCAACCGATTCCCGTTGCCGATGTTGCCCGCTGTTTTGCCGGAGCCGTTTCAAAATCAGAATCCATCGGCAAAACGTACGATCTTTGCGGACCGAGTCCGCTGCGTTTGCGTGAAATAGTTCGAACGATCTGCGAAGTTCAGGGACACGAAGTGAAGGAAATCCAGCCGCCGTTCAAGCGCTGGATCGGAGACTGGTCGCACTTTCTCATCCCGATTGCGGCGTTTCAAAGCCTCCTCATCCAGCCCAAGGTCGTCCTCGTGCCCGTGCCCTTTGAATTTGCAACCGTCATCGCCTGGCTGATGGAAACATTCCTCTCCAAACCCCTCCTCAATCGCGATCAGTTGATCATGCTCGAAGAGGACAATGTGGGCGACCTTGCGGCTGCCAAAGCCGACTTCGGAATTTCTCCTTCCGAATTTCAGCAGGGACTTTCAGCCATGCTCTCTTAAGGCAAAAGCTCTTTGAAGAAGTTCGTTGTTTTCGGAACGAAGCATTCGGACGGCATCCGGCAGAATTCCCACCCTGATCTTCATGCGCAACGCCTGTTGCCATTGCGGAATGGTGACGCAAAGTCATTGCTGTCCAGCAACACAAGGAAAACCATTAAACTTTCCGCCACTGCCGCCAAATATACCGAAAGGAACGGGCGAATTCATCGGGCTGACTGGCGATGGCCGCGTCGATCTCCTCGGGCGTCCACCACTTCACTTCTGAAATCTCCGTGGAAGGAAACCGAAAGGGCCCCTCGCACCGCCCTTGATAGAGTAAAATAAATTCCCAGCCGAGATCTTCGCATGCTTTTAATGGCCACACGGGACGCAACTCGATCCTGACTCCAAGTTCCTCCATGATTTCTCGCTCCGCGGCGGCATCGTATGACTCGCCCACCGCAAGATGGCCCGCCGCAGAAGAATCCCATGTGCCTGGCGCAACATCCTTGTACATCGACCGCTTTTGCAGCAGCAACTTTTCCTCCCTGTTCAAGACAAAGATATGCACGGCACGATGGAGCAACCCGGCGCGATGCACCTCAAAGCGGGGTTTTTGTTCCAAGACTTCGTTTCGTTCATTCACGACATCGAACATTTCATCTTCAGCGCGCCAGTCGGCGCGCGTCGTCATGCGGGTCCATTCCTCGACAGATAGCTCCTCGGGACGCCGTTCTCCCGCAACATCGGCGACAAGTTCGCTGCCAAAAATCGCTCCCAGCGTTTTGCGTCGCTTCTGAAATGCCTGCTTTACCTTCTGGCGAAAATGCGTCTCTTGGCCAGCGCTCGCGAATGGCTGCTTCTCTCGCCGAACAAGACGAACGAGGGCCGAGGCCACTTCTGGTTGCGGCCAAAACACAGTCGCTGGGATGCGCCGCAGGAGCGTCATTTCATAAAAAGGCTGGGTCAAAAGA
>JABDCI010000020.1:24583-28783 GCA_013288215.1 Verrucomicrobiota bacterium | reverse complement strand
CCCTTCAAGGAAGTGATGAAAGCATTGAGGAAACAAGGCTACAATCGGAGTATCACAGCAGAGGTCCTCCCCGCGACTGAAGCGACCTTGCGGCATACATCCAAGGCTCTCGACAAAATCCTCAAAATGTAATGTGGGGATCCGACCGACGGTCGCGGCTCCCGTCAAACAGGTTAACCTTCCGACGGCTCTTCGTTTTCGCCGGAGGTTATGGCGACTCCTGCAAGAAGCCCCATGCCAAGGGCGCTGAGCGTGAAAAGCCATGGATGCTCCCGGACAGCGGTATTGGTCTTCTTCGCCGCACGAAGCGCCTGATCTGCAATGCGTTTTTTGAGTGCCACGAAACGGCTCCGAACCATGGGAACTGCGTTCTCCAATCGCTGGATGGATTCGACTGCCTTCTGGCTCAAGGGAATCGTTTGTGTACTGGCTGCTTCCTTGAGTGCCTCGACTCCCTGGTGCAGGTCGTCGAACATTTCTTCGTCGGGGTGATTCATATTCTCAGAATTTAAAATAGCGCGGACTATCACGATGCGCAAGAGTCTCAACCGAAAGGATTCTGTTTTTCTTCTTGCTCCACAGTCGATGTGGGCCCGTGTCCCGGGCAAAGAAGGGTTTTCGGGGGCAACGTCAAGATTTTGCTCTGGAGGTGGTCTCTCAGGCGGGGATAAGAGACATTTCCCGCACCCATCGAGCCTGCAAAAAGAACGTCTCCCACCACTGCCACGGGAGCGGGCCATCCGCTCTGCCCTGTAAATAGATAAGTCACATGGCCCGCACTGTGGCCATCCGTCAGAAGGACTCGCGCACGGAGCGAGCCAATCTGGATTTCATCGCCTTCGCCCACACCCGAAGATCCATCGACAGGCTCCTCCTTCGGAGCATAAATTTTCGGGGAATACGCCAGCTTGAGCTCTTGGAGAATAGCGACATGATCTCCATGCGCATGGGTGATGCAAAGAGTTGTGAGTTTCAAACCACGGGTCTCGATCTCTTGGCGGACGGCGCTTAGATCCGTGCCGGTGTCGCAAAGGATCGCTTCGCGAGTCTTCACGTCCCAGATCAGATAACAATTCACGATCGCATCCATGTACCGGCTCGCAATGGGCTGAACACCCGTCCATGTCCCCGCGTCGAACAGCGCGGGTTTGTACCGCTGGAACGCGAGGTCGAGGAAAGGGGCGGGACGCAGGCCCAGGCCGATGGCCAGACGCCGTAATGTATCCTCGGAAGGAATCTCTCCCGCGAGAATTGATTTCAGCTTTGCTGGCGTGATGTTTGCCGAGGGCGCCAAATTTTTATCGTCGATACCTGTTCCGTTGAGCGCCTTCTGAAGCACATCGGTCCAAGAGTCTTCGAGAGGAATTGGAGAGGGAATGGCTGCCATGGAATTGCAAGATTCCCAGGATCTGTCGGAATGACAATCTTTTTCCGTGCGCAAGCTCCCTTTTTGGGATGGAAATCAAATCCGTTCTTTCACAAAAGATGTTGCCCGATCTCCGAAGAACTGAGAAAGGTTGTGTTCCGCATGATCTCAAGAGACCAAGCCACAGCGAAGCTCCTTGAATGCGAGAGATCTCTGCCTCAGCTCTATTCAAAGACGGCAGTGGATTATCGGGGCCGCACCATTTCTTTGGAAAGCGTTCGGGACTATCTTGCCCATGAACGCGAGCGGTTTCTGGATGTCGTTTCGATGTGGCCCGAACCGCCCGGTTCCGGCGCGAAATTGCTCGATGTCGGCATCGCCTATGGTTTTATTCCGGTCCTCTTGAACCAAGTGAGCGGCTGGGAGTGTGTCGGCCTTGAAGTGGGGGAAAACATTCCCATCTATTGCCACCTTGCACGTGCGCACAATATCCCTGTCCATGCAGGAAAATTAGGCGTCACTCCCACTCCGTTTCTGAAGGAAACATTCCAGGGCATTCTCTTTTCTGAAGTACTCGAACACCTGAGGCTGTCGCCGCACCTCGTCCTGCGAGAACTGCATCGATTGCTGGTTCCGGATGGATATCTGCTCGTTACCACGCCTCATTTCGCGCGCCTTGCCAATATTCTTAAACTTCTGAGCGGAAAAAATCCTTTGGAGGGTTTTCCGGATGTGCCGACCGATAACATTACCGAACAGCTGACTCATATTCGCGAATACACGATGCTGGAACTGAAGGAATTGCTGCAGGAAACTGGTTTTCGCGTTCAAAAGGCGTGCTACAGCTCCTGCATGGAGCGAGGCCGGCCACATGGTTGGATCACGAGCCTCGTGCCGCGTTGGCGCGGGTGCTTGATGGTGCTAGCTCGGAAGATCTGATAGAAACTTTTCCGCCCTGTGAAGATTTGCCTTCTTCTCAGCACTTTTGCCTACGATGGGATCAAGCGTTCCGTTGTCCATTTCGCGAATGCGATGCATGAGCTGGGCCATGAAGTGTGGGTCGGTGTCCTCCATGATTGGCCTGGAAAAGTGAGCCTGCGCTCGGAATTGAAGATTCCCGCCGAACGGGTCGTCTCCTGGGATGGACTCGGGCAGGACGCCGAGAATGGACGATGTACCGATTTTTTCGCTCTCATGCTTTTGACGTGGTTCATTCCAACACGGTCAAAATGAACCACCTCGGCCGCTGGATCGCATTGGCAGCGCGCGTGCCATGCATCATCGCCTCCGAAGACAATCTTTGCCTCCATCGATCGTGGAAGACGCGTGCCGAGGAGCGTCTTCTCGCGAAATGGGGGGATGGCGTGGTGATGATTTCACACGCCGTGGAGGACTCCTTCGTCGAAGTAGAGAAGTTGCCTCGTGGGAAAGTGCGTACCGTTTATTATGGGCTGCCTGTCCATGGATGGGCGCTTCATCGGCGCACTCCTTTTGAATTGGCCGACAAGCGGCTCGCATTGAATGTGCCTATCGGACCCACGGTTGTATGCGCCGCCCGTCTTCATTTTTCAAAATCGCTTGAGACGCTCATTCGCGCGGCGCGGATCGTGGTGAATGCTTCGCCCAACGCCCAATTCATACTTGCCGGTGACGGCGAAGAACGGGAACGTCTTGAAAAACTTCGTGACGCATTGAATCTCCAGTCCCATTTCCATTTCATCGGCGCACGCGAAGATGTTTATGACATTTTTCAGCTGGCCGATGTCGTCACGCTCTGCTCGCTGTGGGAAGGGCTGGGTTTTTCGCTTATGGAAGCCATGGCTTTCGGAAAGCCCGTGGTGGGGAGCGACGTCGCGGGAATCAACGAAATTATTCAGCATGGACGCAATGGATTGCTGGTTCCGAAGGAATCGCCCGAGGCGCTCGCCGCAGCTCTGAAGTCTATTTTGGTCGATTCAAATCTTTCCACAAAAATGGGGCAGGAAAGCCGTCTGGTTCTGGAAGAGCGGTTTGATGTTCGAAAGAACGTCACCCAGCTCTTGGACTTCTACGCATCGGTGCTCTCAAGCAAAAAACAAAAATAGCCGGCTTCAGGCATGGCCGAAACGCGTCTTTCCGCCCTTGGAAGGACGTTCTCGACCCTGCAGAAAGCTTGCACTCGTTCCCGTTGACCGGCAGAATGACAAACTGTGAAAATCCCTCTTTCCCGCGTCTATATTGATGACGTTATCAAACAGAAAATCCTCGATGCCGTTGATTCGGAAATTTACATCCTCGGAAAGGAATGCACGGCGTTTGAAAAGGAGCTTGCCGCTCACACGGGTGTGAAGCATTGCGTTTTGACAAGTTCATGGACGTCGGGCGTTCACATGCTGCTTCTCGCGCTGGGTGTCAAGTCGGGCGATGAGATCATCGTTCCTTCGCATACGGCGTTTCCCAGCATCGAACCGATCGTTCAGGTGGGGGCAAAACCTGTTTTTATCGACGTGGACGAAAGTTACACGCTCGACGTGACACAGCTCGAAGCCCTGATTTCGCCGCGCACGGTCGGCATTCTTCCGGTGCATCTTTACGGTCATCCCGCCGAGATCGGGAAGATCAAGGCCATCGCCGAAAAACACAAACTTTTTTGGATTGAGGATTGCGCCCAAGCGCAGGGTGCCGCCTGGCAAAAACGAAAAGTGGGAGGGATCGCGCCTTTCGGAGCGTTTTCCTTTTTTCCGTCAAAAAATCTCACGGTGTTCGGCGATGGCGGCTGCATCACGACAAATGACGATGCGATTGCTGAGAAGCTGCGCATGATGCGCAATCATGGCCGCAAGGACAAATATATC
>JABDCI010000020.1:22392-24573 GCA_013288215.1 Verrucomicrobiota bacterium | reverse complement strand
TTTAATGAAATTCAGGCTGCGATTGGCAGGGAACAGTTGAGACATCTCGAGGATTTTAACGCGCGCCGCCGCCAGGCCGTCGGATGGTATCGCGAGCGTCTTAAGGATTTTCCCGAAGTTCGGCTTCCGATCGAGCGCGAGGGATGCGAGCCCGTGTACCATATGTTTGTCATTCAGGTGGATCGCCGCGATGCATTGGCCGCGCATCTCAAAGGTCACGGCATTGGGACCGGCGTTCACTATCCCGTTCCCAACCACAAGCAGCCCGCGATCACGCGACTCTATTCGAATTTGCCGAAGCTGCCCGTCACGGAGCGTATCGTCGACCGCATTCTTTCGCTTCCCATCTTTCCGAAGATCACTGAAGGGGAGGTCGACGAGGTGTGCAAGCAGGTTGGCGCCTTTCTCAAAGCATCGGTATCCAAAACATTGGTGCCGGTTTGACGAACCGGTGGATGTGCGCGAAATGGAAGAACTACGCCATTCGCTTTTCGTTTCCAAATTGAAGGGAAACGCGGTAAAAAATTCTTTTTATGCCGCGTCTTTCGCTCGTCATTCCCGTCTACAACGAAGAGGAGAACCTCGAGCGCCTTTATGCGGAAATCACCGAGGCGATGAATACGGTGTCGAACGATTATGAAGTCGTTGTGACGGACGACGCAAGCTGCGACCGGAGCTGGCACATTCTATCCGACCTCGTAAGGCGCGATTCCCGTTGGCGCGCTCAACGATTTGCTTTCAATTGCGGCGAAACGGCGGCTTCCGCTGCGGGAATGAAGGCTGCGCGAGGCGAAGTGATTGTCACGCTTGACGCTGACCTGCAGAATGATCCGCGGGACATCCCCAAATTTCTTGAAGCCCTGGAGCAGGCCGATTGCGTCTGTGGATCGCGCGTCCATGAGCGGGCGGATAACTGGCTGAGGCGTGCTTCCTCAAAGACGGCCAACTGGGTGCGGAACAAATTGAGCGACGAGGAGATCGCCGATGCCGGCTGCACGTATCGTGCGTTCAAGCGCGAATGTCTCCATGAGATCAAGTTTTTTCGCGGCGCACACCGGTTCTTGCCGACGCTTTTTCGCATGGAGGGACGCAAGGTGGTGGAGATTCCCATCACGCCGCGGGAACGGTTCGCAGGTGAATCCAAATATGGCGTCTGGAACCGTCTTTTCAAATCGTTCGTCGATCTTCTGGCGGTGCGCTGGATGAAGAGCCGCAAACTCGGCTATCAAATCGCGGAAATGAAGGAAGGAACCTAGATTCATGGATCACCTCATGATCGACGGCAAGTTCCTTGGCATCACGTGGACCTTTTGGAAACTCCTGGGCTGGGCTGGCAATCTCGTGTTCTTCTCACGATTTGTGATCCAGTGGATCGCGACGGAACGGGAGAAGAAGGTCGTGGTGCCGCTCGCGTTCTGGTATTGCAGCCTGCTTGGTTCGCTCTGCCTCCTCATCTACGCCATGCACCAGCGCGACTCGGTGTTCATTTTCGCCTATCTCTTCACATGGATTCCCTACACGCGAAATCTTTATTTCGCCATGAAGGAGCGGAAGAACGCGATCCCCGCGATGGGGGCGGATTAAGCCGGTTTCTGCAGTTTCTTCTTCCAGATAGCGAGCTGTTTTTCCACCTGTCTTTGTCCCGGTGACCCCGGCAAGTTGTCACGCGCGCACAATGCCTCGTACACGTTGAGACAATTGGTCACTTCATCGCCGAAGAGCGGATGAATGCTGTTCCACTCGGAAGGCTGCAGTTCGTCGAGCCTGCGGCCCTTATGTTCCGCGAGCTGGACGGCGGCGCCCACGGCATGATGCGCCTCGCGGAAAGGAACTCCCTTGCAGACAAGATGGTCGGCGAGTTCCGTGGAAAGCAAGGTAGGATCCGAGACCGCGGTGAGACATGTTTCTTGATTGAAATGTGTGGCGCGAATCATTCCCGCAAAAACAGAGAGGGTGGAGGTGAGCGTGTCGGCAGAATCAAAGAGCGGTTCCTTGTCTTCTTGCAAATCGCGGTTGTAGGTCATCGGCAGGCCCTTGAGGGTGGTGAGCGAGGAGACGAGGTTTCCGATGAGGCGTCCTGACTTGCCGCGTCCGAGTTCCGCCACGTCCGGATTTTTTTTCTGCGGCATGAGAGAGGACCCTGTCGTGTGTGAATCGGCAATCGTGATGAATCCGAATTCT